>NZ_CAUJAM010000009.1:0-307459 GCF_963082475.1 Methanobrevibacter sp. V14
TCACGTGGCTACCTAGCTAGTGATACATGTCGGTATGAGGTGATGTAAGGGAGCTTGTGCTCCATTGTTAGTGCTTGTTTTTTTTTTTTTCAAGGAAAAGGCGGCCATCGGAGTGTAGAGGGGTTCCGTTGGCTCGGGAATGTGTATAAGAGACAGACATGATATAGTATAGTAGTTTTAAAAACGGTTGGGCGGATTTTATGCAAAGTTAAAAAACTAATTTGATTTTCAATGCATCCACCGTTATGTAAAAAATGTAGTTTATTAATATATTAAAATAAACCTTGTAGAAACCTTCTTTAAAATATTTGTATTGCTATGTAAATGTTATAGAATACATCTTTGAGTTTTGTTTCTTTATTTTGAAGGTTGTGCTTCGGCTATAGTTGCTATGTTTAATCTTTTTTTTATTACATATATCTACTTTCCACATTCATTTTTTGGGTATATGTGGTACCAGATGGGTTAGTACAATTTAGCAGATAATGTCCGGTTATATCTTTTTTAATGGTATGGTTAAATGCTCCTAATTCTTAATTTATGCATTTTTTTATGAGTTATGAATCATAAGCTTTATATGCCCGTATATAAATGTGGTTGAATTTGTTTTAATTGCATTATAGAAGATATTATGAATTGTGTGCCGTATTTTGAATCTCAATTTGCCGAATAATTTAAAATTATTCTTGTGTTGACATCAATTGAAATATGGTTTTTAATTTAGCTTTTTTAGATTTTTCATCTTATTTTACATAATATTGGTCTGCATAGTCACTTATATGTCCTGTCTCATAAATTACTGCTAATTTACAATCTATTGATGTAGGTATAGGATTAATTTGTTTAACTCTTTTAATCTTGTGTCTGACATTATTAAAAAGAATTTTGGGATTGTTATGTAATGGGGTAACTTTTTAAGTTTCAAATTGGGTTATTTTATCTGAAACTTCTAAATTTCTATTGTTTCAAGTAAGTTTGCATCGCTAAAATGGTGTGTAATTGTGATTGATTGTATTATATGGTTGCTATCACAGGAATGCTTTGTAATATCCATTTTTCAATAGTTGAATGTTAATTCAACAAAGTCAAGTAATTATTTTGATTTTGACCAAGTTCAAATAGTTTTTCATCTTTACTTTTTCCATTAATATTAATCCTAAAATTAAAAGAGTTAACATTCCTGAATTTAAATAATAATGTGGAAATAGTTTATTTTTTTATTTATATTAATAATTATTCTCAATTATGCATATTTATAATTTATTATTAGGTTTTTTAAATAATGTCATGTATTAATTCAAGTGTAAAAAAATTAAAGTAATCAAATAGCTTAAAATTAAAATCAAGGCGAGATATGAAAAAATTTTCTCAAAAGTAAAAGTGCAAGTGAAAAAGAGTAATCAATAAAAACATGTTAAAAATAAGAAAAAACCATTTAAAATGATTATTTAAATAAAACAAGCAAAAAAATTCGATATTCATCAAAATTTTAACATGCTTTCTACAAGGTTTAAAAATCTTTTTATATTATTTTTAACAAATACTTATAGAAAGTTGTGGTAATAATGTTCGGATTTTTAATGATAAATTGGGTTTATGTTATTCTTTTGTTTATTTTAGGTTTCATTACTTATAGAAGAAAATCTCTAGATTTATTTGGTTCAGCAGTTATGATTGTCATGGGAATAATAATTATATTCTCTGCAGGTACGAACTGGCTTTTATTAATTGTTCTATTCCTTGTCATGTCGTTAATTGCCACAAAATTCTCTAAAAAGTATAAAATGTCACTTGGAGAATTTGAAGGAAGGAGAACTTCTAAAAATGTAATCTCAAATGGTGTGGTCGCATGTTTTATGGCTGCATTTGGAGGATATTATTTGCCATTCGTTGGAGGATTTATTGGGGCTATTGCAACTGCAACTGCAGACACACTAGCTTCTGAAATTGGTGTATTGGATACTCATCCTCGTTTAATTACAACTTTGCAAAAAGTAGATCCCGGCACAAATGGCGCGGTTTCAGTATTGGGAACGGCAACTGGGATTTTTGGTGCAGCGATTATTGGTATTTCAGCATACTTTTTAGGAATTTTAGAAAATCCTCTCTCTGCAATTTTAGTTTCAATAGTTTCTGGAACCATTGGTTGTTTTATGGATAGTATTTTAGGAGCATTATTTGAAAATCAGGGACTTTTAACAAACGAACATGTTAATTTAATTGCAACTATCGTAGGAGCAATTGTTGCAATATTATTAATTTAGATTTATTTTGTTATAGTATATTATGAAAAGTTTATCTCTGAAATGACAAATATCTATTCATGAAAACTTCAGATAAACTTGAACATGATGAGATTAAATTACTTGAAGAGCATTTTAAAGAATATAGGCAAGCTCATAATATTTATATGAGAATACATCTTTAGAATGGTTAAATTTGGCCAAACCAGATCTCTGCTTGGTGAATATATTCATAGGATAGAGAAACAATTGGAAATCGGTGATGAAATTTTTTGGGGTAAACATTTCGTAAAATACTATGGAACAGGATTTGCTTAAGGAGGATATTAATAATCTTAAACGCATGATGGAAATAAATTATATTTCCCGCTATTTTTATAAATAGATTCTTATTATTCCTTGGATTTTATCAAAGTCTGAATCGAATGACACTGCAACAGAAGGGGTGCTGTCCATAATTGTGTTTAATATAGTGCAATCATAGTAGTTAACCCCTAGATTGTAATATTTAAATAGTTTTAGGATTTCTCCATAATCTTTATCTGTTAGAAAAACCACCTTGTCCCGGTTTAGCAGGACTTCTACTATTTCATCCGGTTCGATTTTGTAATCGTTCTTTTTTAGGCTGTTTAGCACTTCCACCAGTACTGTGTTATTGATTAGTTTCATTTCCTTGTGTTTTTCTGGTTTCAACAATTTTCAATTTCAGCAATTGTTTAAAGTCTTCATTTATTCTAATTGTTTTGACCATATAATAATCACATCCAATATTTGTATATTTCCAATACTTATCTGACAATGTCTTTATTAAATTAATGGGCAATGGAAATTACACATTTAAAAATTGCATATTTAATAATATTAATGCAACTGGATCACATCAGTCAGTAATCTGGTTAAATTACGGATATGCATTACTTGAAAATTGTTCTTTTACAAATTGCAGATGTAGTTTTGGTGCAGTAACCAATTATTGTTCCTCTTGGGGTACTGCAGTTAACAATGCTAGAATGACTGTTAAGAAGTCTATATTTAAAGATAATTATGCTACTACTGAACCTGGTGCAATTAATAATTGTGGACAATTAGTTGTTTATGATTCCATTTTTGAAAATAATGGTGCATACTGGTGGGCAGGAGCAATTCATACACATAGTAATGCTAATACAACAATTATTCGTTCTAATTTTACAAATAATTATGCCAGATGGAATGGCGGTGCATTATACACTTACAGTTATTTAACCGTCATTAATTCAACTTTTACAAATAATTATGCAACAACCAACACTGGTGGAGGTGCTATTGGGGCAAGTAATTATATGAGTACACCAAAAGTTGTTATTAAAAATTCAAAATTTAAAGACAACACTGCACTAACAGGTAATGGTGGAGCAATTGTTATAAGTTCAGGAACTTTAAACGTGGAAAATTCAAATTTCACTAATAATACTGCACTTAAATTAAATGGTGGTGCAATTTCAAGTAGCAGTTGTAATGCAAATATTTCCAATTGTAACTTCATAAACAATAGTGCTAATGAAACAGTTGGTAAAGGTGGAGCAGTATGTGGTGGTGGAAAAGGTAGCTTAAAAGTTGATAGGTGTGAATTTATCAATAATAGGGCTAATAATAATTCAGGCCATGCACTTGCATATTATTATACTGGAAACAGCAATACTGCAGCATACTTAACCTATACCAATAATGGATTTTATGGACCAAATAATGGTACTGGATCTGTTTTTGTGGCGAATGACAAAGTAAACGTTGTTCAATATAACAATACTATTTCTGATTATTCCAGTAATGTTGAGCCTGAAAACAACACAAATGGAACTAATACAGGCAATATAACAATTCCCCCAGAAACTAATGTAGGCAATGCTACTTGGAATATTTCTTTAGGTAGTGCATTAAGTGGCACTCCAGTTATTAGTGGCCAATATATTTTAATTCCGGCAAATCATAGTTTGTACTGTTTTAATCATACTAACCATGCTCTTGTTTGGAATTTCACAACTGAATTTGGATATTTCCATGAGCTATTAGTTGAGGGAAATACCATTTATGCGCCAGCATCATGGGACGCATTATATATCTTTAACTTGACAAATGGTGCATTTTTAACTAACGCAAACATTTATCAAGGCTCAAGCCTTTATAAACCGGTGATTTATAATAACACCATTTATATAAGCAGTGAATATGGATATGGCAACAATGATAATCATTGGATTTCAATGATTAAACATGATTCAGATTACTATTACTATGGTAGTATTTTAGAACTTACTAATGTAACTTATGGCACACCAGCAATATTATCCCAACCCTACATATATGGCAATACTCTTTATGTCAATACAATATATGGTTTAATTGCTTATAATTTAGTTGATGGGACAAGTCATAATATTAGCGGTACTGTAGGTAATCCTATTATTGATGCTAATGGAACTATCTGTGTTTTATCAAATAATGGCACTGCTATTTCATTATTAAATTCCAATTTAGAGGTTATTACTTCAACCACATTAAATGGTACTTGCAATAAGTTAATTACCGATGGTAATGGTAATGTTTACACTGTAGATGCTAATGGCTATATTTATTATGCTAGTTATACTAGTTCATCATTAACCTGCAGTAAAACTGATTTCAACATTAATCCAGTTACATCAGCCATGACATGTTATAATGGAACACTTTACATTGGAGACAATAACGGCATATTATGGGCATTTAATGCCAATATGTTAGATAAAAATATTACCCAAAGTTTAAGTTGGGCTTTTAATGCTGGTTCTGCTATTGTCGGCAATATTGTCGTTAATAACAATGGCACTGTATACATTGGTACTGACGATAAGCATTTTTATGCCATAAAATACTAGAAAAATCTAATTTATATTTAATAGGAAGTTTTCGAATAAAAAAATTTTGAAACATTCTATTATTTTTTTAAAAATGATTGAATAACTATGAGACTAAATAAAAGTGTTGTATTTGTATTAATGATTATTTTTTTATTGAGTTTGAATTTTATTGTTGCAAAAGATGTTAATAAAACTAACTTAAATGCAGATTCTTTTGAAATAGATAATGAAGATTCAATTTCCAATTCATATGATACAAATTTACAAGAGTTAAATCAAAATAATATTGTAAAAGCTGATGAAATATTAGAAAAATCAGATAATACACCAAATAGAATTCTAGAAGAAGATAGTAATAGTAGTGGGTGGTTAGGTGATGGTGTTAATTTAAAACACCTTTATGTTTCACCAGATGGTAACGGCAGTGGTTTAGATGAAAACAACCCCAGAGATTTTATAACAACATTAAAAAACCTTGAAGATAACACAGTTATCCATATGCTTAATGGAAATTATACACTTTCAGGCATTACTCCAAATGATTTTGTATTTGCCTATTTTTAAGTTTTTGATTTTTAGTGTTGCGATTCCGTGTTTGTTTGTTGTTTGTTTGTATGTTTTTCCTTCGAATTTGAATGTTATTGTTTTTTTAGGGTTTGCTTTTCCGTTTGTTTTTATTAGTTTGGCTTTGAATATTGTTGTTTTTGTTTTTTTCTTGACTACGTTATTGGCTGTTAGTACTGGTTTGATTTTGATTGTGTTTTTTTGTTTGAATTTGGAGTATTTTGTGGTTATTGTGTATTTTCCAGATTTTTGTAGGATTTCGTATTTTGCGTATCCGTTTTTGTTTGTTTTTTTAGCGTATGTTTTACCGTCAATGGTGAATTTAACTGTTTTTCCAGCCCCTACAGATTTTTTGTTTAGTTTGATTATTTTTACTTTAAATGTTCCTCCTAAAAAGTAGATTATCATGTTTTTGTTTTCTGTTATTGGAGATTTTATGATTTTTAGTGTGGTTTTATATAAACTTGATCCGTAGTCACGATCTCCGTTGAATCTGGTGATAACTAAGTATTTTCCAGGTTTTTGTTTAAGAAGTAAAATTGCATAACCCTTTTTGTTGGTTTTCACATAGTAGTTTTTATTTGCAATTGTGATTTTAACATTTTTATTAACTAAAGGATTACCTTTGTAGTTGGTTAGTTTAACCTTATACTTTGTTCCGTCGTTATAAAACATTAGAATATTTTTAGCCCTTAAATAAGTATCACCAGTTATAATTATGTAATTTGAAAAACCATTAAATACCATTTTAATAGTATTTTTTCCATTGCGTAAATTATTAAAAGTAATACCATTATTTAACAAAGAATTAACAATATTAATACCATTTTTATAGTATGCAACAGGATAGTTAGTCTCCGCATCGTAAATTAAATTTTTAACATTAACAGTAGCTGTTTTTTTAGGACGATAGATACTAAAAATACAATTATAAATCGCACTTGATTTATAAAAATAAATAGCATTACCTTTATTACTATCAGCATAGTTATTAACAAAAGAACAACCACTTAATTTACCATTATTAACATTCCAACAAACAGCACCACCATAATAGTCTTCAACATGGTTATTGTTAAAAGAAGAATAACTTAAAGCACCGTTAGACCATGCCAAAATACAACACCACCATAATAGTCTTCAACATGGTTATTGTTAAAAGAACAATGACTTAAAGCACCATTAGTGCCATCCCAAAATACAACACCACCTAATAGTCTTCAACATGGTTATTGTTAAAAGAAGAATAACTTAAAGCACCATTAGTGCCATCCCAAAATACAGCACCATAATAGTGTTCAACATGGTTATTGTTAAAAGAACAATGACTTAAAGCACCATTAGCACCATGCCAAAATACAGCACCACCATAATAGTCTTCAACATGGTTATTGTTAAAAGAACAATGACTTAAAGCACCATTAGCACCATGCCAAAATACAGCACCACCATAATAGTCTTCAACATGGTTATTGTTAAAAGAACAATGACTTAAAGCACCATTAGCACCATTCCATTCAACAGCACCACCATAATACTTAGCATTGTTATTGTTAAAAGAACAATAATTTGAAGCATACATTATCACCACTCCAATAAACAGCACCCCCATGCTGAGCAGTGTTGTCTATAAAAGTACAACTTGTTATTTGACAATTAAATCCTTGTAAGTAAATAACCACCAAAATTTTTAGCATGGTTATTCTCAAAATGACAATTATTTAAATTAGCATTATCCCCAAACCAATCAATGGCACCACCATAATCTGTTACTATATTATTAGCATTTATGAATCTTATATTTTTTAATGTAACTGGATTGCCTTTTATACAGAATATACTTGAAGCTGATTTACCATCAAGTGTGTGACCTTGTCCGTTGATAGTTATTGGTTTATTAATTGTTATCACATTGTCACCTGGTTCATAGGCATAGTTTTGATATAGATTTAATGCACCTCCATCAGGAGTAATGTCGATTAGGTTTTGCAAATCAGCAAATGCCGAACCACCTCCCCTTAATTCACTTTTATTCATTTCAACATTCAGTGTGTCATCATTTTCTTCAACTTCTACAATTGTTGTATTTTCATCTAAACCTATTTCAGATGTAGCATTATCCTGTGCCGAAACAGCAGAAATAGATAAAACTATTAAAAAAAGAAATACAATTACGAATTTGTTTAACTATGCCGAATAAAATGATTCTTTTAAAAATATTGTTGATTCGAAATTTTTATAGAAATGCTATTTGTATTTGAGTTTGTCCAATAAATTTATTACTAAAAAAAATATAACTTAAAACATAAGGAGACATATTATGGTTAAAATTAATTTGAAATTGACATTTTTACTTTTAGGATTGTTGTTTATATTAATTGGCGCTGCTTCTGCTAGTGAAAACACTACAGATTATAGCTAATGATGTAAATACCACACCCCCAGAAGAAGTTGAAAATATCTCAACTGACATCACCAATAGCTCAGTTGAAACAAATCCTGTTAAAAAACCCCCTGTAAAAATCGAAGCTAAACCTGTTAGTGGCAAACAAGGACAAAAAGTCAAAATAACAGCAAAATTTAAAACACAAGACAATAAAGTACTGAAAAATAAAAAAGTGACCTTCAAGTATGATGGTAAAACCTATAAAACCAAAACAGATAAAAAAGGAAAAGCCAGCATAACTATTAAACTTCCTAAAACAAAATACTTCAAAACTATCAAAAAACTAAAAGGAAAAATTCTTACAGTTGAAAAGGTTTATAAAACAACAAGAATTTGCAATATAAGTATTGGTGGGTCTGATACTCAACTTAAAGGTTCCGTTAATGTAAAAGTTACCTCTAAAAAGAAATCCAGCATTAAAAAGTACAAATATGCAAAATATAGAACAAATGTAATTCCTTTCAAAAAAGGAGAGCGAAAATACACAATTGGTTCTATAGTTATTGGAACTTTTAATTATGTAGAAAAAGACATGCAATATATTTTGGTAATAGCTGGGAATAAAACGGCAAAAACCTATCTGGACATCACAACAAAACTCAAAACACTCCACCATAATGGAAAATATTATTGGGACCGCTCTTGGGAGTCCTGCTTAGACTTTAATGGAACCCCTGGTGTAGTGTACTGTCATGATTTGAATAAGGTGAGTAAAATTAAAATCAGATACGAATCCCCACATTATGAGCGAATAAAATAATCGGGGAGTAATCCTCATTATTTTTATTTAAATGAATTATGGCATTTTATGAATAGGAATTACTTCTTTTCATAAGATTGTGGCAATCAACAGCGAATCTGATTCTTTTTTTAAGATTTCAACTATCCGAATTACTGCAAATCATTATGCTCTCCAATAAGACCATTATTATCAGAGTTACTTTGGATTATGCGGCAGGTATGGATATTAAATTGAGATGAATGGTTATGATGAAAGTTATTTTTTAATAAGTCCTATACCAAACCTTCGCTTTATAAGGAGCGTATCCTTTAATCAATCCTGTTGAAATATGAGCGCTATTTCCTTTGACTGTTTTGGTTTTCACGTGTTTTTTTACATTTTTAAAGTAAAATTTAACTTTAACTATCTTAGTGTGATGGGGTTCAATGTCCCCATTCATGCCATTTCCAATATACCATGCTGTAACGCCTGTTCCCCTGTCAAACTGCATATTGCCTGAGTATGTAACGTATCCGGCTATCGCATCCCCATTTTTAAGTTTGACCGCTTTTGGAGCCCATAATACTCCAGGTTTAAAATCATGAATCCTAACTGTTACTTTTTTAGTTTTAGCCGCATCCACATCTTTTGCTAAAGCCACACCCATAACAAGCAAAGCACAAATGAAAATTAATAAAATCATTGCATGTTTTTTATTGAATCCCATATTATCACTAAAAATAATTTATTTAACTCCTTCCATAGCCCCAATCATTAATGGCATGTTTTCTGATTTAATGACAACCAATTTATCATTTTTCATATAAGAAAATGTATAAGTGCCATTTTTATCTACAAGATAACCCTTTTGAGACCCAAGCATTGTTTTTCCGGAAGTGATGTTTTTTGACATGTCCTTTTTAACTTTTTCAACAGTTCCATTATCCGCAACAGAAATATTTAACTTGTTTTTTCCATGTTCGAAATCCATTTCAGTGTTATTTTCATAAGTTATATTATAATCTGCAGGTATTGTAAAGTTAATCCCATTTATCTCAAAGATTTCCACTTCCCTAAATGCAAATGTTCCAGATTCAGGAGTGAATTTCTCACCATGAACACATGCAATTAATGTAAATAAAATTAAAATTGCAAGAACATATCTGACTTTCATAACCATGATTTTGTTTAAATTTATTAATATAATTATTTACCAATTGAATTTTTAAAAATATAGATTGAATTTGATTTAGTCAAACCTAAATGCCTTGAATCAAAATTTAGGCATGTAAAAATAAATAAAACTTTAAATAAGACATATAATATATTACTATGCATAACACACTCCTGTGTTATACTAAAAAAATTTTTTAGTTTAAGTTCTAAAGGTACCATCCGCCTTTAGACTTAACAGTATTTATAAGATTACCTGAGACAACCTTGTTTCATTTGTAACAGCTATTATTATACCTTTATCACCTTGAACATATCCAAAGTAGTGTAAGCCGTCTTCAGTATAATTCCAACCAGTATGATTATTTATTGTTGATTTATTAGCACCCTTTTTGTACAATTCATCTAAACTCATGCCCATCCAGTCTGAGATGACGGTTATGATAATTTCTCCCTTGGCTTCATTAATATAAAAACAAGTTTTTCCATCAGATCCCAAATCATTGAAGTTTTCATTATCTTTTGATTCCCCATATCCTGCAGGAATTGTGAATTTCACATCCCTGAAGGTTATATTTTTTGCTTCATCTGAATACTTCACATCCTCGCTTGCACTTACAATACCCATAAGAAACATTGCCAAAAGCACAATAACTGCCAACTTCACTTTCATGGTTAAAATATTTATTTTAATATATGATAAATATTTCCATGCCCATTTACTAAAAGGATGAATAGACAATTTAGTTTAAATGACCCAAAAGTATTAAAATAATTAGCTGCAAAGTAAATATAATTAAACATACAAACTAAAGTGCAAAGGATTTGAGGATAATGAATACCAATTCACTAAAATATGGAATTTTCTCATTTATCATACCCGGTCTAAGCCAATATTTAAATGGGGACAAACAGAAAGGATTATGGCTTTTTAGCGCAGCAGTACTTATCCACATAATCGTATGGTTTTTTATAAATAACTCCCTTGGAAGTGGTCTTCAAACATTATACCACCTATACTCCGGATATGATGCATATAAAAATTATTAAATGATGTCAGTCATTTGCCGGTTTAATTTTTGTCAAAAGAATTGCAGCAAGAACTGCGGCAACAATAATCATTAAATCAACCATAATCTCAAATGTTTTTGCAGTTGAAAATAGCTGAACTATACCGATAGCCCACATCAGGATTAAAACACATGGAAGCAAATATTTAATCACAAATACCCAAGTTCTGCCAACTTTAAATGTAGAATGTTCGTTAAGTACAGACAGGAAACGTTCCACACCATAAAACCAAGCAAATGCAATACATTGAACACCTATTAAAAGTAGAATTCCGAATTCATTTACAAATGAATCTATAATACCAACAAGGTAACTGCTAATGCCTGTTGTTAAAATGACTGAAAATATGCATCCAACAATGCTTAAAACTGTTGCGGTTTTCTTTCTAGACCATCCAAGTTTATCTGATGTTGAATTTAACATCGGTTCTAAAAAACCTAAAGCTGAAGTAATGCCTGCAAATAATATGGCCAGGAATAGCAACGGCGCTAAAACTCTTCCGATTGGACCCATAATGTTGAAAATCATTGGAAAGACAATGAATATTAATCCGGTGCCTTCAGTGATTAACTGAACCATAGGAGTTCCTCCAGTATATGACATGTAACCTAAAATTGAAAATACTCCAAATGTAGTGCAAATTTCAAATAAAGAGTTAGATGCAACCACTATTAAAACATTATCGATTAACTTAGAGTTTTCCGGCAAATAACTTGCATAAGTAAGTGCAATGGCCTGACCCATACTTAAGGAGAAAATAATCTGTGCAAAAGCAGCAAGCCAAATGTTTACATCCAAAAGCTTATTCCAATCCGGAGTCAATAATGTTGTAACGCCAATACTTGCACCGGGCAAAGTCAATGCATAAACAATAATAGCCCCCATCATAATAAATAGAGAAGAAATAAGAATTTTAGATGCCTTTCCAATACCCTCCTCAACATTTTTATGTGAAATAAACCATAAAACACCCCATAGAAGTAAAACACCAACAGTTGTTGGAATTAATAAAAAACTAGCATTGTCAAGATTGGAACTTCCGCCTACGCTGTTAACGAAGTAGGCCGCCGCATCAGATCCCCAGCTAAATGTGAAGCTAGATCCAAGATATACCAAATCCCAACTTAAAATTACCATATAATAAACTGTAACAATAAAGACGAACAAAACCAAAATCCATGCAATAATCTCGAATTTCGTGTTGATTTTCTTCATAATATTCGAGAAAGATTCTTTAAACGAGAACCCCACACCATATTCAAGTATTAAAAATGGAATTCCCATGATGGCAATAGCAATAAGATAAGGAATGAAAAATGAACCTCCCCCATTAGAGTAGAGCACATAACTAAACCTCCATATATTGCCAAGCCCAACAGCTGCCCCAATCATGGCGAAAATGAATGCTGTCGATGAATCCCATTGATTTTTTTGTGACATAGGTATTACATTTGTAAAAAATATATAATAAACATTTACATATTAATAACTGATGAATGTTTTTGACAAATTTATAATGGGTGAAACCACAGGCATAAATTGGTGCTTTGAAAATCACCATTTTATCGAAAGGCTCAAAGATAACGGATTAAGTCGCGAATATGTTGTTAACTGCATACTATGTGAAGAACCTATAAATTACGAACACACAGAAAATAATCTATATGCCGTAGTCTACAATGCTCCTTCAAATAAGGATTATAAAGAAATACGAGTGATAATGGCATGCAGCGGCAATTCAATAGATCTTGTAACAGTAATGAGAAATAATGAAACAGCAACCAATCGCCAAAAGAAACAATACCAATCCGATAGGGAAAAAAATATTGAAAAAAAGCGCATAAAAGCACTAGCAAAAAGAAAATGGTAGAGTTAATAAAATTAACTCATTAAACTTTATTAAAATTAAAATTGCAACTTATACCAAATCTAAATAAAACAATTCCATTTGCCCCTCCATTTTTAGCGGCTTTTGCATCTTTTAAAAGAGCCTTATGAGACAATTTTATAGCATTGCTGTCTGAATGGTAAGATTGAAGGCCGCACCAGACTTGGGCTCCATTTGATTGATCGACAAAAGTCCTTGTAACTGAAGTAATCCAAGAAGTATCCTGACCATAATTTCCTTTATAAACCATCGGAAGTAGTGCATCCAAGTATCTGCTGATTTTTGGAACATCTTGACCATAATAATACTCCATCATGCCGGGTTCAGGCATTATAGCTCCTGAAACTATACACTTGGACTTAACTTTATGAACAGATACGCTAGCCTTTTTAACGAAATAATTAATAGCTTTTGTTGAAGTTTTATACAAGTGTGCTGTTCCTCCAAATCGCATATAGTCAAAGTGAATTCCATCAACACCTTTAATTTTAGCATATTTTTTAGCTTCTTTGACTTTCTTATTTAAAAACCAGTATTTTAAAGAACCATCTTTATTAACCGGCCTTACCCATTTTCCATTATTATAGCATACTTGCATCCATAAATGAACTTTAATTCCATATTTATGTGCTTTTTTAATAAATGATACTACAGAAGGTTTTCCATGCTGATATATGGCATGGACATGGAGGAAAATATGTTTAGTTCCTTTTCCAGACAGGCGTTTAAGATTTACTTTTTTCATATGAGAAGACCATAGCCAATAGCCATTGCCTTTAGGCATTTTATTTTTCACATCAATTTTATATGATCCGCTAGAAGAAAGATATGGAAAAGATGTTTTAAAGGAATATTTTACTTTATATTTACCCTTCTTAAGTTTTAAATAGATTTTAGCATTACCGTATGCGTTTGTTTTAACCGTATAATTTTTACCATCAACATTAAATGTAACCCACTGGTTTCCAATAGCATTTCCATTTGAATCAACTAGCTTAACATAAAATAAGCATTTAGAACCTTGGCGATAATTAATATCCTTATCTCCCAATTTAAGTTTGGTTTTAATTAGATCCATAACCATTAATTTTGAAGTTGCAACTGCATTGCTTGTTAAATTATCCCCATCGTGGAAAAATTGGGCAGTGTAGGAACCTTCAGCTAATTTAACATTTAAACTAACTTTACCGTTACTATCAGTGATTTTGTTATATGTTACCCCATTTAAAACAATTTTAACATTTTTAGAAGACAGTGGCGTTCCATTTGATGTTAATATCCCTGTGATTGTTGTGGGAAATGATTTATATCCGACCACATCTGAAGAGGATATTTCAGAAATAGCTATATCCTCATTAGTGTTTGTAGAATTTGTATTTTCAATTATTGAATCGTCAATTTCATTTATTTGAGATTCATTAGTAATTATGCTATCCTCCACTTCAAAAGTACCGGTTACATTATCATTTGCCGATATCGCAGAAGCGGATAAAATAGCCATTAAAATCATTGAAAAGATTAATATTTTATTGTTCATGATTAAACCTCTGCAAAGTCAATATAGTTAATTAAACCATACCTAAATAAGATTACTCCATATGCTCCACCAAGCGCTGCCGCATCTGCATCCCTCATCAGTTCTTTGGCTGAAATCTTTTTAATATTTGAATCTGATTTGTAAGTTTGAAGGCCTGTCCAGATTTTTGCCTTAGCTGATTTTTTAGAAAAGGACTTGGTTACCGATTTAATCCATTTTGAATTGGCATGATAATTCCCTTTATAAACCATAGGGACGATGATATCCAAGTATTTGCCCATTGTGGAGATGTCCTGACCATAATACGTCTTCATTGAAGAGGGTTCAGGCATAACTGCCGCCGATACAATGATTTTCTTATTTACTTTATGGATTTCCTTAGTTGCTTTTTTAGTAAACAAGTTAACTGCTTTTACAGCATTTTTATACTTATAAGCAGTGCCTGGGAAACGTAAATAATCAAAATGAACTCCGGAAACGCCTTTTATCTTGGCATATTTTTTAGCTTCCTTAACTTTTTTATCAATTAGTTTATGATTAATTTTGCCATTTTTAATTGGATTTACCCAACCTCCATCTGAGTTGTAAAATACCTGCATCCATAAATGAACTTTAATGCCTTTGGATTTAGCGGTTTTAATCCATGATTCAACATATTTTTTACCGAATCTTTCAATGCATTTGGAATTCAAGAAAATGTGCTTTGTTGAAATCTTTTTAAGGCTGGTAAAATTAACTTTGCCCATATCAATGGAAAGTAGCCACATTCCATTGTTTCGAGCCTGTTTTGGTTTAACTTTTATTTTAATAGTCTTTGAAGTTTTATTATATATTGAGGTCTTTTTAAATATCGCCTTTACTTTATATGTTCCTGTTTTTAATTTGATTTTAACTTTTGCAATTCCGTTGCCGTTTGTTTTTTTAATATATGTTTTGCCATTTACTTTAAAAGTAACTTTTTTGGATTTGAGCAAGTTTCCACGGGCATCATAAAGTTTGACCTTAAGATAATCGGCTTTTTTATGTCTATAAATTACAGAATTTTCCTTTTTAATTTTGGTAGGAATCCCTTTTATGACCTTAACTTTAGCTTTGCATTTTGCAGAATCAATATTGTCCTCACCATAATAATAGCAGCATATATTATAGGTTCCTTTAGGTTTTTCAATATTAAGACTTGCTCTGCCATTTCTGTTCGTTTTTTTGATATATTTTTTACCATCAATTTTAAAAACTATTTCCCTGCCGGATAATGGAACATCACCAACTGTTAAACAAACTGTGTATTTATTTTTAATCCCAATATAAGCATTATAATTTGAAGCCAATATCTTAGAAGCAGAAGTCGGGATGACAAATATTTTAGTTGAATTTTCACATCCAGCATATCCATCAGAAGAAAACGAGTATTTGACTGTGTATTTTCCAACATCCTTTAAAATCTTAAGTTTTGCAGTTCCATTTTCATCAGTCGTGACATTAGTGACTTGAGAATCCAGAGTGAACTGAACTGATTTATTTGCAACAGGTGTGGAATTTTCATCTGTTAATTGTACAGTGAAGTCATTGCCTTTAACAATATTAGTATTGTTGCTTTTAATTGTTGTTTGAATTTCTCTTTGATTGTCCAAAAGTACCTCATCGTCTAAAGAGTCATCAGGAGAATCAACTACATCGGTTTCATTAACTGCACTAACTGCACCTATCATGAAAAATAAGATTAGCACAATTGATAAAATCAATGTTTTGTTCTTCATCGAAATTTTTTCACCACCTCAAATTGAGTGATTAATGGTTTATATAAAAACATATATAAACCTTTTTAATAAGATATTTGGATTGAGATAGCTTAATTTTTAAAAAATAGCTTTAAACAGTATAGAACTAATTAAAAAAAGAATAATGATGATAAAATAAATTTAAATAAGTTGAATTAAAATTTATTTAATAATGAAATTATAAGATTTCAAATCTTGATTTGATAGAGTATTTAAGAAAAAATAAAAAGTATTTAACTGACAATAAGATATATCAGTTAAATCAAGAGCTATTCATCACCGGTTGCTTCATTTTCTTCAGAAAATAACTGATTCAGCATCCATTCAGCATCATATTCCCTGATGTCGTCATATCCTTGACCAACACCTAAAAACATGATCGGTTTTTTAATAACATGACCAATAGAAAGCGATGCGCCACCTTTACTATCAGCATCGGCCTTGGTAAGAATTACACCATCAATATCAATAGCTTCATTGAATTTTCTGGCCTGTTCGGTTGCATCATTACCAGTGATTGCATCTCCAACGAAAATGACCAAATCAGGTTTGGATACTCTTTTAATCTTTTTCATTTCATCCATAAGATTAGTGTTGGTTTGCATTCTACCTGCAGTATCTATCAAAACCAATTCTTTGCCTTGAGCACATGCATGTTCAACTGCATCATATGCAACGGCCGCAGGATCAGATCCCTTCTGGTGTTTGATGATTTTAACACCGACATTATCGGCATGATGAGTTACTTGTTCAATAGCCCCTGCCCTAAATGTATCTGAAGCGGCAATGACTGGAGTGTAACCTTTTTTTAAGTAATAATTAGCCAGTTTACCAATAGTGGTGGTTTTGCCTGTACCATTAATTCCAACAAACATTACCACTAATGGCTTCCTCTGTGCTTTTTTTTCTTCAAGCATTTCAGTAATTGATTTTGCAGGAATATCAATTATCTCGGAAATTGCATCTCTTAAGGCATAATAAACATATTCAGTAATATCATTGCTTCTTTTGATTTTTTTACCTATAAGATCCTCTTTAACGCTTTCTACAACCTCAGTTGCAACCTCCATTGCAACATCTCCCTGCAGCAATTCCATTTCAAGTTCAAATAGAATATCATCAACATGTTTTTCCTGAATGGTTTTTTCACGTACAAAAGAAAACATTCCACCTTTAGCTTCGCCGTCAACAGATTCAACAGGTTTTTTATCCCTTTTCCAGAAGTGAGATTTTTCCTCATCAACTTCCTCTTCAAAAATCTCCTCTTCCACTTCTTCAGGAATTTCACCAGCACCAGAGAGTGAATTTTCTTCCTCTTCTTCATTATTACGTCCAAATGAGAAAAATGAGAATCTGTCACCTGATTCTTCTTCGATATTGTCTTCATTTTTTGCTTCTTCAACAAGCTCTTCTTCTAATTTTTCACTTGTTTTTGAAAGTTTCTTTTTTAGTGATTCGAACAAAACTAACACAACCTGTTAAAATGTGAATATTAATAGTAAGTTTATCATTTATATTAAATAAATGGTTTTATAAAAAAAAGTGAAAAAAGATAATTTAACCCATTTGGGTCGTATTACCTTGTGCTGCAGCTGCAATTTGCTGTGCTTGAGCTTCAAGATTGCCGGCGATGTCGCTTACCTGTTGTAAATTAGCAAGCATTTTATCCAAACTGTCTTTTAATTCCTCTTTTTGTCCGGATAATATTTCACGAGCACCTTCGGCATCTTTTTTAACTGCAATTCCTGCACCGATACTGACAATGATTTCGTCAGTGCTTTTTAATTCTCCTTTAACAAAAGAACCGGCACCAACAGGTACAAATGCTTCAACAGATTCCTTACCTTCAATATCATCTAATGTAGTAAATAGTGCATCCACTTCACTAATAGAAGCCTGTATTAATTCAATTTGTTGTTGAATTAAATCTGCTTGTTGCCTATATACATTGATTTCATTAACAAGACTGTTTAATCTTTGTTGATCTTCCATGCCAATCCCCCAATGCAGTTATAAAATTTCTTTAACGACTGGGTCTATAACATCTTCAGGAGCAATTTCTTCAATTGATTTGATTGAAATTTGATTCCTGTTGATACCATGTTTACTTCCAAAATTAGAATAGATCTTGTCTTCTATATCACTTTCACAAGTTGCTTTGTATTCTTTAGTAAATCCATGGTATTCATCACCCATTACAAAAGTACCTTTAACTCTGTAAATTTTTGTTATCATATAAAATCCCTCATGATTATATTAATTAAAAATCATCTAAAAAGCCTAACGCTTCCTCAACTCTAGCCATTTCAGGACCAGTACTGCCTTTAGCGACTATTGCACCCTTGGAATTGCCAATAGTGCAGGCGCCTACTAATGGAATACCTCTTCCAACAGTACCTATATCTCCTTCAACACCAAATACTTCACGAGCGAAGTTAACTTCAGATTGCAGGGCGCTTGAACTGATTAGGAAACCCTTATTAGTTACTTTAATCAGTGAACCGATAATGTCACTTCCAACAATATGGGAAGTTTTAACATCAACATCTAAAGTTTCTTCAAGGACCTCAATAGCCTCGCCTTCCAAAAACGGACTAGCTATTGCACCATTATCGTTTGCGGCAACAATATTTCCAACTGCAGTATAATTGCCCGGAATTGTAGCAACGTTTAAGCCCATATCCCTGAATTGTTTAACTTCTCTATCCAAAACATGTGGGGAAACAACAATACCATTTGAATTAGCTACAGATAAAGATCCTATAAGGCTTGACCCTGAAATAGAAGATTTTAGTACCTCAACATCCAATGTTTCCTTAATAATATCTACTTTATCATCTAAAAGATTATAAGGAACAATTGCTAAATTATCGGTTGCTGTGATAAAAACTCCCACATTCGGATTTCCTACAATATCTACTCTTTTTAACATATTGTTACCTCACATTAATTATTGTGTGTCTATTCAGCTAAAGTAGCTTTTACAACACCATCATCATCTTTAACTGCTTTTACAGTGATTTTTGAAGGTATTTTTTGAATACCCCTTTCCCAAATAGCATGATTAATAGATTCGTCGATTTTAACTTCACTAGCTTTCATGTGTTTGGTTAAGAAATTTTTAATTTCCCTAATAGCTCTAGGAGCCCTGATAGTCCTTTTGACTTCTTTCACATTTCTAAGTGGAATTGTGTAAACTCTTTCCATAATTACCCCTCTTATAACTTAAGACTGTTTCTTCTCCAATGTCTAGGTTTAGGCCTGTATCTAAGTTTACGGTTAGTTTTAGCATAAGCCCAAATTGGAATTCTCCTATTTTGTTTATTTGCTTTTGCCATTCTTAATTTTTTAGCTAATGGTTTATTTCTACTCATTTTCTCACCTTAATAATAATTATTGTTTATATCCTATAACACGAGTTTGATAATGCACCGGGAATATGTCTAGAGAATTTCCCCCCATATCATCAATCATGGACCTTATCTCAACCTCAAAATCCGAACTATTGTCTTTGCTAGATTTCTCTTTTGAAATTTCAAATAAATTTTGCGTGATTAATCTGATTGATTTGTGACCAAAACTGTCTAAATTAATATATTGTACATCAAATCTATCTTCAAGACTTTTAATTTGATTGATATTTAATTTTGGAGTTCTATCATCTCGTCTTGTCCCATCTGCTATAATATCATGATTTTTAGCAAGTTCCTCAACTGTTTTTTCGTGGATGTATTTTATTCCATCATTTGGAAATCCATCTTCCAAGATTTTCTCACATGTTTCTTCTAATATGCTCCTATTCATTTTAAAAACATTGTGCTTAAAACCTAAAGACTTAGCGGATTTTGATGCAGGAACATACGAATCATAAACACCGAAGTTAGCCGTGTATAATTCAACGTCAAGACCCAGTCTTTTAAGCATGACCGCAACAAAAGATGAATCTTTACCACCGCTATATAAAACAGCTGCAGACATGATATTATTTCCTTGTAATCTTAATTTCTCTTTTTTGACCAGCAATTTGTCTAAGCAAGACCTTTAACTGTTCATCAGTGACTTTTCCTCTTAAGCTTCCAGATTGCGCTGATTGAATCAATTGAAGTTCGATTTGATTAACCAACTCAGGTTTGGTTAATTTAAGATTGGCCAATCTTTGACGAGCTTCAGGAGTCATGATTTGACCTAAGATTTGTTTTTTCTGAGCTTCGAATTGTGCTTGAGCTTCATGCTGTTGAGCTTGAGCCATAGCTTGTTGTTGAGCTTGGTTTTGTGCAGCAGCTTGCTGAGCTTGCAATTCAGCCATTCTTTTTTGACGAATTTCATCTAAATCGCTCATATCAAACTCTCCTAATATAATTAATATTTTGCAAGTTCAGGAATGTCTTTAATTATTTCTCCGGAAATTTTATCTAAAAAGGATCTTCCTTGAGGAGTGACAACTCTTCCACCTTTTACTTTTTCCACATATCCTGCATTTTCAAGTTGATGAAGTGCAGTTCTAATAATAGATCCGCTACCTTTCCTAAATGCTTCAGGGCGTACACCACGGTCTTTTTTACCACCGTAGAAAGTTCTTAAACTTGAAACACCAACAGGTCCATCAATGTAAACTCTTCTGATGATTGAAGCAGTTCTTATAAACCACCAATCAACATTTTCTGGTTTTCTTTCCTTGTGAACACCGGTTCTAACAAAATTGGACCATGCAGGAGACTCTATCTTATCATTTTCTTTAAATTCTTCTGCGACTTTTTCAATTAATAAATCTGCAGGTACATCAAATACAGTAGTCATATTAATTCTCCAATATTTTTTATTGTAGCTTAATCCACTGTAAACTTAAGACCTAAAAAAATAGGGCCTGTAACTCTAAATTTATAATGTTTAAGGCTTTTTCTTGTAAATAACAGCAACGTGTCCTCTAACGTCTATGAGCTTGGCTTTAGTTTTAGTGACAATTTCGTCGATGTATTTATCTTTATCGCGAGCGATATTTTTTGCAAATTTAAGTTTAACAATTTCATTAGCTTTAAGTTGACGTTTGATTTCTTCAATAACATTATCATTAACGCCTGATTTGCCAATGTTAATTGTCATCGCATTAAGAGCTCTATTCATCATTTCCTTCTTTTCTTGACTCATATTTAGCTCTCCTTTTAAACTTTTTCTCCTTTTTATAAGGAATCTTCATTACATGACCGCATTCACCACAAAAAATGTTAACCTCCTCGTTAACGAGCCGGACGGTGCAATTGCGACCAGGCTGTAGAAAGGATTTGCAACTCTTACAATACCTTCTTGACCATTCTTCAGGTATTTTGGTATTGTACTTAGTAGACAATTTAAGTGCTAATTCGACATAACGATTGGATCGCTCAGGATGGTTGATGAATTCCATCTCAGCACGGTTAAAAAGAATATTCATTCTCTCAATCGCTATTTCAATCATCCACTTTGGTCTTTTTCCTCTACTCAAAAATATCCTCCCTTAAAATGTAGGATATAATATTCAAAATTGAATTAAAATGATTTGCGCAAATTAAAACAAAAACCATAGTTAAAATAACCTTAGGTTAATATGAATATTAAGAATAATTATGTTTATTACTATTAATAAAGGTTGTGAATTTGAGACAATTCAGTACCTTCAAAAACTTGGATGATGGATTATTTTTTTGATTAATTGGAGTGTTGGCAGAAATTATTTGATTTTGAACATTTTTTCATTTTCAAAATTCTGAAAAGCTGACCATGAAATTAAATCTGCCATCTGCAAACCTTTATAATGCATTGAATCCGCATGTTCTATATTAATATGTTGCTTTTGAATATTATTCAGACTGTTTAAAAAGATATCATTGAAATTATCAATTTTTTCTTGCTTGTTTTTTGACCTGTCAATGAATATGAAAGTGGATTTATCGATATTAATTAATTCCGCCAGCTTTGAAGCTAAAATGTCATACACTTCCTTGTTGTCATATTCATAACCTATTTTATATCTGTTTAATTTGTCGAACGATTATGAAAACTTCATAATCCATGTCTTTTAACTTTTTGAGGATTTTGATTTTTAATTCATAGAGTAAGTTTCCGCCTTTGATTTCAGCAGAACTTAACATTTTCTTTCTAGAGAACCTTCGGATTTTCTTAATTATCTTATCTAACTTCTTGAATCCTCAACTTTAATGACAGCCATGATAAAATACTTTGAACTACCTTGTTTAGTTCCCAAATCACCGCTTTCATCAATATAAATATAAGACGTGTTTAAAACCAGATTATAATTATTTTAATAACACTATTACTCTAAAACACAACAATAACTTATTGTGCAATCAACCAATCCATAAAGTCAACACTGCCAACTGGATAATCTCCTCCATTAGCAATCACATCTTCAATTAGTCCAATTGCTTCACTAATTTCTAAATCACTAATATCCAACTCAAAGACTTTATCACCATATTTTTCATAGCTTTCAGCTGAACAAATCCCAAGCGCTTCTGCTTCTAGGTTTTCACGGATTTTTGAGGTGGAATAATTTCTTGCTTTAAGTCTTGACTCTAAAATTTCTGGACGGACCCTCAAAACGATTACCTTATCTGCCCCATCACATAAATGTGAGAGGTGACCTTCACAAATTACCACACCTTCAAAATCTTTAGTGATATCAGATATATGCTCGCTTAATCTTGGAATGTCAATGATCTTATATCCTTTATCCTCATCAATACCCAATAAAAAACCATTGTTTATTGCAACATCGTTTATTTTAATTAAGTGCCCATTTAATTTAGAGGCAATTGTTGTTTTGCCGACACATGGTGTGCCGGTTATAAAAATAGTTGTCATGATTATTTCTTTAAAATTACACGCAAAATATCTTCATCATCAAGTACATGATCAGGACCTACTTTTTGACCATGGAATTTAACAGAAGTTCCCCATACCTTGGCATGTCTAAAGTTTTTGACGAACTCGCGGTGAAGTTTGCCGCAGGCATCAATAACAGTGGAACCTTTTTTAATAACCAATGGGTCTTTCATGTCAGCTTTACGTCCTTGTGGTTTTAAATAAATCCGCACCAAATCAAGATTATCAAAGATAATGTCTTTTAACTCATCAATGTTAGTGTTTTTATCTGCGGAAATTGGAATGAAATCCGGAATATACTTCTTTAATTCATCAATATATGCATTATCGACCAAATCTACTTTGTTAAGTAAAATTAACATTGGAACGTATGATTTGTTGCGGTCCAATACATCAATGAACTGATCCATGCTTACATCATCACGGAAGAGCACATCAGCGTTAATATATCCATACTCGTTGAGGATTGATCTGATTGTTTTTTCATCCAATTGAGTTAGTTTGCAGGTGGATGAAACTTTAACCCCGCCCAGCTTTTTCCTTTTAACTGTGACATCAGGCGGTTGTTCATTCGGTCTAATGCCGATGACCCTAAGTTCTTTTAGAATAACATCCAGGTGTTGTGGATTAAGTGTATCGAGAACAACTAAAATTAAATCTGCAGTTCTTGCAACTGAAAGGATTTCCTTGCCTCTACCTTTACCGCTGCTGGCTCCTGTAATAATACCCGGAATATCAAATACTTGTATTTTGGCATTTTTATGCTCCATTACACCAGGTACAATATCTAAGGTGGTGAACTGATAAGCTCCAACCTTACTTTCTGCATTTGTGATGTTGTTTAATAATGTTGATTTGCCAACAGATGGAAACCCTACAAGCACTACTGTCGCATCACCGGTTTTCTTAACATGGAATCCTTGACCTTTAGACCCTCCACTGCTTCTCTGTAGAGATTCTTCTTTTAACTTGGATAATTTAGCTTTAAGCTTGCCAATATGATGTGAAGTAGCCTTATTATAAGGTGTTTTTTGAATTTCTTCCTCAATATCTTTAATCTTCTCCTCAATACCCATGTACGAAAACCTCTAAAAAAATTAGTCAATCTAAATAGTATATTAGATTATTATAATATAAATAAGTTTAAAAAATAAGAAAAAAGTAGTTAAATAAATTAACTTCCTTCTTTTGTTTTATTGGAGTTTTCTTTGAATAACCTTTCCCCGCTTTCAGTGTGTACTGGCTCAAATATTTTTTGGCCCGATCCTCCAAGTAGGTATAACTTAGTAAACATGGAATCGGTAAGTTCATTACTCATCAAGATTGGAGTATACTCGTTATTTTGTGCCATTACAAACAAAGTATAATTACCATCACTAGCACCTTTAATGGATTCATTCTTCATAACATATCCGTTTTCGATTAAAATTAACTTGGATGCTTTTAATGGATTATATTCACTACCATTAACTTCAATTGGCTTGCCTGTGTCGGTGTAAACTGATTCAACATGAACATTGGTAGTGTTATTACCGTTACCCCTTTCAATTACAGCATTTACTGTCATGCCTTGGTCTTCAAGTAATCGTACCTTAGCAGAATGTCCTGCAGTTACTTTCGCTGAATCATATGGCACATAGTAGTTGTAGTTTTCGGAAGATTGGTTTTTAAAGTTCCATGCACCAAAGTAACTCCACCATCCAGCTTTTTGAAGCATGTCTGAAGATGCGACAAATATCACAGGCCTTATCTTGCTTGGGTGAGTATATTTAACCGTTTGTTTAGCTTCAGCTGAAGTCAAATCATATTTACTGATTAATGTTTTTTGAGCATTTTCTTTAGTCATTGGCAGAATATCTATAAGTATCTTGGTTGTTTTACCTGTGCTGCCTGTTACATTTACTAAATACTCATCGGCCAAGGTACCGGTTGAATCCAGCATTCTAAATATGCCTGCAGACAATTCTAAATCCCCAGTAGTCATAGCCTGACCCAGCCAGAAAGCACGTTCCCCTGACTGGGAACCTCCATCGAATGTTACCTGCCTATCAGCAGCAACCTCAAAGAGGTAACCAAAGTCCCACCAGGATGTAAGTACAGTATCCTTAGGTTGAGTTTCATTAACCCATTCAAGTGCATTCCACATGTAATCATTTGTACCTGGAACAACATTTTCTGAAGTTTGATAAGCTCCGCAGACAACAGGAGTGATTAATGCAAGTATTACAACACAGATTAACACATATTTTTTAACTGGAACATAATTTTTATCTGCAGAGTTAGATTTAAGAGCATAAATACTAACTAAACCGATGGCGGCAATTGTAGCAAATGCTAAAATACCATAAGTCTTGTTGATTGTTGCAAGTGGCACACCCACTAAAAATCCGCAGAATGCTGTGCTTACTGCTAACAATTTATCATTGTTAAGTCTGAATTTAATATAATCATAAGCATAACCAACAAATACCCCTGCTAAAAGTGCAAACGGCAATACGATTGTGGTAATAAATCTTGAACCTTGGTTAACCGCTAAAGCAGTTACTACTACCCATACAACAAATAATGTTGCATATAATACGGTTAAACGTTTATTTGATAAAATTGGATCGTCCCCACCGAATTTTAAATCGGTAAGTGCAAGTTTGAATTTGCGACTGTCATCTAGTTTTTTAGCTGCAGATAATCTTTGACCTTTTTGAGGCTTTTCATTAACAACAGGTCTTTGACTTGAATTTCTGAATTTCCAAGCCCTTATAACTAAAATGACCAATACTGCAAGAGCTGCAAAGAATACTGCAATACCTCCGATACCATTTATGAAACCTTCGGTGTTTGCTAAAAACATTGAAGTCATTCCAGAACCTAACATATTAGGTGCTTGCATCTCTGCAACAGAAATGAGTACATTCGGGAATCCTCCTACAACAACAGATGCAGATTGTAAGCTTAATAAGCTAAATACTCTTGAAAATATTCCTAAAACACCACCAACACCTTTAAATATTGCAAGACCTGCAAAACCGACAATACCCATAAGTACAATAGACTGCAGTTCTTTATTATGAATCAGCCATTGACCTTTACTGTCATATAATTCTTTATCCTCATCAACATTGAATATGAATGTTGCAATTAAATATATTACTGCAAACAATCCCATCATCGCAACGTAAAAGATCCATCCTGTCCATTGAATAGAAAATAGTCCGATTGAGATAATTGAAAGTGCTGCAAAGACTACTTTCCAAATCCAATTATCACTTCTAATTGATTCTACAAAGAAGAATATGAATAAAAGTGAAAATATGTAATAGAACATATCTGTATCGAAAAATCCTGGGAACGTGTGCGCAAAGTAGTTCGGAGCAAGCGCAATAATCAATGTTGCAACTATTGCCCCATAATCGTTAGTTATCCTTCTTGAAAATATAAATGCCGGAATTACACATAAGGTTGATATAATCGCTCCTGTCCAAAATGCAACTTCTTTAACGGAGTAATCTCCAAAGAAAGTATTAACTACACCATGTAACCATGATGTCAAATAGACAATACCCAACTCATAATCAATTTCATTTCCTGTTGGGGCATACCTATGCATATCCCATTCACTACCATTTATAATTTTATCTCCCACATAACCATGATCTACATAATCATTAGTCAACCTGTAGTTATAATATGAATCCATTTCACTGAAATAAGGAAGACCAGATGAATCGGTGTATAAAGCTTTACCTTCATCATCAAAGTAATGTAAATCAGCTGCAGGAACTTTTAATGCAAAAACAACAGCTAAAAGAATTAAAACAATGATAATTCCTTTACCTACTGTTAATCATCACTACAAACACTTGATGAAAAGTTATTTTTATTAATTGATGAATCACACTTTGATAAAGATTGGTCAATTTCAGGTAAAATAATCACTGATAAATCTAAAAACATATTTGCGATTTTCACAGGTTCATCAGCAATAAATCTTGAATATAGTGCGGAAGCTGCAAGAAGGATGATAAGATATCCAATAACTCCCTTAAATTATTCACAACACTTAAAATTAAAATATAATTATCACACAGACATTTCCAACAATTTAATAGATTTAGTATTTAATGGTAATGTTGATGATGCAATAATAAAAGAAAAGCAGGTAAATCAGGATTTATTAAATCTAAAAAATTATCATTCAATGGATTGGGATAATTATTTTAAATTTGGCGGATTTCCATCAGTGATGCATGATACGAATCACAGAAATGCATTTAAAAAATTATACTACTCAGTTGAAACTGTAGTAACAAAAGATTTAGGGACAATGAATAACCTGACTGCAAATACACAAACAAATGCATTAAGATTAATGAAATTTTTAGCGGAAAAATATCCTGGGGACATTTCACAAAATGCACTTGCAAATAAAATCAAAACTTCTGCGGGAACTGTTAGTACAATAATGGACTTGCTTGAAAAGACTCATTTGATATTTCACATAGAACCCTATGCTGGTGCAAATGCAAGAGCAAAAAAATCATGGCAATATTATTTCGCAACACCAAGCATAATGCATGCAATAAATACAAAATTTGGATTTTCATCAATAAACTTAACAGAATATGAAGGAATATTGCTTGAAACATTAGTCGGATCAAACCTTGTCAACCTGAAAAATAGTGAACAGTTCTTTGAATTCAGTATATTCTACGACACCCATAAAGTGAAAAAACAAAAGGTTGACTTTATAATAAAAAAAGATTTTGATGAAGTAATTCCAATAGAAGTGGGGTATGGTAATAAGGATGATAATCAAATTAAGGATGCGATAAGGAGGTATAAATCTCCACATGGAATTGTTATATCGGATACAACAAAAACAATTGAAAAAGTTGATAATGTAATATTCGTGCCAATAAAAATATTTTCATTGATGTAAAATATTAATTGGGAAATATTATTTATTTTCCCTTTTATCTTAAATGTGAAAGAATATTCCGACCTCTGTAGGTCGGAGATGAATTTCACAAAAGGAGTGTGTTTGGTAAAAAATATTACTTATCAAACGCTCTACCACTTTTTATATATTATCTTATTTATATTATTATTTAGTATAACACTTTTAAAAAATATCTTAACTATCATCATTTAGGTTGTGATTATTATTACTGAATTTGTTAATAAGAATTTAAAAATCCGTATTTATCCATCTAAAGCAGATTTTAATGATAAAGATGAAAAGATTGTTAGTATTAGTAAAATTGAGCAGATTTCGGTAATTCAAGGTTTGTATGGAATCAAACATTAAGTTTCATAAAATATTTTAAGAAATTATTAATAAAATATGGATTTGATTCACATATTAAAGTCAATAATACTTCATGCAATATCATTTTAGACATGCTGAAAGAAGATAATACTTTTTTAGAATTATCTGAGTCAAGCAGCTTACAGCAAACGCTAAGAGACTTGAATACAGCATTTAAAAGATACTTTAATCCTAATTTAAAATCAGCCCATCCCAGATTTAAAAGCAAAAAGAACAAAAAAGAAAGTTTCAGAATACAAAACAACAATAACAATGTAAGACTAACAAAAAACAAATACTGTGGTTCATATAAATTAAAATTAGTAAAATTAGGAATAATAAAATTCAAAACCAGCAAAAAATACAAAAAATTACTAAAAAAAGGAAGCGATAAAAATGACCAAACAGTAAAAATACAACCTTGTAGAAACCCTCTTCTAAAAAATTTGTATGGTTCTGTAAATGTTATATAATACATCTTTGAGTTTTGTTTCTTTATTCTGTTGTCTTGTATTTCTACTAAAATTAATGCCATTAAATTCTTCTTTTTATTACGGAAATTACGCTTTCAACATTCATTCTTCGTGCATTGACATCATGCCAGAAGGATTGTAGCGCTATTTAATCTATAATGTCCTGTTGTCGCACCTTTTTTTTAATGGTATTTGGTCGAATGCTCCTACTTCTTCATTTTATGCATTTTTCTTATTTCTTCGGAAATCATATGCCTTGTCTGCTAGTATGTAATAGGGGTTTGTATGGTATTAATTGTCTAATTGAAGGTAATGCAAATTGTGTATCATGTTTTGGACTTTTATTTGCTGCGTAATTTTAGGATCATTCGTATGTCAACATTTGATTGCAATATTGGTTTTTAATGTAAGCATTTTCTGCATTTTCCCCTTATTTATGCGTAATAATGGTCAGCATAGTCACTTGTGTTTCTGTTCCATCCATATGGCAACTAATTTTACATTCTGATGGATGCATAAAAATTAATTAAGTCATTTAAATCTTTTAATTATGGTGTCTGAAATTCTTTTACAAAGAATTTTTGAATAGTTGTGAAGTGTGGTAACTTATTAAGACCTAGAAATTTTCTTATTTTATCCATAAGCTCCAAACATTCAATTATCTCGCGATAGGTTGTCTTTAAATAAGTTTTCATTGCTAAAATAGTGAATAATTGCGGGGCTGATTGTACATAATAGATTGCCTGTAATCACAGGAAATACTTTGGAAAAAATCCATCTGGAAATAGTTTATAGGTCAATTCAACAAAATTTTAACAGCATATATTTTCATGTTTAGCAATGGAAAAAATAGTTTTTCTTCTTGAGTTTCATTTGTTAATTTTAAATCCAAAATCCAAAAGGTTTAACTGTCTTGAATTCAAATAAATAATATGGAGAGTATTTTATTTTTCTGTACATATTAATATATATTCTCAATTTTACTATATATAGTTATTTATCGCATAATTTGGATAATAGTAAGTTATATTTTAAGTGTAAAAAATTAAAGAAATAAAATCGCTTAAAATTAAAATCTAAGCATTTTTGGAAAAATTTTTTTGCTAAGTACATGTTCAAGTGAAAAATAATAATGAATGAAAAACATGTTAAAATTAAAAATAAAGAATTTATATGACTTATTTAGACAAAACAACTAAATAAATTCGATGTTACCATAAATTTTGATATGGTTTCTACAAGGTTGATAATTTATAAGAATTTAGATGATAAAACTTTCAAAGAACGTGGGAAAGATTTTTTAATTAATTTTGGACTATCATCATTGCAATTTCTATTTTCGCAGTTATATGATAAATTTTCTAATAGTGGAGGTGCATTAAATGGAATTTCAATTTTATAATAAACATGAACTTAAATTATGTGCTATACGATGTTTTATTATTGGAATTATTATTATGGGACTTGGAGGATTAATTTTATTCCTCATTTCCCATAATTTTATTATTTCAAATTTTATAATAATTGGAGGAATTATTTCTTCAGCAGTATATTCCATCCTGATTTATTCAAGAGATTTTATTGATGAAAAATATGGAATATTTGATTCTGAATTTTCTGGTTTTTCATATCAATATATGGTCATATTACTAGGATGTTTATGTATTGGATTATCATTTGCCTCATTTGGCATAGGTTTAGTTCAAGGAGGCATTTATTCTGCTATTGCATTTAGTTTAACCAGTTATTTTCCATTTATTTTCATGTTTTTGCGATTAAATGTTTATAAAAATGAAAATTCAAGATGGTTAAAAGTTGAATGTGAAAATGGAGATGCATATTATAAAAAAGTTTTTGGATATCATCCTGTTTTTTATTATTTAATTGGAACAATCTTTGTTATGGGACCATTAGGAATGTCTACCCATAATATTTTAAATTCCATATTTTTAAAGAGTTATCCGGTAAACATGCAGAAAGATAAAAGATGATAAAAAAAAGAATAAAGTTAAGTAATTTAGTTAATTACTTTACTTTTGATAATTTCCACTCTTTTAAGTGGGTAGATTTTTTTAGCATTGTGATAAATTTCAGATGCTAATTTACCGTTTACACAAACATTTACCAAATCGTCAAAGGATTTTTCAGCAGCTGCATCAATGAGTAAATCTTCAATAGTTCTTCTCATGTATCTTTGTTGGGAAGATTTAGCTCTTCTAGTAGTTACAGCTAAAACGTGTAATTTTAATTTATAATTATCTTTGGTTTTAACTACTGTGGAAGCATCGATTCTGGAAGTTCCTCTTCTAATCATACTTCTTACATAATCAGTAGTGGTTTTGTGACCTGTGAATTTGGTGTTTGCAACATTGCCTGCAACATTGTCAATTTCAAATCTGAGTTTGATGTATTGTTTTGAGAAGTCTCCGGTTAATTCCCTCATGGTAACTTCCACACCTCTTCCAATGAGAAAATCTGGATCCCTAGATGGAGTTTCTCCAATTTCTTTATCTTCAAAGTTCACTGGTGTTTTAATAGTATACCAGGATTTTTCTTTCCATGTATCACGTACTCTACGTCTTGCTTTTGCTTTTGCCATTATATCTATCCTATAAATTTAATCTATAATATTAGCGTTGCGCCATTAAAATTTTAAAACTAGCCTTAACTAAATTGTAAAAATGATTTCAAATAAGTATAAATTTACAATCGTTAAAGAAACTCATGTGAGTTAATCTCACGTTATTTTAAGTAAATATTTTAAATAAAGTTTTAATTTATAAAACCCGCCCATAAAGGTTATAATTACTTATTTTATTCATAATATATAAAAGTTTTTGAATTTTAAAAATATAGGAAAAATTTTTGAAAAATAAAAAATAATAAAATTTTTAAAAGTTATTTATGATCATGTAAAAAAAGAAGCAAATATCTTAGATTTAAAAACCAAGTGCCGACATTTAGTTTTTCATGAAATTTACATGATCAATATATCTCTTCAAAACCTCTTCAATTGGCCCTTCATCCATGACCAATTTAACATCAGCATCGTCTGCTTTGATTTTAGATTTAAAACCATATTGAACTGAAATTATAGCATCACAATCCTTGCAAGCTTGAATTACTTTTCCGCCTTGATGTTTTGAATCATCAGAAATTTCTAATTCACGTTTTTCAACAAAATCCATGTCATCATAAACGTATATGGTTTTACCCTTTCCAAGATGAGTGTCAACATTTTTACCATCAGATGATACCACCGCCAAACGCATTTTGAAATCCTCCATTTTAATTAAATAATAATACAATTATAATACCACTTACACTCCAGCACCTTGCAATGCATGAAGACAACTGCAATCTTCCTCATCATCAACATTTTTTATGAAGTTATATATTAATTCATATAGGTCAACTTCTTTTTGAGCAAGCATCTCAAATACCTCATCTATCGTAAGCTCATTTTCAGAAATTCCAGAAGCGTAATTTGACACTATGCAAATGGAATTATAACAAATTTCTCTTTCACGGGCCAAGGTAACTTCAGGAAGTCCAGTCATTCCAACAATATCCCCCCCAAGCATTTTAAACATTTTAATCTCGGCAGGTGTTTCGAATCTGGGCCCTTCAGTGCAAACATAAATTCCCCCCAATATTACATCCCCTGAAGCATCTAAAACATTAGCCAAACTAGGACAATAAGGCTCTGTAACATCAATATGAACCACACAATCTTCATAGAAAGTTTTATCCCTGTTTTGTGAGAAATCTAAAAAATCATCTGGAACAACAAAAGATCCCGGAGGCATGTCCTTATTCATTGAACCAACAGAGTTAGTAGCTATTACCTTTGTAACCCCAACATTTTTAAGTGCATCAATATTTGCACGATAATTGATTTTATGTGGAGGAATAGAATGTCCAGAAGCATGACGAGGAATAAAAGCCACTTTTTTAGAACATATATCTAAAATGGATACCTCAACATTCCCATATTCAGTTTTGACTAACTCATTTTTACAAAAGTCGGCTTTTTGAGCAATTTCATAAACTCCGCTGCCTCCAATAATACCTATCATTGCAATCATCCTTTGCAAACGGACAACGGTTTTACTTTTGCAACCAATTTTGCAATACCTGTACTGTCAGAAACCCTAACTACTGAATCTACATCTTTATAAGCTCCAGGAGCTTCCTCTTCAATGACATGCTTACTGCTAGCTTTGACTTTAATACCTTTTGATGCTAAATCGTCAGTGATTTCATCTGCATCATAATCCTTCTTAGCTCTGGAACGTGACAGGATCCTGCCGGCTCCATGAGCTGTAGAACCAAATGTTTCCCTCATTGCAGTTTCGCTACCATACAATACATATGATGCAGTTCCCATTGTACCTGGAATTAAAACGGGCTGTCCCACATCCCTATATTTTTCAGGGACTTCCTCCCTTCCAGGACCGAATGCTCTTGTTGCTCCTTTACGGTGAACTATGACCTCTTCTTCGCGATTATAAATTTTATGGGTTTCCAATTTTGCAATATTGTGAGCCACATCATAAAGAATGCTCATTTCCATTTCTTTTGCAGATTTGCCTAAGACCTCTTCAAAAGTTTCCCTAATCCAATGAGTTATCATTTGTCTATTAGCCCATGCATAATTAGCCGCAGCAGACATTGCCTTAATATAATTATGTGCTTCTTTTGAATCAAGTGGAGCGCAAGCCAATTGCCTATCTGCAATATTAATTTTATAATTTTTATAAGTCTTATCCATTATTCTTAAATAATCAGAGCATACCTGATGTCCGCAGCCTCTTGAACCTGTGTGAACCATAACAACAATCATTCCTTTTTCAAGCCCAAATACTTCTGCAACTTCTTCATCATAGATTTCATCCACAATTTGAATTTCTAAAAAATGATTGCCTGAACCAAGTGAACCCAATTGTGGAATACCTCTTTTTTTAGCCTTATCAGAAACGATACTTGAATCGGCATCCTCCATCTTACCATTTTCTTCTAAAACTTCTAAATCTTCAGCCCATCCGTATCCATTATCTACAGCCCATTCAGCACCATAATCAAGTACATCGTTAATTTCATTTTCTTTCAGTCTGATTTTGCCTTTGCTGCCTACACCTGAAGGGATGTTTTCAAATAACTTTTCTGTAAGTTCATCTAGGCTATCTTCAATATCCTCCAATGCCAGATTTGATTTGATTAATCTGACTCCGCAGTTAATGTCAAATCCAACCCCTCCAGGAGATACGACACCATTTCTTATACTGAATGCTGCAACTCCCCCTATCGGAAATCCATATCCGAAATGAATATCAGGCAATCCTATTGCATATCTTTGAACACCTGGAAGACATGCCACATTAACAATTTGTTCAATAGCTCCCTCTTCCAAATCGTCAATGTATTCATCTGCAATATAAAATCTTCCAGAAGCCCTCATAGATTTGTTATAAGAACCCGGAATCTCATAAACATTATCTCTCACTTTTTTAATTTCGTCTTTAATTGTCATAGTATCACAAAAAATATAATTGCTTTTATATATATTATTGGCATTTAAATAAGGTTTTCTAAAAAATCATTTTCTAAATAATGATGAAACACCTGCAAGAAGTAAAAATATCGCACTTATCACATTAATATAATCAGATCCAAGAATAACGAACATAGTTGCGATTATAAAACCAATACCTGCAATCTCAGCATTTTTTCTAACATAATATGTTGAAGCAATACCTAAAAATGATGCAACGACTGCAATTAATCCTAAAAAAGGAGTATGTGCATTGGTTGGAACACTTCCAAGGAATATTAAAAAGGAACCTGAGAATATTCCGACTAGTGAACCAACAATACCCAATATCATTTCAAAAATTCTTGAGATGCTTTTAGTTCTTTTCATGATAATAAATTTATAAGGGATATTATAAATACTTTAAAAATCCCCTTCTTCATTGTTGTCAAAAAAATAGCTTTCCCTGACTTCGATTTTGGTCCTGCCCTGCAGGGTGTCTATGGTGTCCATGTTCAGTCCGATTTCACGAAGCTGGCTTGCATGGAATTTTTTCAGCATGTGGATAGGGAAGCGGTTGTTGTATCCACCTTTTCCCAGTCAAAGCTGGTTGTTGATTGTTCTGAACTTTTTGATGAAATGCTGTTCTCTTATTTTAAACAGTTGGGAGTCCGGTTGCAGATACCTGTTTTCGCTTAAAATGTAATTGATTATTTCAACTGTTGCTTCAGCTGCAGCAGGTGTAATAATACTTGTTTATTTTCTGCCTTTTAAGATAAAAGAGTGGCAAGATTGCCTGATTGTCTTTCATCCTTTTGAGTGTTTCATAGATGTCATCGATTGTGGCAGTCCTCGGTGGCTTTGATGAATTCACACTGTAAGGTTCAGTGTTTCCATTCTTGCACAGCTGATGAGCTCATGAATAGGATTATTGACTTCATGAGAGGAATGGATATTTTCAAAGCTTTTTTGATGATGTTTTTGTCAGGCAAGTCTTTAAAGCTGATTGCCACTTCATCTATGTTTTTGGTGCTGATTGGAAACAATGGACGTATCTCTATTTCTAAATGTCTGTAGAATGCCAAGAGTTTGCTGAATATGCTTTTGGTTGTGGAGCATGCGTGTTTTTCGTATAGGTATGCCCTGAAGCCCAATAGTCTTTTCTTAGAGTTCTGTATTTCCAGCGTCTTTCTTCTTCTTTTTCAGCCTCATCAAGGAGTTCCGCCCTGTTTTTTCATTGTAATTGGAGCATTCATGCTTTATGAAAATACTTCCTATGAAACTAATTATAAGTCAACAATAACCTGAAGCTCAACATGGTCTGTTTTTCTAACCTCCATTTTATGAAATGTTATTGCTTTTATTTCTGTTTTTCGCTCATGTTTATTCCAATTTATGGTTTCTCCTTTAATTTTAGCTTTTAGGTGTAAATTATCACTAATCTCAACATGAAATTCACTAAACAGCATGAATTTGATTTCATGATAGAACAGCAGCTCCTCCAAATAATCATATAAAAGAGATACTTCATCTTCTGAGGTTATTTCGAATTCAATTTCATTTAAAGGTTCTATATTTGAAGTATCAGATATTATATTAAAAATAGCCAGTCCCGCATTTTCAAATGCTTCGGTTATATCCATTCCATAAGATGTAAATCCAATATCTGCCGTGGCTTCAAAATATTCATAATTTTTCATGTGATTACCTCAAAAATAATATTCTTCAAATGCTCTCTATCTCTTTTTTTATATATGGATTTTAAACAATTTAAGATTAGGGATTAAAATGTTAGGCAATAAAGACACCTCAATTAAAGTAGATTTAAGAAAAAGAAATTCATTAAAAGACGAAATAATATATCACAATATAGACATTCAATCTTGCATGGTAATGCTTGTAGTAATAGCAGCATTACTTTTCTCTGTTATTTCAATTGTAGCAGCTCAAGCTCCAGTAGTATAACCTGGAGCATTAAATAGATGCCAAACCCTTAGTTGCACATTAGACTATGAGCTTGCCATGCAAAAAACTATACTCTAATGTTTAAAAACTAATTTCCAGTTACAGGAAAGGCTATTAAAAATCATAGTCCTTGGGGTTGAAACGCAATATAATTTCCCTAGAATTTCCTACAGCCCCTTTTCCTGTAAATTTGGTATCTATTAATCTTACAAATTCTAATTTGTCAACCACCCTATTAAATGAAGAGTAACTTGATCCTGTTTTTTCTTTATATATTTCGGACATCTCGCCAATAGTGTGCCTTCCTTCATTTTCAGAAATGAACTTTAAAACATCTTTTTCTGTATCGGTTAAAGTTTTTAATGTTTGAGATATGTTAACAGATACAAGTGAATCAATAGCCTTATCAAAATGTTCTTGAGCAATTTCACGGCTTGCATCAGCTTCAGCAATATTTCCGCAACTTCTCAAAAGATTAATTCCAACTCTCAAATCACCATTTTCAAAAGTGTACATAGCAACCTGCTCCAGGATATCATCAGAGACAACATCTGGGAAAAAACCTGCCTTAACCCTGTCACGTAAGATATCCTCTATTTCCGAGTAGGAATATAATGGGAATATTATTTCCTGAGGAATGAATACCGTAGTTACGTTTTTATCAAAAGCATATTTGAATTCCAAATCTGACAGGATTGCAAAAATAGATGTTTTTACACCAGGATACTCCTCATATGCCCTGAGCAAATCATATACTACTTTGTTAGCATTTTTTGATTGGAACAAATAGTTAATATCATCTAGCGCTACAACCAGAGATTTTCCGGTTTTTTGAAGTTCTTTCATTATTTGGCCATAGATTCTTGAAAATGGAACACCTGTTTCAGGTGGAATGTGTCCGAAGATTTTTTTATATATTTGTGAAAATATTCCAAAGCGTGTTGTGTGTAGCTGACAGTTAATATAAATGCACAATACTTTTTCTGTTGTCTTTTCGACTAACTCAAATACTTTTTTAATTGCTGTTGTCTTTCCAGTAGCAGGTGAGCCTAGGACTGTTGCATTTGATGGTTTTCCTCCCCGGATAGCTGGCCTTATTGACATTGCCATTGCTTCCATTTGAGTGTCTCTAAAATTATAGTTAGGAGGGAAATAATCTGGATCAAATGCGTTTATGTCTTGAAAAAGACTTTCATCATACATTAAAATATCTTCGATTCCCATGTTATCATATTATATTGTTTTATTATAAAACGATTATTATCTAGACAAGTTAACTATATCCACATCTTCATTGTCAATTATCCATTGTGTGAATTTCTCGGCGTAATACAGTTTTTTCTTTTTAAAGTCGTCTGCTTTGGCCAATGAAGTTTCTATATTGGGTCTTGAGTATTTGGTTATGATTTCACCGAAATCCATACCTGCAAGGGTGATTTCCTTTGCATTAAGTGCAACTGCTAAAAATAATGCCCTATCCCCATCGCTGAATCCTCCAAAGTTGTAAAGATTTCCAATTGGTTGGGATTGTGTAGTTCCAAGCACGCTTGTAAAGAATTTTGTTAAATTTGCAATTTTATCAATATTGTCCCCATGGGCATGGATTACAATGTTTGCTCCCCTAAAGTTAGCAAGCAATATGTCATCAAGATTTCCATCCAAATCCGTGGTGATTATGTCCGGTGCGATTTTCTCTTCAATCAGTGCAGTTGTTGCACCATCAGCTGCAACCAAAACATAATCTTTTAAATCATAGTTTTCCTTAAAGAATTTTACATGCTCTTTTAGAGATGGTCCTGCGCCAAATATGATGTATTTATCTGAAAAATCAACAAATTGAGATAGGGCATCTAAAGTTAAGCAGCCTTCACTTGATAAAATTTCGTCCAGCAGCAGTGCGGATTTCTCATCATTTTCACGCAAAAATCCGAAATCCTCAAGAATTTCCGTATAGTATTTTTCCCAAAGTCCAAAATCCATGGTTAAAACCTCATTATATTATATTTAAATTTTTGATTTATTAATCTATTTATTTGCAACCTTAATCTCAGAGCCTGTAATATAAGTATGCAAATTATTAATTTGTCTTAATGTAAATCCGACCATAAAAGCAGATATTACTGTTCCAATATTCACTGCCCCTAAAATGTTTGTATACCACAATCCACACATTATAAGCGATATCACAACCATCACCGCATCAAAAGCAATTTTTATAGTTGAAAATCTCCAGCCGCTTACGATTGCAATAGCTTCCACACATCCTTCACCAGGAAGTGGGGCAATATCAGCAGGCATATAGACAAATATTCCCAATGCTGTTAGGAATATACTTAAAATTAAAAATAGAATACTCATTTCTATTGATCCGTCAAACGGGATTAAAGAAACTGTGTTTAGTGCCAAATCAGAAAAATATCCAAATAACACGCAGTTAATCAGCTGCAATAATCTTTTTTTGTGAAATTTTGAGCGCAAAATGATGAACTGGATTAAAATTAAAGCTGTGTTAAAGATGAATGTTGTAATTCCAAGGCTGATGTTTGTTATTAAAACCAACGAATAAGAAATAGAGCTTATAGGAGTTGTTCCATATGCAGAAATTATTGCAAATGCCACACCAAATGACATCATTAGCAACCCAAAAGCAAATGAACAAATCCTTTTTATCATGATATAAGATATACCTTACATCATTTTTAAATCCAGATGATTTGGCCGAAAAGACTAAGTTGCCCAATAATTGGAGCTGGCGCTGATTCAAAAATACATTTGAAAAATCACTTAATGTTAACTTTTAAGCCACAAATTCCATACTAACAATCAGTTTTAAACAAACAGGAAGATTAATAATATTTTATTGCACAGCATAGTAAAATCGATATGTGAACATGTTCATTATTGAATAAATTATATATTGAAAATATTTAATAAGTATAAAAATTAAAGATAGTAATGCTAGAAAAGCTTATTACAATTGGAGGATATTTAATGAACGATATTTTGTTAATGCTTCCCGGACCAACAACAGTGCATCCTAGAGTACTCAATGCAATGTCACAGGCTGTTGTTAACCACAGAGGAGCTAAATACAGTAAAATCTTAACCGAAACTACTGAATTAATGAGCAAGGTTTTCCAAACTCAAAATGATTCTTATTTATTAACTGGATCCGGAACTGCAGCAATGGAAGCAGGCATTGCCAATACTGTAGCCCTTGGAGAAAAAATGTTAAATGTTGTAGGTGGAAAATTCGGAGAACGTTTCATGAAAATCGCTGAAACTCATGGAATCGATGCTCAAGAATTAGCAGTTGAGTGGGGAACTGCTGTAACACCCAAAGCAATCGAAGAAGCCCTTGAAGCTGATGAAGATATTAAAGCTGTAAGTGTTATCCACAATGAAACTTCCACAGGTGTGGCAGCACCTATCGAGGAAATTGGTAAAGTAATGAAAAATTATGATGCATTATACATTGTCGATACCGTATCTTCACTTGCAGGAGATGAAGTGAAGGTTGATAAATTCGGCATTGATGTTTGTCTTACCGGATCACAAAAATGTATTGCTGCGCCGCCAGGAATGGGAGCAATTACCTTAAGTGACGATGCTTGGGCGGCTGTTGATAAAGTAGAAAGCAACACTTTCTATTTGGATATGAAAGCGGCACGTAAAAGCGGGAATAAAGTGCCTCCTGAAACACCATACACCCCTTCCGTTTCACTTACATATGCAATGAATGAAGCTTTAAAAATGATTATGGAAGAGGGAATAGAAAACAGAGTTGCTCGCCACCACAAAGCTGCTAAAGCTAGTGTTGATGCAGTAAAGGCATTGGGGCTTGAATTGTTCGCTGACGAGGAAGTTTCTTCCGCAACTGTAACTGCCGTCAAAATACCTGAAGGAATTGCCGATGCTGAATTTAGAGGAACCACCCGTGACAAATATGGTGTTGAATTAGCTGGCGGTCAAGATCACTTAAAAGGAAACGTTTTCAGAATTGGACACATGGGTAATGTTTCATATAAAGAATTAACTCAGACTTTTGCTGCTATTGGCATGACTTTAAAAGGTTTAGGAGTTATTGATGAAGCTGGTGCCGGTGTAGCATCTATTGCAGAATCATACTTATGATTCTGATTTTTTTCTTTTTTTATTCAGTTTGATGTAACATATTTTTTATAGTAAGTTATAAGTGAAAAGTTACACTTGAAATGCATGTCTGCAAATTGTGTCTTAGAACTTATAAGTGAAAAGTTACACTTGAAATGAATGTCTCCACCTTGTGTATTAGAAGTTATAAGTGAAAAGTTACACTTGAAATACTCCTCTCCAAAAGGAATTTTTGAAGTTATAAGTGAAAAGTTACACTTGAAATACACGTCTAAAATTAGGTGTAATTAAAATTTTACACTTGAAACCTATGCATTATAAGTCTAAAAAGTAATACCCGAGCATACAATATAAAATTATTTAAAATAAAAATGCCAAACTTATATACATATAAAGGATGTGAAAACCATGTCAGAAAATATTAAAACAACTGTTGAAGAATTGCGCAAATTGATTAACGTGGACAATGTAATTGGAACTCCAATTGAAACTGAAGATAAAGTTCTCATTCCAGTGATGAAAATGGGAGTAGGATTTGGAGCCGGTGAAAACATACTTGGCAGTCAAGGTAGTGACGCGGCAGGTGCTGGAGCTGGAGTAGAACCAATATCAATGGTGATGATACCTAAAAAAGGCAACGATGCTGAAGGGGTCCGTGTACTTGACTTAAGCAAAGGAACCGAAACCAACAAAGCAATATCTGATATCGGATTGATAATTACTGATCTTGTAAAAAGCTTTTTAGACACACAGCAAGGTGTTGGTGAAGAATACTACGATGAATCAGAATACATTGAACCTGAATTCAGCACCAGTGATGATGCAAAAGAAGAATAGGGCTTTACTGCATGCTAAACATCCTAGAGGTGATTATCCTAATAATCATCTTTTTTATTATTATTTTACTTGCAACAGGAATCAAAATAATATTCAGGTATAATAAAACTGGCAGTGAAGTTAAAGGATGTTTAAAAATACTAATTTTTAAAAAAATCAAAATTTACAGTCTTGATTTACCCTTTGAAAATAAGGAAAATAAAGATAAAGACTTTAAAGAAATAGTGAAACTGGCCAAGCCTTGTTCTAAAGACTTGCTAAATTATTTAAAGCTTATTTTAAAAACAGTTGATATTAAAAAAATAGAAAATCACATTGTTTTTGGCCTTGAAAGCTATGCTGAAACTGGAAAATACATAGGCATCATCTGGGGGGTTTTAGCGGTGATAAATTCAGCCAATAAAAACCTGAAGATAAGTGCTGAACCATCATTCAGAGGAAGCGTATTTGACATGAAAGGTGAAAACGAATTTGAATTTTACCCATTTAAAATTTTAATGCCAACAATCAGGTTAATTTCAAAAAAAGAGATTAGACTATTAATAAGGAGTGTCTTAAATGGGTGAAAATTTTGCAGAGGACATAAAAGAGTTTTTCAAATGCAAAACAGATGAAATTATTGAGTTTAAAAAAATCTGCGGATTCACATTTGTTTTTATAACAAAAATAACCATGATTAGAGATAGATTATCTTCTGCCGAGATAAAACCGGTTGGCATAATTTATAATGAAAATGACCAATATTATTTTGCACCATTAAATGGAAATGTTAAAAATATAGAAGAGATTGTTGAAAAATATGTTAAGGAAGAGGAATATTTTCACTCTCAACAATAACTTCAACAACAAGAGGCCCTTCTAGATTCCTATCTAAAAGCAATTCCAAATCGTTTAAATTGTCTACTTTTACAGCATCAATCCCATAACTTGCAGCTAATTTTGCAAAATCAGGATTATTTAATTGTGTTTGATATGCATCCATCCCATAGACATCCTCTTGCCATTGGCGAATAATCCCATACTCCGAATTATTTAAGATGAAAATGATTACATCCAAATCCTGTTCTTTAATAGTTGCAAGCTCCTGGAGATTCATCTGGAAGTCTCCATCCCCATTGATAACAATGATTTTCTCATCAGTTGCAATGGCAGCTCCAATAGCTGCTGGAAGACCATAACCCATCGGTGCCATGGCTCCTGAGAATAATAATTGTCTTGGCTTTGAAGATTTCTTTAAAAGAGCGGTCCAAGTGGTATGGGATCCTGCATCTGAGACGACAATATTGTCATTGAACTTATCTAAAATTCTTTTAATGGCAGCTTGTGGTTTTAAATCATCATCAAGACCTTCTAGATGATATGAATCATCAATTTTAAAAATATCCTCAATCCAGTTGACTTCCTTAAATCTGGCTTCAAGCATGAATTCCATTACTTGCCCCTGAATTGGATAATCCCCAACCAAAACATCTTTATTGATATTTACATGAATGAAATTATCTGGAAGCTCAGTCAATGTCCTCTCACTAGCTTTAATGCCTAAACCAATTATGCAATCAGAATTTTCAAATGCATATTTAGCTTGAGGATTTGCCCGAATTCCACATAACCCCAAGTTTAGAGGAGATTCATCAGGAATTATTCCTTTTCCATGATAGGTTGTTGTTATTGGAATTTTATATTTCTTAGAAATCCTTTCAATGTTATCTCCATATGATATTGCCCCTGCACCTAAAATAAATAATGGCTTTTCAGCCTTATCGATCAGCTCTTGAGCCTTACCTAGATTTGACATGTCATCATCACACAAATAGCATAAATCAAAATCATTGAAATCCTCTTGAAGGAGAATGTCTTTTGATAAATTAATATGAATAGGACCTTTTGGGAAGTTTTTCAACTCATAAATAGAAGCACGCAATGCATACATTACTTCTGTACCATTTAAAGGATAATATGATGCTTGAGTAATGTTTTTAAAGATCTCAAACTGAGGAGTTGTTTGGAAATAATCGCTTCCTCTGTATTCTAAATCATTGTCTCCAGTTAGGAGCAATACCTGGAGGTTATCTTTAAAAGCGGTAGCCATTGCCATTGTAGCATTTAGTGCGCCCGGTGATGCAGTTGTAATGCATACTCCAATTTTGCCTGTTGACCTTGCAAATCCATCTGCTGCATGAGCCGCTGCTTGTTCATGACGTGTTAAGACATGATTAATTTCGCTTTCAGATAATGATTTATAAATAGGCATTATCTGCTCACCAGGAATTCCAAAAACAGTGACAATTCCTTCTTCAGCAAGTATTTTAACGATTTTATCAGCTACGTTCACATTTTTACCTCCTGATAAGAACCATTATATTCTCCCGAACCCTCAACAGAATACACAACAGCTTGTGCAATTCTATCTCCCGATTTGATTTCATATTCAAAGTCTCCATGATTGTATATTAAAAACATCAATGTTCCATAAAATCCAGGATCCCCAACAGCAGTTTGTACAGAGACAAATGACCTTAAAAGAGTAGATCTGGGCAAATACAACATTGCATAACCTTTCGGGATTTTAATTTTCCTTTTAATACTGGCAAGATATGCCGTATGAGGTTTTAAAGTGTATATATCCTCTTCAAGCTCTTCAATTTCAGGCAGGTTTTTTTCATTGTCAATAAGTGACCCTTCACTTTTTTGAACATAAACCTTGTCCAGTTCCAAGTCAATTCCAGAGGGCTGGACTAAATCTGCAAAATCTGGAAATAGTTTAACTAGTTCTTTTTCGCCAAGCATAATTATCAAATCCTTTTAATAATTTATTTATCTAGATAACTTAATATATTTTAATGGTGATAAAATGCCCGTAGTGACAATTGCTGGAAATGAAAAAATAAGTATTGAGAAAAAAAGAGAAATGGTTAAAAATGTATCTAAAACCGTAGCCGAAGCATATGATTTGCCTATTGAAGCTATTACTGTTTTAGTTCAAGCTTACCCTGCAGATAATGTTGGAGTAGCTGGTGAACTGTTAAGTGAAAGAGAATAAAAATTAAAAGGAGAGTTTATATGACTCTCCTATAAGTTCAAACCAAAAAAAGAAATTTGTATTTGAATAACAAATACGCATCAATATTAATCAAAGATATTATTTAAAAATTACTTTTTAGCGTAATAATTGCCATTTTTAACAATCAAATCTGATTTTATAAGATCCTCTAAGTTTTTTTGGATTTTTTCATCAAAATTCTTTGATTTAAATCTAATTAATGATTTTTTAATATCTTCAAAGCTGGAGTTATTAACCTCATCATAAACACTTTGCTGGAAAGGTGTTAAGTTAAATATAATATCGTTTAGAGGATTTTTCCTCTCTTTAAATGACCAAACCTCATCCTGAACTTCAATATTGAATTTGTCTTCTAAAGCAGGGATTTTATCCCTAAGCTCATCTAAATCCGGATGTTGGGCAAGTCCAAGTTTATGTTTAAATATTTTATTTAAGAATTTCTCGTGCAGTTCATTAAGATTAATATCTTCTTTAGTTTTAAATGAATCTAACACATATATCTTATCACCAATTACCTCTAGAACTTTATAACTGTTTGTTTCCTCGTCAAACTCGATTTGTTTAAATGCACCTAAATTCCAATGATTATCTAAAAGAAAGTTCCTCACAAATTCGGCATCTTCAAGAGAGTTATAATATCCAAAGATACAATCCTCACCAGCAATTTGTTTTTTAATAACAAATGTATCAAAGACTTTAGTAATGTTTAAACCATATTTTGAACTATTAGGATTTCTTTTATATTTTTTAACTATCCCATCAATTTTTGTGATGGTTTTCTTTTATATTTTTCAAGGAGATTTATTTTCCCATCAATACTTACAACAAAATAAGTATCCTCAAATTTATATAATTGTTTAATTGAGTCTAAATCCCAAGCATTATCTATTAATTCATCTCTAAAGAATCTTGCATCATCTAAACTTGCAAATTTACCATAATTTTTTGAATTTTTAATAATTGTATATGAACTATTAATCAATCGAATATATTTTTCAGCCATCAATATGACTTTGTTTTTAAAAACAGATAAGTTTTGAGATTGAAACTTTAGATAAGTTGTTTTATAAGTTACTTTTTTACCAATTTTAAGTTTAGACATTGTCTTTGATTCTAACCTGTTTTGAACAGTTAAACCTAATTATATAATGTTGTATAGGACCGGTGGTCTAGGGGTATGATTCCTCTTTGACGTGGAGGAGATCACGAGTTCGAATCTCGTTCGGTCCATATGCCATGGTAGTTCAGATGGGAGAACGCTAGACTGAAGATCTAGATGTCGCTGGTTCAAGTCCGGCCCATGGCATCCTATTTTATTATCTTTTTTTATAACTAATTTCCGGATACAATATTTTAATTTTGAACATAAAATAATTTAGAAAATCTTTATTATGCTCTTGGAGATATTGGATTAAAAAAGGTGATGGGTTTTTTAATCTATTTGCTGGTTTTACCTAAGGTAATTGGTTTAGGTTTTACTTGAGTGTTTTCTCTTAATGTTTTGTATCTTTTAACAATTTCATAACCTTTGTCACTTCCGATTAAATCTGCTCCTCCAGTTAAAATTTGGTTTGCAAATTTATATTCATCAACACCGCCATAAATTTCAATTTTTATTTGAGGTGCATATTTTTGGATAATGTTAATGTCATTTACATGTTCAAAGATATGGCCTGGAGCTACAAATCCGGTGGATGTTTTAATATAATCTGCTCCACTTTTTTCAACTACTCTGGCAGCATTAGCTTTTTCATAATCTTCTAAAGCTTTACTTTCAATAATTACTTTTAATACTTTGTCTCCCATAACTTCTTTGAGTTGCTTTATCTCATTTTCAAGTAAGGAATATTTTTCATCTTTGAGGTAGCTCAAATTCATCACTACTTCGATTTCATCCACTCCTTTATCAAGTAATTCTTTAGTTTCAGCTATTTTGCTTTCAGTATCTTCAAAACCTAAAGGAAATCCTACCACACTTCCAATCTTAACGTCACTGTCTTTTAAAACTTCTTTAGCTAATGATATATATGTTGGTGAAATAACTACTGAATTAAACTTCAATTCTTTTGCCTTTTCAAGAAATTCTTTCATTTCACTTTCAGTAATTATGTTGTTTAAATTGGTGTAGTTAATTAAACTTGCTAACTCTTTTGAATTTTTTATATTGTACATCATAACACCCTCTCTTAATTAGTTAGTATATATACGAACATCCTATTTAAATATTGTTATATTAATTTTTTCATCATATATGGTCCGACTTTTTCATAATCGAATTTGCGATAATAATTTCTAGATCCAATACCACTAATAATGGCCATTTCTTCTTTACCATTATCAATAGCAATATTTTCAGCCTCTTTTAGAAGTCTTTCACCAAATCCGGTATGCTGACCTATTTTAGGATTCCTACCGCCAATTTTGATCATATTTCCATAAACATGCAATTCCCGAACGAGCGCTGTGGATTCATTAATTTCAGCTCGAAAATGATTTTTTGATGGCAGGCGTAATCTTAAAAATCCTGCAATGCTTTCTTCATTTATATCTTCAATAGATAAGAAATGCTCTTCCCCTTTACATGCAGTATAACTTTCACTATACAATTCAAAATCCTCTAAACCATATTCTCTAGATGTTTTTTTATGGCCGATTTCACGGCAACGAATACACTGACAATTTATATGCTCTTTTTCTAAATTGTTGTAAACAAGTTCTCCAAGATTGGATTTTTTAACCCCCGCTTCAATAAGTGTTGAAGGAATATCTCTTTGAATTCTCATTGTTCTAACCCATTTTGGAAGAATTGATTTAACTTTCGTTATTAATTCAACAGCCTCGTCGTCATTATATGGATTATAATTTCCCTCTTTCCATAAATCATATAACTCGCTTCCTTTAGTAACTAGACATGGATAAATCTTCAACATATCTGGTTTAAAATTATCATCGCTAAATAATCGTTTAAACATTTTTAAATCTTGATTTTGGTTTGAAAATAACCCAGGCATCATATGCATAGCCACTTTGATAGATGAATCTCTTAAAAGCTGATTTGCCTCTATGACATCATTTATAGAGTGCCCACGTTTAATTCGTTTGTACAAATCATCTGATAATGTTTGAACGCCTAACTCGACTCTTGTTACTCCAAAATTAAGCATTCTATTGATATGTTCTTTTTTACAAAAATCAGGCCGTGTTTCAAAGGTCATGCCAACACATCTGACTTTTGAATTTTCATTAACCCTTTGAACATCTTCAATTAAAACATAATCGTTAGGTTCGTAAGTTTTTAAAACCCCTTTTTCGAATAATTTAATTTCGTCACGGTCAAGATTATAATCATAATTTTCTGGTTTATTTTCCATTATTAAACCAAAATCGCACATTGCCTTTAGGCATTGTGAAACAAACCATTCTTGATATGATAAATCTCTTGAAGGGAAAGTTCCTCCCATTATAATTAATTCAACTTTATCAATTGGATGGCCAATTTTTTTAAGTTGTTTCAAACGGTTAAAACATTGGATATATGGATGATATTCATACATCCTACCTCTAAGTGCGGCCGGTTCTTCACCAGTATAGCTGGGAGGAGCAATATCACTTTCCGGACAATAAATACATCTTCCATGAGGGCATTTATGTGGGTGGCACATTACTGCCACTATTGCAACCCCCGACATTGTTCTTGTTGGTTTTTTCTTTAAAAATCCAGAAATAATTTCCTTTTCTTCAGGTTTTGCAAATTCTAAGATGTCTGCATTGCTCATGAACTTGGATAATTTCAAATCACGACATAATTGTCTTTTTTCAACTTCTAGCTCTCTTCTAGTTGTGATTTTGCCGTTAAGAATGTCATTAATTATAATTTGACATGCATTTTCCATTTTTCAATCCTCATAATTTAAATAGTTAAACTTATATGTACAATTTATTTAAATATTTAATGATTTATACATTATATATAAAAGGTGAAATCATGAAAATTAAAGAATTTATCGGATCTACCGTTTTAGACAAAAATGCAAATGTAGTCGGAAGAGTTGATAATGTTGATTTTGACACTGAAACTGGTAAAATTGACACAATCACTTTAACCTTGCAAAAAAATATTTTCTCTAAAGATGAACTCGAAATCAGCTTTGAAGATATTGCAACTATCGGTGCATATGTTATCTTAAGCACTGAAATCACATACGAAAATGAAGAAGTAGAAGAAGACGAAGAAGTTAAAACTGTTGAAATTGAAGTTGAAGAATAGCCAGGTATTAATATGGTTTTTGATGCAAGGGGATTGGAAATTACTCTAGATTCTCATGTTAGATATGTTGACACAGGAACAATGGGTAAGGTCATTGATTTAAAATCAGAAAGTGGCTCAGAATGGGTAATGCTTGATAAAACCGAATTATGGTATCGTTCCGATTTAGTTGAATTGCTTGAAGAAAAGGACATTAAAAAATCTTCCTTTTATGATAGGGAAGATGATGGTGAAATTGACATCGATGCAATGAAAGAAAAAGCAAGAAAATTGGAAGATATTGAATTAGATTCTAATGTTGCTGAAGGGGGAGGTTAAAAACCCACCTTTTTTTAATTTTTTGCAAATAAACTTATTTTCTCAGCTAATTTAGGACCAATGCCTTCAACTTTTTGCAGTTCATTTTCAGAAATGCCACTTAAGTCATTTCCAAAGATATTGACTAAATTTCTAGCTCTTTTTCTTCCAAGTCTTTTAACGCCAACCACTAATGGAATAATGTCTTCTTTCACGCCGTAATATAATCTGGCAGATAAAAAGTCAAAGTCTTTTAATTTTGAATAATTTCCTAAGACCTCTGATGTATCCTTTGCAAATTTAACAAGGCGTGATGCTTCATAAGCAGATCTTCTAGTTGATGCGGAATAAACATTATATTTATTTTCAATTTCATATTCATTTCTCTCATCAACCCATTCCATTAATGACACGGCAGTAGCTTCAATGTTTCCAATGTCAACTGCAAATAATCCCTCTTCAGATAATTTGTCAAGAACAGGATCTTTTGATTTTCTTCCTTTAAACGAGATCAATGGCACATCAGGAGTTTCACATAATGCATAAATAAACTCACTAACATTAATTTTATCAATGCTTGAAACATATTCTTTAATTTTAACGGCAGTTTCAACTGAATAATTGGATTTGGCTATTAAATTACCAAAATCAGTCGTTGCTAATCCTTCAGGTGTTGCTCTTATGATTCTATTTTGAAGTAGAAAGTCTATTGCATTTTCAAGTTCATATTTGATGCTGTCTTCTGCGAATAATGCCATTGAAGGATTATTGGTCATTTGATAACCGTATAATGTTTTTCCAAAAAAGTCAGTTAGCTCATCAAGATTTTTGGAAAGTGATGAATTTATTTGGGCAATAATTTGTTTGTAGATTGCATCTTTATTGTCAACAAGTTTAGAGTTAGTTAATTCAATTTCTCCTTCAACGTAATAGTCTTGCAGGTTTGAAGCTTCATCCATAGTTTTAGCAACTAAGTAAGAATATCCTACATCATCGTATTGGGGCCTTCCAGCCCTACCGGACATTTGTTCATAATCAAAGACAGGTATTGGTTGAGGTCCATTTCCAGTCCAACGAGTAGTATCTCTAATTACAACTGTTTTTGAAGGTAAGTTAACTCCATACATTAAACTTGGAGTTGCAGTAATCATTAAAATATTGCCATTTCTAAATTCATCTTCAATAATTTCTTTTTGTTCATTAAACAATCCTGCATGGTGGAATGCAATACCATGTTCAAGGCTTTCAGCTAATTTAACACATGTGCTTGTTGGAAGTGAACCTTTCTTTTTTGGAACTTCCAATATTCTATCAGAGACTTTTTTAAATTGTTCTCTTTGTTTTAAATTGATTTTTTTGTTGATTTTTTTAGATACATATGTTGCAAGGCTTTCGGTAAACCGCCTTGTAGAAACAAATGCCAATGCTTGTGATTTGTCTTTAATTGATTTTTCTAATACTTTTACAATAACGTCATTTTTATTTTTAGTATTAAACATCTCCGCATCTAAAACTTTTTTGTGAAGAGGTACTGGGCGATAATCATGTTCAACACATTTTCCTTCAAGCCAGCCTTCTATTTCCTCAATATTTCTTAAAGTAGCAGATAATGCAATAATTCTCATAGATGGATTGATAATTTTAGCTCTTGTTATGGCTGATTCAAGAGTTGGTCCTCTTGTAAACTCCCCAATCATATGAAATTCATCGATGATTAATGTGTCAACGTCTCTTAGTGTGTTCCAGGAAAATCTTGTAAGCGCATCAAATGATTCAAAAACCATGACTGATAAATCAGAGCTTGCAGGGTGTCTACCAACATTAATTCCATGTTCTTCAAAGGATTTAAATTCTTTCACTTTTTCATTTTGTATTGAAAGTAATGGTGCAGCATAAACTGCTTTTCCGCCATCCAGTATTGTCTTTAGCATAGGAAGCACTCCTAAAACAGTTTTACCGCTAGCTGTTGGAATGCAGATAATATAATTTGATTTATCTTCTAGATAACCGGACTCGATTACCGCTTTTTGAGCAGGGTTAAATTCCTTAATATAAGGATACGCACTATTGATTATTGATTTGATATCGTCTCTTAAATTTTCCATTTTAATCATTTAATTATTTTTTTAATTAATATATAATAAATATTGTTAGGAGGTATAATATGGCTCTTTCAAAAACTTGTGTGATTTTTTTTGTTTTCATTTTTTATGTTCCAATAATTTAGTTTTAGCATGAATCGGCTTAAAAGACCCAATTCTATTTTCATTGTTCTTTTTATGTGTTTTGGGAATACTTTTTGGAATATATTTTCGATTTTATTGTTCGTAGATGGAATATTCGTGTTTTCAAGGTGGTTCGTTAATTTTTTAAAGTAAGGAATGATGAATTTCCATAGAATTTTGTTTGTGAAGTTGTTTTGAGGGTATTTTTTATCAATCAAAATATCTCGTAGTTTTTTAGCATCATTGAGTGTTTCTGCATCTAATATTTTATAAATATCTTGTTTTAAATCTGTTAAGATTTCTTTTTCTTCGTCTGTTAGTTGGTTTTTGTTGAAATAGTCTTTAAATCTTTTGTTTATGTTTTGTTTTACATGAAATTTGCAGAAATGATGTTTTACTTTTAATTTATTTATTGCTTCTTGATATTCGTGTTTTAAATCTGTTCCTATTGATATTTTCTTTTGATTTCTTAGGGATTCGTTTAAGAATTGATAAATGGTCTTAGAATCTTCTGATTCGACTAATTTGACTGAAACTAAAGTATTTAGTTTAACATCGAATAATGCTAAAAATATAATATCCAAATTCCATTAATTTTGACCCAAAGACTGTCGAATAAGTAATAAACCATAAATAAGTCCAATTTTCATGGTTAAATTGATAATTTGAGTTTAATAATATGTTTTCTATGCTTTGATGTGAGATTTCGATGTTGTGTTGATTTTTTAAGTCAAATCGTATTTTATGGAGTCCAGCTCCATAAATTTGATACAAATTCTCAATACAATCAACAACAGGCAATGTAATATTAGAATTAGAATAAACAAGTGAAGATAAATCTGTATAAAAGACTTTACCGCATTTTTTGCATTTATATTTTTGAATAGTGCACATTTGTTCTCCAATTCTTAAAAAAATTAGTTTTCTTTCGTAAGTTCCATTTTTAACATTATGTGTTGATTTACATCTTGGACAAATGCTAATTCTATTTTTCAAAAATAAGTTTTACCTCTTTTTTCCAGTCTAATATAGATTATCAGCAATATTTTCACAACCAAATCGGGAAAGATCATCAGATTGACGGAATTCAGAAAAAACTCTGGAATAAAATCGGAAAGTTTATATTCTTTTAACTCCATACATTCATATGGAGCTTTAATATTGTTATTAATCATATTAATATTTAAGTTCCACCTTATATATTAATTTTACTACTTTTAAATTAAAAATAAAGAAAAAATAGAACGAAAAAATTTCGTGACTCAAAAACTAGTAAAAATTCAAATCACACAAGTTTTTGAAAGTGCCAGACATTCCTAGAAACTTAAGGGTTTTCCAGATGAAATTTTTAATTATTATCATTATTAATAACATTGTTATATCACGTTTAGAGGAGGATTTGAATTTTCGTAAGCTTTATATATGTATTGTGAACAAAAAGGTAAACAAGAAAAGATTAATGCACTAAAAGTTAATGTGTCTTTAGTGTGTTTTTTTCTTGTTTCCCGGATGTTTGTTTTCAACATCCGGGGCTTTTCGTGCTTTTTTATATTTTTCGTCTATTTTTTCTTGTGTTAATTCTTTTGAGGCTTCTTTTACTATGAAATTAATTATTTGTTCTCTTTTTTGTCTCGTTTCAAAAATCAGGTCGAAGAATATACAGGTATATGTTCCCTGTTATTTTTGCGAAATTTGATTGATAAACGATTTTTTCATCTTTATTTCTTGGTGTTCGTGTTTATATGGTTTTCTGCATGTTTTTTAATTGTTATTGCTAGGTTTATAGATGAATATGTGTGCGTAAAATATCTTGTTCGATTATTGTTCTTCTTGTTCCATTGAAATCTTCGATTTTCGATTTAGATTTTTTTAATATGTCGAATCCTGTTTTCTACTGTCCATCTTTTTCTGTATAATTCTTTTAAATCTTCTGTTGAGAATTCTTCTGGTGTTAGATTTGTTGCAAGTATTTTATGGTTCATTTTTTCCTATATCAACTAGTGCAATTCGGATTTTATAATCTTCCTATTTTCTGTGCTTTTTCTTTTAATTTTTTGTCACGAAAACTTCTTAATCTGCTATTTTGTTTAGATTAATTGTTATTATTTCATCATTAGTTTTCATTTGTTTGATTTGATGTTGGAATACATTTTTTTGGCCGTCGTATTTATGGAATTTAGAGTTTAGATCCATGGTTTTTACCATTTAGTTCAATTGACGAATATCCTCTATCGTAAAATGGTGATTAATTTTTCAAATGTTGAATCGACGTTTCATGTTTTCTAAGTGTTCTATTTGCTAGATCTATTTCGTTTTACTGTTGTTTCAACAATTTTTGCTGTTATAAATATGTTTAGAATGAACATCTAAAAAGCGAAACTCTTGCCCGAATTCTTTTTTCCCGTAACAAATTCTCATCACCAACAGGGAACTGTATACGGGTAAAATCCAGAAAATTTATCCATATAATTTCTCAATAAAAACATTCATTTAAGTCGATGAATGCCTGTGGGTTGATGAACATTCTTTGTTTTCCAATTGCTTGACTTGAAATCGTCTCGAAATCTTTTTTTCATCATTAATGTGAAAAATCTTATCGATTCAATATAATCCTGTACATCCTCTTTGAGAAAGAATATAAACCATACAATCTTTTTGGTTCATTTTCCTTTCCCTAATGAATCTATTGGCCTCAGTAATATATTTTTTTGACACAAAACAATCGAATATTTTAAAAAAATCTATGATGAATCTATCAAAATAATACATCAGTCCACCTCCATATTAACTTAATCAGTGACTAAAAAAACTTTAATCACTAATATTAATATTTATAGTTAATAATATATAAAATAAACTATGCTTAATTATTGAAACTAACTATAAGTAAATTAAAACTATTCAATAAAGTATCAGAATAAGCACAGGTAAAATCAATTAAAATAAGTAAAAACTAAGCAATTTAGTAAAAAAATTAAGAATAAAAAAAGAAGAAAAACCTTAAGTTTCTAGGAATGCTTCCTCCCCCACTTAACACTTTTATTTTTTGATTTAATAAAATGTTAAGAGAGAGAGAGCTAATGATAGTAATTGATATTTTCTATAGTATCATCATTGCCATCACTATTTAAAAATTTGGCCCTGGAATTTAAACACATCACAGCTTTCATCCATCCAGCTGTCTGCACTAATTCCTGCTTTCATACATGTGTGATCTAAAAAGTCTTCTTTTGTAAATGCATTTTCAACAGCTACTTGGGGAAGCAATAATCCTCTAGCATATCCTTTTTGAATAATTAATCCGTCACGACCAATTTCAATTTCATCAAAGTATTGGTTATAGTGCCCTACAACAATCATTTCAGGTTTTGTCAATACTGTAACTTCAAAATCCAAATCTTCAAATTCACTTTCACTTACTTGAGGAAATCTCGGATCATCAAGTGCAGCTGCTAGTGCCATTTCCATTGCCGCATCAATGGCTGGCTTAATAGGTTCTGCATACCCAATACAACCTCTTAATTCATTGTTTTTAGTTAAAGTTACAAAAACGCCCAATTCTTCATCTAATTCAATTGGATAATCAGTAGGTTTTTCTAATTGCGTACCTGTTTTTAAAAAATGTTTAATAGATTCTTTTGCTATTTTAACTAAATACTCTCCTGCCCTATCACTTATCATTTAACCCATGCCTCCAACAAGTGCATTTAAAATTCTTGTATGAGGTCCCCCATCACCTACCGGTGCTGTTTGACCGTCTTTTCCACAAAATCCAACACTCAATTTAAAGTCATTACCTATTGCATCAATGTTTTTCAGGGTTTCTAAAATGTTCCCGGATAATGATACATCTCTTAAAGGTGTTGTGATTTCACCATTTTCAATTAAATAACCTTCAGCAGCATTAAATTGGAAAATACCTTTACCAGTATCAACCTGCCCTCCTCTTGAGCCTTTAAGATAAATTCCATTATCGATGTCTTCGAATAATTCACTAACTTCATTATCTCCAGGTTGTAAGAATGTATTGCTCATTCTAACGATTGGTTGGTCTGAAATTATGGATCTTGCATTTCCGGATGATTTCATTCCAAGTTTTGATGAAGTTGATCTTGAATTTAAAAGTGAAATTAGTTTCCCATCTTTAACTAATTGGTTTGGTTTGGTTTTAACTCCTTCAACATCATATGGATAGTATCCAAATCCTTCTCTTAAGCTTGCATCATCAAAAATATTAACAATATCTGAAGCAATTTGTGTACCAATTTTGTCTTTCAGGATAGAATCGTTTTGAAGTATTAAATCACCTTCAACGGCATGTCCTAAAGCTTCATGGATTAAAACTCCTGTAAGCTCAGGGTCAGCTATTACTGGGAATTTTCCAGATGGCGCTGGTTTGGCATCAAGCAATCTGACAGTTTTTTCACCAATTTTTTTCCCGAATTCTTCAATATCCGCTTCAGCTATTATTTCAAATCCTCTTACACCACCAAGACTCCCATGTCCGAATTGAATTATTTCTCCATTGGTTGCAGATGCGTTTAATGCCATTCTGCATCTGCTTGTTTTGATTTGAATTTCACTGCCCTCACTGTTCATGAATAATTCGTTTACCTCACTATCAGCATAGCTTACTGTGGTACTGTTGACTTTGTCAATTGATGCAGCATCATTAGCTTCTTTCATTATGTCTTTTTTTTCTTCAATTGAAATATCTTTGAAAGGTATTTTAACATCAATTTCTACTTTATCTTTGATTATATCACTTTCACTTAAACTAACGTCTCCTTTAAGTGAATTGGATAATTTTAATGCGGTTTCAGTAATTTCATTAATTTTTGATAAATCTGTAGCATATGCAAAACCCCAAGCTCCATTTTTCAACACTCTAATTCTTGCTCCTAAATTCATCCCAGTGTTAATTTCATCTACATTTCCATCTTTCATTAATAGGGAAGTATCTTCTCCCATTCCAAATCTGATATCCATGTAATCTACTTTTTTAGTGGTTTTTGCAATAATATTTTCGAATAAATTTATATATTCTTCCATGTTATCACTCATAAAATATTTATATATAGTATACATTGGATAACATATTTAATAAAAGGTTGCAAGGCTCTTTCAAAAACTTTGTTGATTTTCAAAATAGATTCTTCGATTTCCATTCCAAATCAAATCTCTGCGGCAGATTCGTTTTAAACACCTTGTGTTGTCTTAAATGTTCTTTTCCTTGATTTTGGCATAGTTTTTTGAAAGAGCCTGTTCACAAGAAGCATTATTATAAACTAAAGTCATAAAATATCAAAACACCTAAACTACTAAAACAAAACCAAAACATTTAAGTGTCACAAAGTGTATAAAAATAAAATGTGAGAAGTGTTTTGGTTTCGTGTTGTTAAATAACTATTTATCTTCTCACATACTTATAATTAACTATTTTTAAAAATAAAAAACATGAAATAAGAATTTTTTTAGAAGCATTTAATAAAAAACTTAGAAAAAATTATTTATTGGACAGATTCAATCTAATTTTTTTCTTGTTTTGTAATTGATATCATTTCATCAATAGTTTTTCCTATACAAGATTCAAAGTGTTTTATGGATGAGTTATATCCTGCTCTTGTTGCATATGCCAAATTTCTTTCCAGGAAAATTGTTTAGTCTTTGATGACATATTTTTATTTTTCATATAGGATTATCCGTTTATTTTATGTAAGATCATTTGAAAAGTAAAATTGTGAATAAATATTGAAATATTCAACCACCGAATAACTCTTCAATCTCTTGGCGCACATATGGATAGTCATTACTATCAGTTAAAACATGTATCTGATCACTGTATATAATATTAAAATCCTCAGTTGGAATCATATACTTTCCATTTCTTATAACTGACACTACAATTGCATTTTTAGGGAAAGGAATATCTTTAATTTTAAAATTAATATAATTACAATCTAAAGGAACTATATATTCTGACAATACATGTTTTGAAGGTTTTTTAACCAATTCCTTATTTTTATTTAACAATAACCTATCATAAAGTGATTCATAAATTGGTTCGTTTCCAAGAAGTGTTGGAACAACATAAGCTATTAAGGAAACAAAAATCATAGCTACCAACGATTCCGTTGACCCTGACATCTCAGCTAAAAGAACTATTCCTGTAATTGGAGACCTGACAGTTGCTGCAAAAAATCCTGCCATTGAAATAATTATAAATCTATAAATTAAATCATGCTGCCATCCAAATGCCGGAACCACGACAGAGCCAAAAATAGCTCCAATATACGCTCCTAATACCAAAATTGGTAAAAATATACCTCCCGGAGCTCCAGATGAGAATGAAAACATTGAAAAGAGATATTTTAAAACCAATAATGCCAATAATACACTTAGTGAAGGAATAGCTACATCCAATATATCCATCATAAAGTGTCCGCCATCACTAATCTCCGGAATTAATAATGCTACAACACCGGAAAGCATGAATACCAATACAAATTTAAGCCATGATGGAATTTTAAGATTATTCAGCACATCACTTGATTTAATCAGTCCAATATTATAACCATAACCTAAAAGACCAATAATAACCCCTAAAATGATTAAAACCCAATATGAATCTAAAGGAATATCTAAAACTGGGAAATTAAGTATGGTGGATTGGCCAAAAATAATCTTTGATATGAAATCTGAAACAATGGCTGAAACTAATGCAATAAAAACTAGAGTTTTGTCAAATCCATGATTAATTTCTTCAAAAACGAATATCACCCCAGCTAAAGGTGCATTAAAAGCGGCTGTAATACCCACTGCAGAACCAACAAGAATTAATCTCAATTCATCTGTTTTTGATCCTTTAAAAATTTTTGCAATACCTTTTCCGGCCATACCTCCAATTTGAACTGATGGACCTTCAGGACCTAAAGACAGCCCGCCAATTGCAGTTAAAACTCCAGAGACAACTTTAGAAAATAATACTTTTGCCCAATTTGCTTCCATGTGTCCTTTTACCTCAGCATAAACTTGAGGTATTCCGCTTCCGGCTGAATCAGCTTCCCATTTAGTTAGCCAATCTATTAAAAGACCTAAAATTGCCAGAACTATGAAAAATAAGACAATGAAAAATATGTTTCCCTTTATTATGCTTAAATAACCTCTTAAAACACTTTCAGAACCTGCAAGCAACCATCTATATAAGCATACCATTAAACCTGCAAAAAAACCAACTAGAACACCTTGGACGGTTAATCTAAAAATATATTTTGGATTTTCACTTACAGACCTTAATGTTTTCTCAAGATTTTTCATTAGTCATACTTTATATCCCAAATAGTATAAATTAATTTCGAAACATTCCTCTTTCTTAAATTTAAAAACACGCATTCATTTTTAGTTGATAAATACCAACACATTTTAAAAAAACAATATGTCCATCAGAAGCGCATGGTGCAAGTGCTAATGGTTTTGCGATTGCATCATAATGTTCACATTCAGGTTTATCTTTTTCAGCCCGGTCCATAAAATATTGGTATATCCTTGCAAGACATTGTATACTTTTATCCCAGCATTTATCAAAGTTTAAATTATTTAAAAAGACAAAGGCCCTTAATTAATGGAGAAGTTAACATTAAGCATAACAATTTTACAATTGATAAACTATCATGAAAACAAGGCATTTCTAATTAGAACTTCGCCAAGTATTTCCGCACTTTGCACAACGGATAAAATTAGTTGGCGCTTCATCAGCAGATCTTGTTTGCACTGTCCACCAATAACCTTTTGTCCCCCCACATTTATAACATGTTATTTTTGTAGTTGGGAGTGCAACATTTTTATTGTCAGTCACAATGACTTTAGATTGAGGATTTTTATCTCCTTCAAATGTATATTGCTCTTCAATATCATTTTTAGTTAAATCTTTCCCATATCCACATTTACATTTGATTTTGCCTTTTTTAGGCATTAACATTGCACCACAATCAGGACAGAATTCCATATTAAAAAACACCATTAAAAAATTAGTAAATATTACATTTAGAAAAACAAGTTTATAAAATAATCGGTTAAAAAAAGAAAAAAAAGTTATATGTGGAAGGCTTAGCCCTCCACCATTATCAGCTTACCTGTAGCGGGGTCTTTATAAACTTTACCCATTTCAGTATAACCTTGACCAGAACTATTTGAAGTGTCTGGAGTCTCGTTTAATTGTTGACCTTGGTCTACTTCAGTCATTTGTTTCTGCATTTGTTCTTGAACATTATGGTCCGGATCAATCATAGCTTGCATGTTCCAACTTATGATAACAAAAACTAAAAAACCAACAGCAATAACCAGCATCGCATCTACAAGGTTAGATGTACCAGTCATCGGGTCTTCTTCGACACGTTTAGACCTACGTCTACTATGTTTTCTTACCATAAAACCACTATTCATTCATTTTATCTAATACTGTGTCAATTAAAGCATCTAAATCTGATAAGTATCTATCATACCATCCGGAACGGATTTTTCCAATAACGTAACATAATGCACCTGAACCAATACCTACAATAGTAGTGTTAAATGCAACTGTTAAGGATGATGCCAATGTATTAATATCTCCCGCACCTAATGCTGCAAGACCCGGACCCATTGGAATTAAAGTACCCATCAACCCTAATGTTGGTCCAATACGAGTAATAATATCAGTATTTTGTAAAGTATTCATAGTTTTTTCTTCTTCAAACTCGAATAATTTACGTGCTAAAGCTTCTCTGGAAGTATCGCCAAGTTCACTTGAAGAAGCTATTTCAAGTAAAACTTTTTTTTGTGATTTAGGAATTTTAGCATTTGAAATTACATTTTTTAATGATTCAATAGAATCTGTAGCATTAATATCATATATTAAATCTCTTATGGTTCCAATTGGAACTTTACGTCTTGATGTATACTCTGCAATAGCCCCACCTAATGTAATAATGGAAATAATAACAATAACAATTAAAATAATCAAAACTGGTATTGTCAAACTCTGGGATATCACATCAAGAGAACCTGTTAAAAACTCTCCACCCGGTATATTTAAAGCCATATTTTTCACCTATTCTAAAATACTTTTACCTCTTTTAGTTAAAACCATACCGCAAAATAGTAAAATAGCAAATGCTATGACTATCATGAGTAAGTCTTGAGGAGAACTCATTGTAATTGGACTTGTTGTTTTTGATAATGCTCCCGCAATATTTGGTATAACAATTGCTGAAAGTAAGAAATATGCACCAAGCAATAACATGAAATTACCTAAAACAATAGGATAAGGCCTGTTAATAACTTTAACAATAGTATTTGATGCAAAATAAGTTACAATCATCACAGCAACAAGTGCTCCAGCAGCATACCAACTTAAATTAAGAGAACTAACCCCAATTGTTGGTGCAACAATTAAAACACTTGCAATAATTGAACCAAAACAACAAGGACAAGGAGCAATAATAGCTAAAGAAGTTGCAGTTGAAGTATTTTTATCATGTATTTTCCACTCTCTTATTGTGAATAATCCTGCAATAATCATTATTGATGCCATCATAATGTAAAATATTGTATTATAACTGTAGATTGCTTGAACTAACTGTTCAGAGTAAAGTGAAGCAATAGCAGAAATAAGCACAACACCTCCACCATAAGCAATGCAAATTACGGTAAATAATTTTTTAGGCAAATTAGCCAATCCTGAAGCGAGTCCTATCTTAATTCCAAAAACTAAAACAGACGCAAAGATTCCAACCTGCCATAAAACACTCATCATATCCATAGTAAATTCTCCATAATAAATTAAAATTAATTAATAAAGTATTAAAATAAATAATAACGGATTAAAGCAAAATAAATCAAAATTAGCAATTTTCAATGAATAAACAATGATAAAAAAAATAAAAAATCTTAAGTTTCTAGGAATGGTTATATTTTGAAAATGTAAAAAAATTATACCAAACCATTATTAAATGAATACAACCATAATGCAACTGAAACCAATATTGTAATCACAATCAACCAAGCAACAATGAATACTTTTTTAATATCGGATTCCCCTTTAGTAATGTATTTTTCACCGGGCATATCTGAAGATACCCTACGGTTATTTTTATATTGGTCATCATTTCTTAAATAGTTATAGAACGTCCTTGTAATAAAATAAAAAATTACAAACATTACAATACCGATAACAGGAAGTAATCCTCCATTTAAAAACATTACAGATATTGTCGAAAATAATAATGCTAAAAACAATAAAAACACACCGGATAACACTATTGAAATGCCCTTGTTAAAAATCATTATATTACACCTATTAATTAAATATGGAATTTATTATATTAAAACTTTAGGAAAACCTAATAAATTAAGTATTAATAAAATATATAAATATTAAGGTAGTTAAATTAAAATGTATTTTTTTAAAAATTCAGATGGTGTACTAATTGAAAGTGGATATGGAAGAATGCGGAGTTTGTGAAGACTGTATTGATGTGTGTGTGGAAGAGGCTATAAGTAGACGAGCATATAAAATCATTATTGATGATGATAAATGCACTAATTGTGGTGAATGCGTTGATGTTTGCCCTGTTGGAGCATTATACGAAGATTAGGATTAATTATGAAAATGAAATTTACAATAATTGACTATATAATTATAATTTTAGTGATATGTGGCATTGCATTTGCATTTATCCACATTACAACAGACGATTCATCCAGCTTACAGAAAACCGCTTTTGATGAATCAACAATTAACAAAATACCAGACACTTACCTTAAATACTATAAAGATGGATTTATCGTAAACGCTACTGTTAAAGGTTTCAATTCCACCAACGGCAATCCGACAACCTTAAAGGGCACTGTTATTTGGGAAGATGACAATAATGGAAATGAGGTCAAATTACTCGTCAGATCAAATAACCACACTTATTTAGTGGGATTGTATAAAAACGTTCCTAATGCTGATGTTTACATAGACCATATTAGTTTAGAAAGCAATGGTGACAAATATAAAAACTTATGCGAAATTAAAGTTAAACCTGAAGAAATTACCTCTCTTAAAGATTTAACAGGCAAAATTTCAAATGACGCCAATTATGAGCTTACTGCAACTGTAACCCTCGATTCACTTAACACAAAAGATACACAGGAAATTGCAAATAAACTCTCAGCAGATAAGCAAGTGTCCATTAAAACAGCACCCAGTGACAATGATAATCAATTAGTAATTAAACAAGCAACGAAAGACAACCTAAATGATGCGGATTCCATTTTAGGAAATGTCGATGCATTAACTGATTACATTACCATTAGAATTTATGATTCGACCGACAGTCAAATAAAAGAGATTAGTGAAAACTTTGATGTTGTCAATATACGGAAATTTTAAGTTGTGTAGACTATGAGTATGATTTATTCAACTTTAACTTCAAAAATAAATAAGATTTGTGATAAATTTCATGAATCTTTCTTATTTACATTCATTTTTGCCATTTTAGGATTTCTTGAAAAACATTGGGTTAACAGCTATTTTAAAAGATTTTATCCCAGTGAAAATTTTTAAGCTTTTTAAATAAAAATGCCATATTGAAAAATCATATTTTCAATCCATTGATTGTGCTTTTCTTATTTGGATTGTTTTTATTATTATCTATGAACCCCCCATCAAATAGTTTGGTCATCACATTAATCATTGCTTTTATTGGATTTTTTATTGGATCCTGCATTCTTCCAAGGTATTTTATAAACAGTAATGTAAAAAATATTCTTAAATTTAAGCGAAAAGATATTTATTCTATTGGTTTTTGCTTAATGTTAATTAGTATAGCATTCTTCTTTATCTGCATTGCCTCAGTTGGAGGAATTCCACTTTTAAAACCATCGATTAGATATTTATTGAAGCCCGCATTTACCATGCCGGCATTTTTAATTATTCCGGCAACATGTTTAATAGCCAGTGCATATTTGAACGATTTTCAAGATGGAAAAATTACCCGACCACAAGCAAGATTCAGATTCCTAATTTTATTATTTATTGACTGTGCATTTTTATTGCTTTTAGGATATAGAACTCCACTACTTGCAACATTTCTTATCATAATTATCATAGGTTTCTACGGAAATATTGTTTCTCTTTGGGAAGTTGTAATTGGTGCAATGATTGGAATAGGTGCAATAATTGGAATTGGATATTTTCGTTCATTAGGTGAGATGACAATAACCTCATCAACTAGTCCGCTCTATACTTTACAGTCAAGAGCTGACTTTACACTACATGTTTTAAACCTACTTGATTTTCTTGGTGGTAACTTTGGCCTTACCCATGGACATATGCTTACAAGTTCCATTCCAGGAAGTGATTTAGGACCAAGGATGATGGTTGGAAAACTTATTGCATGGAGAACTGAAGTAACCGTGACCCCAACATTGATTGGACAAATGGTAGTTGATTTCGGCAAATTAGGTGTCTTTGCTGAAATGTTACTTTTAGGTTTTACGTTAGGCATAGGATTTAAAATCATACAGATTACCAAAAATTACTTTTATATTGGAATTTACTCATTGATTTTAACATACTCCATTTTAGGCATTGAAACCGGAATTTTAGACATTCAAGTTCTGTTATATTTCATAATAGCTATTTTTATTTATTTAATAAACATCAAAATTGCAAGAAATTAAGCTCATTTTTGACATTTCAGTATTACTAACAATTTGAAATAATACTAAAAAGTATTATTTTAATAACATTTATATAATGAAATATGAATAACATTATAATGTCAAATTGAAGAATATCTGTTTTATTAACCATTATATTAAACAGAACTCCCGAAAAATTTGATATTATGTAAATTAACAAAAATAATACTTTTAGGTAATACATCCAATGTAAACAGAAACACGAAAAAGTATTACTTAAAAAAATGGAGGAAAAAAATTGCATATCCCTGACGGATTTATACCTGTTGCACAATGTTTAGTATATTATGTAATATTAATAGTTGCTTTATACTTCTCCGTGAAATGGGCTAAATCAAATTTAGACGAAAAACGCATTCCGCTTCTTGCAGTTCTTGCAGCAGGAATATTTGCAATCATGTCCATGAACATGCCAATTCCATTTGGTACCAGTGGACATATGGTTGGAGGAGCTCTTGTAGCTATTGTATTTTTAGCTCCAGAAGCAGCAGTACTGGTATTTACTGTTGTGCTCCTTATTCAAGCATTGATATTTGGAGATGGAGGAATTACCGCTTTAGGAGCAAATGTATTAAATATGGCAATCATTGGAGGAGCAGTAGGATTATACACCTTCAAAGGATTAAACGGGACAATTGGAAAATACCCTGCAGCAGGAGTTGCAGCATGGCTTGCAACCGTTATTGCAGCATTAGCATGTGCTATTGAAATGGGCATTGCAGGAACATTCCCAATGAACGTTGGTATCCCATCTATGGTACTATACCACTTCTTTATTGGAATAATCGAAGCAGTATTAACTGTAATCGTTCTTGTAGCATTAGACAAATTCAGACCAGATTTACTCACATGGAATAAAGGAGATGCATAATATGGATAAAAAAGACATGACTTTAATTGGAGTAGCATTACTAATCTGTGTTATAATCTGCGTTCTCTCACCATATATTGCATCTGGTGACCCAGATGGATTAGAAAAATCAGCAGAAGATTCAGGACTTGCTGAAGATTATTCAGTAGAAGAGATTAATGGAATCCCCGGTGCAATCTTCCCAGATTATGCATTTGCAAATGATCCGGACAACCAAGTACTGCAAATCGTTGCTCTGGTAATAGGTGCAATTGTAACCTTAGTTATAGGATACGGAGTTGCATACGTTGTTAAAAGTAGAAATTAAATATTAATTTCTATCTTTTCTTTTTTTTAAAGAGTATTTGAAAAATACTAAATATGATATAAGCAAATAATAATATACGACTAATTTTAATATTATACTAGTGAATAAATATGGTTGATATAACACAAATAATGAGATTTGATGATTTAGCATCAAAAAATAGTCATGTTCATAATTTAGAAGGGCGAATAAAATTAATATCAACTATTTTTATTATTTTAGTATGTGTTATATCCAAAGAGCTTTTTATACCAATAATATTGGAAATAATTTTATTGATAATACTTAAAATAGCAGATCTGTCATATTGGGATTCGGCAAAAAGATTATTAATGTTACTTCCATTTGGCGGAGCAATCATAATATTTCAACCTTTTATACAGCCAGGAAATATAATTTGGACATATTCATGGTTAACGGTCAGTGATGTTGGTCTTAATTGGGCAATATTGCTTTTAGTACGTATGGTTGTATGTCTAACAGCAATCATAATTTATTCCTCAACAACACCATTGCAAGAAATGGCAAGCTCTTTTAGAAAATTGAAAATGCCAAGAGATTTAGCTATGATACTGTCAATCATGGTTAGATTTTTATTTTTATTTGTTGATGAACTCGCATCTATTAGGAAAAGTCAAAAATCAAGAAATTTTAGCATTCACAGTAAAAATACTTCCTATAAATGGAGAGTAAAACAGGTCGGATACACAATTGGAATGATGTTTTTAAAATCATATGAGCAAGGAGAACGAGTGCACAAAAGTATGATAAGCCGTGGATTTTCAGATGCTTCTGAAATGTTCGATGAAAAGAAATCTCCTGAAAAAAGTGATTATTTATACTTAATTTCAATATTCATTATTGCAATAATCTTAGAATACATTATATTAAATTATTCCGGACAATTAGGTTACTTAGGCATGAATTTAGCAATTAATTAGGTGGCAAAATGGAACATATACATTTAAAGACAAGGAATTTATCTTTCACATATCCCGATGGAACTGAAGCTTTAAAAAATATAAATATTCAAATCAACAAAGGAGAAAAAATAGCTATTATGGGACCAAACGGCGCCGGCAAATCAACATTATTTTCTCATTTTAATGGTTTATCTGAGCCTACCTCCGGACATGTTGAAATTGATGGAGAAAAAATTGTTTTTAAACGTGAAGAGCTACTTAAAGTTAGGCAAAAAGTAGGAATTGTATTCCAAGACCCAAATGACCAATTATTTGCACCAACAGTTAGGGAAGATGTTGCATTCGGACCGATGAATTTAGGCCTTGATTATGATGAAGTTAAACGAAGAATAAGCGAATCCCTAGAAATGGTAGGCATGAGCGGATTTGAAGATAAAACTCCTCATCATTTAAGTGGAGGCCAGCAGAAAAGAGTTGCTATTGCAGGCATCATTGCAATGAAACCTGAAATAATGATTCTTGATGAACCAACTGCAGGTCTTGACCCTGAAGGTGTTGATAAAGTATTAAATATCCTAAATAAACTTAACAGCAAAGGAATAAGTATTGTTATCTCATCACATGATATAGAAATGGTTAATCAATTTGCTAATAAAATTTATGTTTTATATGATGGCGAAATAATAGCATCAGGCGATAAACATCAAATATTTTCAGATAAAAAATTATTAAAAAAAGCCCATTTAAAATCACCAATAACTACTGAAATATTATACAAATTAAAAGAAAATGGCTTGAATGTGGATACTGAAAAAAGTGGAATAAATGAGACAGTTGAAGAAATATTAAAAGTAAAAAAAGATTAGCTAGAAGATTTCTTTCTATTTTTAAATCTTTCTTTAATTTTTTTTATAAATTCAAATTCCTCGTCAAGTTCTGGATGGTTTCCAAATCCACAATTGGGACAATGGATTTGATTTCAGTTATCATGTTTTCCACAGCTTGAACATCCCCTATTCGCTACTTCATTTTCATCGAATTCAAAACCGCACATTCTACATTTCATAATAACCCTCCAATAAAATTAATTTAAAAAAAAAAAATAAAAAATAAAAAAATTGAAGTTATTTCACTTCAATATTTTTAGCTTCTTCTTTACGAAGACAAATGTCATATCCTTTAATACTCATTTCGATAGGATCACCTAAAGTAGCTACTTTTTTAATTTTAATTTCTGCTCCTTTAACGAATCCCATACCTAATAAGTGTCTTCTTAACCCCACATCACCAGTATCATGGTATTTTACCAGTGTTACTGTTTCACCAGGAGTTACATCTTTTAAGGTTTTCATTTTATCACCAACTAAATAATTAAAATAAATTTTAGGCATACTAAATTTTGTATATGCAAATATATAAATATTTAGTACAAACTAAAAATTTAAAATGACAATTAGAATAATCTAATCATCATCTTTTGGAATTTTTACACCTTTAATTCGACTTCTACTATTCATAGAACACAATTAAAATCCTGCCAATAAACCGACATTGTAAATTATTAATGATACAATATATGCAGTTACTAAAGTAATGGCGGACATAGTTAAAGGCCATTTCCAACTGTTGGTTTCTTCTTTGATTGCACCGATAGCTGCAAAACAAGGAACATATAATAAACAGAAAGCCATGAAAGAATATGCAGACAATGGATTAAATGTATCGTGAATCATTGAAGCGATTCCATCCTCATCATCTTCTTCAAGTCCAGCCAATGTACCTAATGTAGCTACTACAATCTCTTTAGCAACTAAACCAGTGATAACAGCAATACCTGCTTGCCAGGTTCCGAAACCAAGAGGGGCAAATATAGGTGCAATTGCACTACCAATAATACCTAGAACACTTTGTTGTGATCCGTATTCTACACCGAACGGCAAGTAACTTAAAATCCATACAATGATGGTTGCACCAAGAATAATAGTACCTGCTTTTCTAAGGAATCCTTTAGTTTTCTCCCAAGTGTGTAATAATACACCTTTTACAGAAGGCACTTTATAAGTTGGAAGTTCCATTACAAATGGAGCAGACATTCCTTTGAACATGGTTCTTTTGAGGATGGCTGCAACAATAAGCGCCACAACAATACCCAACAAGTAGATGGATAATAAAATCATACCTTCGTTTGCAGTAAAGAATGCTGCAACAAAAAGAGAATAAATTGGTAATCTTGCAGTACAAGACATGAATGGAATAAGCATCATGGAAAGTAAACGATCAGATTCGTTTTCCATGGTTCTGGTTGCCATGACTGCAGGCACTCCACAACCAAATCCTAAAATCATTGGGATGAAAGCTTTTCCGTGAAGACCTACAAGAGTGTGCATAACTTTATCCAAGGTAAATGCAGCTCTTGCCAAATAACCACTGTCTTCCAATATACTTAAGAATAAGAACATGAAAATAATTTGCGGTAAGAACACAAGTACTCCACCTACACCACCAATAAGTCCGTTTTGGATAAATGAAGTAGCCATTTCATTACCTACCATACCTCCCAAGTATTCTCCTAACCATGCAAACCATCCGTCGATAGCATCACAAAACGGCGCTGCAATGGTAAATGTTAACTGGAATAATAAGTACATTATAACAATAAATATGATAGGAGCTAAAATCCTATTGGTTACAATTTTATCTATTTTATCTGTAGTGGATTCTTTTTCAATAGCTGGTCTTTTTACAGCTTCAGCCATTAATCCACCAATAAATGCATATCTTGCATTTGCAACAACTTCTTCTGCACCTTCCTTGTAAATATTTTGAAGGTGCCCTGCTACTTTGTCTGTTTCAGACATAATAGCTGAACTTTGAGAAGATCCTTGAACCTTTTCAATAACAATTGAATCTCTTTCTAACAATTTGATTGCAGTCCATGCTGAAGGAACATCTAATAAATTATTATCTTTTTCAATTAAAACTTGTAAATTCCCTAAGTGTTCTTTTAGTTCGTCACCATAGGATAATTTGGCACTGGAATCAATTGGATTTGCAGCTTGTTTTTCAACAGTGTTTAATAAATCTTCAAATCCTTCACCAGTTTTAGCATTGATTTCAACAACTGGGAATCCTAAAAGCTCACTCATTAAGTTAATATCAATTACATGATCTTTTTTCAATGCAAAATCGTTCATATTAAGTGCCATTACTAAATTAGCACCAAGTTCCATCATTTGAACTGTTAAATATAAATTACGTTCTAAATTAGCAGCATCAACTAAATTAACAATAACATCAGAGTCATCATCTACAATGAAATCTCTAGATACGATTTCTTCCATAGAATGAGCACTTAACGCATAGTTACCTGGTAAATCTATAACCTCATAGTTGTAACTTCCATGGGAAAAGCGACCTTCTGCTCTTTCAACTGTCTTACCCGGCCAGTTACCTACATGTTGGCGCATACCAGTTAATCGATTGAATACAGTAGTTTTACCCACGTTTGGGTTTCCTGCTAATCCTACAATTAATTCTGTCATTAACCATTCTCCCGTATTTTTTAACTTTTTATGAATAATATTCTCTTAAATATTAATCATTACTAAAAAAATTTTTTAGTTTAAGTCACTAACTAACAAAAATTAGGTTAACCTAAACATATTATGTTTTGGTTTTTATATTATATAAATATTTAGGCACATTAAAAAATTTAGAATATTACATGCTAAACAAAACTTTAGTTAAAAACTTTTTTCTGATATTAAAATTTATTTTTGTAATTTAAATTCCAATAAATTGTATATCGTTGAATAAGTTAAGTTGATAAATAAACCAAAAAATAATTTATCACTTAAGCTTAAAAGTTTCTAAAAATTAGACTCTTTCAAAAACTTGTGTGATAACTAATTTTTTCGATTAATCTATTCATTTAAATTTTTCAAAATAACTGATTAATTAGCTTTAAATTATAAAAATAACTCCAAATATTAAGAAAAAGTTTTTAATAAAAAACTTGCAAATATTTAAATCAAACAAGTTTTTGAAAGTGCCAAAATTTAGGCATACTATAATTACTTATATTAAAAGAATAATATTATTACAGAGAAAATAATTCAGTTTTATCAAAAGGTTGATATAATGAGTGAGTCCATTGAACAAGCAAAACAATATATAGCTAGTAAAAATTGTAAAGAGGCACTGAAATTAGCTAGAAAACGACATGGAAAAGATGATATTGAAAGTTATATCGGCATTTTAGACTTATTAATTAATGAAAATTACCTCCTTGCACTTGAAGAGAAAGGATTATATTACCAATATTATGATGAAAACCATGATGGCGGAGATTACGGTGAAAAATACTTTGATCAATATCTAGAAAAACAACCACGCTCTGTTAATGTAATCTGTGATAAAGCATTATCCAGATTTAATAAAGGTAGAATTGAAGAAGCTTTAGAACTTATGGACAAGGCTTATGACAAATATAAATCATATTCACAAATTGAAAAACCAAGGATCAAGAAAAAAGAGGTTTTAATGGGCAAAATTGAGCTTCAAATTCAAGCAAAAGAATATGGAGGCGCTTTAGATAATTTAAATAACTATGAATCTCTATATGGGCTTGATGAAAAACTACAATTATATAAAGGTCAAATGCTTCAAAAGGCCGGGAAAAATAGAGAGGCTCTTGACTATTTAAATAAATCTTTAGAAACTGAAGACACCTTAGTTGGATTTAATGCAAAAGCTGATGCATTATATGAACTTAAAGAATACAAAGAAGCGCTTCACTGCTATAATCAATGTATCCAATATGAAAAAAGAGCTGAAGTCGATTTAGAATTGCTCACAAACTTCAATTATAAAGCTGCATTTTGCTGTGTTAAGTTAGGAGATGATCAGGAAGCAGTGAAACACTTAAATAAAACTATCAACATGCTTAATGAACACGGAAGACTTCCTAAAGATTTAGAAGAAATTTATCAAAAATGTTCTTTTGAAAAAGAAAGAATTATGAAAGAAGGGAAAGTTGAAGATAAGGAATTCAAGAAAACACACTTCGTCTCATCAAAATTTGCAATTTATGCATTAATCGTCATATTAATATTATATGTAATTTTAAGATTACATGGATACCATTAAATTTAATCATGCCTAAAAAAATTGGAAACCTTTATATACTATGACAACCAATTCTTATACAAGTGACTTAAATTTAGGTAAACCTAAATTTTTCACTTTAACAAACATATTATTAGTCAATAATAATACAATCTCCAAATATAAATATCGTGTTAAATTAGTTTCCACAATTTTCTAATTTAATGCTTGGAAAATTAACTGCCTAAATTTTCCAAAAAACACATTATTGGTGTTTAACTCTCCTCCAACAATTAAACACCAATTATTATCTCTTTTTAATATCCTTCCCCATCATAAGTATAAGGATCATCGTAAATTTCTTCGTCCCAATAGTTATACTCGATATAATCATCTATTTCTTGGTTTAAACCCCAATTATGATTATCATAATAAGTATATGCATTGAAATTACTTTTCACATCAATATTTTTAGTTTTCTTAGCTTTTTTATAATGGGAATCTCCGAAGAATTTCACTTTAACTTTGTATTCCCCCTCATTACACTTTACCAGGATTCCTTTATTATAGGATTTATAAACCCACTTATAATTACCATCTTTATCAGTGATAGTATAATTAACCATGCCATTGGATTTGATTTCACGTCCATCTTTATTAACTAATTTAATTACAATATATCCAGTATTATCAATAAAACAATCGTCCGTTGTGATTTTAACTTTAACTTTCTCTTTTGCAAAAACAGGACTTGCAACTAAAATACAAACAGACAAGATTGCTAAAATGATGATGATTTTTTTATTCATATTATAGACTTGTTACAAATAATATTTAAATATTAATATATCAATATAATAATCAAGTGATTTTTTTATGATTGAATATGATGATATAATTAAAGACTCCCCATTTCTTGTAAATCATTTGATTACATTAAGTAAAACCCATGATTTCTACATCACCAAACACATAAAAGCCAATACAGACATATTGCCCAGCCAATATTACATGCTACTATTTTTATATTATGAAATGGGCTCAACCCAATCAGATATTGCTAAGGCATGCCTTATGGATAGAAGTGGAGTTTCAAGAGCTTTTAAAGACTTTGAAGACAAAGGATTAATCATAAGAGAAATTGATGAAAAAAACAAAAGAGCATATAAAATCACTTTAACTAAAAAAGGAATTAAAACAGCTGAATTTCTAATTGAAAAGGAAAAGGAATGGGACGATATGATTTGTGAAGAATTAAATATCACCCGTGAGGAAACACTTAAATCATTATCCAAAATTTCAATGAAATCTTTAGAGTTTAATCGTGAAAAATTTTAATCATAACCTTGAGATTCTAAATAATCGTCAATCTCATAATTGTCCCCATATTCATAATGATCATAATAAGAACCAGGATCACTTCTAGATAACGAATGCCTATCAGGCACTACTGTGTGATATAATCAATGAAAAATATATTTTTTGCATCATAATAATTATATGAACCCTTAGAAGCATCAAAAACACCCTCAGGAAAGTTTTCTTCTTTAATTTTTAAAGATTGATTTAAATTGACGACTAAAAAGTTATCTCCACCTATATCCTCAGCAATATGATCATCATAATCAGCATGAGAAGGCATTAAAAAGAAATATGCAAATACAATCATTACAATGCCCATCAGGATAAGCAGCGCTAAAAACTTTGCCCTTGTCATAATAATATATTAACGATTTAATAACATTTATAATTATTGGAGTATGACAATTATATTAAAAGACTTAAATTTTATTAAATAAAAACAATAACAGTTAATTGCTTCAACAAAGTTTAAATTAAAATACATTCAATTAATAGCTATGATAGAATTAGTTATAGCATGTTTTATAGGAATAGCCATTGGAGCAACAACTGGGATGATACCTGGAATACATGTTAACACAGCCGGAGCAATAATATTTGCTTCCTCGACATTCTTATTAACAATAGTATCTCCCGAATTTCTATGCGTACTTATGGTTTCAATGTCAATAGCTCATGCACTGATTGAATTTATCCCTTCAATGCTTTTAGGAGTTCCACAGGAAGGCACAGCAACATCAATACTTCCAGGACATAGAATGGTACTTCAAGGCAGATCAAAAGAGGTTATTAGAATTGTATCCGTTGGAGGATTTGGAGCTATTTTAGTGACTATTTCAATGCTTCCACTTTTTGCAATAGTGCTGCCAACATTGCATGATGTAACAAAACCATTTACATGGATTATTCTTTTAGTTGCATCAATTTATCTAACCCATAGTTTAACTGGAAATTTTAGAGATTTCTTATGGTCTTTATTACTGTTTGCGTTATCTGGAATTTTAGGTTGGATCATTTTTCAAACACCTATTTCATCTGGAATTACATTAATGTGTGTATTTTCAGGATTATTTGGAATAAGTACCATAATATTCAGTTTAAATGATTCATCGACAATACCTCATCAGAATCCATTTTACGAGCTCAATATTGATTATGATAAATTTAAAAGTATTTTTGCAGGAGGAATGACCGGTGCGATACTTGGTTTTTTACCAGGTTTTGGACCTGCCCAAGGAACAGTGATCGCTCAAGCAGTGAGTGGAACAAACGATAATAAGGATGATGATACAGCAAATTTTCTTCTAGCAACTTCCGGACTGAATGTTTCAGATTGTCTTTTTTCATTAATTGCAATATACATTATTGGAAATCCCCGAAGCGGAATAGCCGTTTACATGTCTTATTTAATATTTGAAATGGGTTTGAATCACTTGGCAATTTTTATATTTGCATCACTGATAGCTGTTTCTGTTTCTCTTGTATTGTCATTGAAATTAGGAGATTCATTTTCAAGATTAATGAGTGGTGTTGATTATAAAAAACTCTCAATTAGTGTGATTGTGCTTCAAATTGCAATACTTTATTTGTTTATTTTCTATTACAAGGCCCCTGTAATTTATATGACATTAGCTTTGATTACTTCAACTGCAATGGGAATGCTTCCGCACTATATTGGAGTTGGCAAATCTCATTTAATGGGAGTTTTGATTATTCCAGCGATTGTGATTTATATGCAAATGTTTATTGGGTGATGAAATTGAAGACGACTTATTAAATGAATTTGAATATGTTAAAAGAGGAACTGGTTTAAATAATGTGTTGAATATTGCCATTAATGGTGCAAATGGTTCTGTCCTGATTGTTTCAGTGCGGTTCATTATACCTTCCTAAAAAAATATTTCATGAAAGGAACTTCCTCAAATGCAGGCAAAATATGAATGATAATTGGTGAAATTGAAATTAACCTCAAAGAAACAATAAGCAATTAATTAGGCCGGGAAATAAAATAGAAAAATCCTTCAAATATCCCGAAAGATATTGAAAAATGTTTGAAATGATTTTAAAAATAAATAATAAGAACTAGCTAGACCTTAAATACATTATCTGCTATTTTTTCAGCCTTTTTAACAAATCCTTCAGTATCTATTCCGGGAAATGCATCTATTAGACATAAATCAACATGATTAAAATCTAAATCTTCAAATGCACCATTTAATATTTCATAGCCCTCACGAATTCCATTGTATTCAAGATTACTTTTAAGTGCTTCAATCATTTCAGGATTTATATCATTGAATATTACTTTTTCAAAGCCGTATTTCAGTAAATAAATTCCTAATGCTCCAAGCCCGCACATTCCATCAATAGCCACTCCCTTTTTGACTTTATTATTTTCCAAGTAATTGTGAAGAGATACTAATTTTTGTTCGGTAGTAACGGCCACTTCTATATGATGCTTTGATTGATTTTTGACAATGACTATCTTATCTCCAATCAATGTCCTCATTACATTTACCTGAGTATCATCACCTTCAAGAATTTCAAAGTGATTAATTTGTGAGTTTTTATCTAATTGCCCTACTGTATTTCGGGCACTTCCCCTTAAAACGCATGTGACTTCTGGAACTTCATTAATCAGTCTTGATGCAATTTTGGAGTTGAAATCTGGATGAAGCAATATCAATGTATCCTCACCAATGAATTGTGGATTTAAACTGCTATAATAAAAATTAGATAAAGGAACTGGAGAATTACGTCTTAAAGTAGCTTTCTGGGAAACTGTTTCCTCTTCAATCATGATTTTTAAAATATGGCTCATGACTATGTCCAATGGCCTTTTTCCACAATCGCATTTCATATATTCTCCGTTGAGAATTTCAAAATCTATCAAATCTTTTAATGGCGAGAACTTTTTAATTTGAATATCACTGCATTTTTCACATTCCGCCAGTGATTTAATTTTATCATCAATGTTCAGGATAAAAACCACCTCCTGTATTACTATTGTTTTGGAAGTATAATAATGCTTTGAGCAGTAATAAAAACTATATTAATTAGTATTACTAATTAGTAATTATACCTAAAAATCGCCATTGGTGAAATTATGAATGAAGATACAATACCGCAATATGAAGTAGTGAGGCAAGATTATTCTTCCGATGAAAAAGTTCTTTTAGGAGAAATTCGTGAAAATTTGGTTGATTTAGCTATATCTTCAGGCAACAATTATCAGGTAAGTGAAGAGAAGTTATTAAATGACATTAAGAATTTTTTATTCAGAAGGTTGGATGCAAACAATCAAAATAATCACATCTCGAATGAATATTTAGATAGTTTATCTCAAAAGTTCCTCAGGGACATCATTGGATACGGAGAAATTGATCCATTAATCCAAGATGATGAACTTGAAGAAATCATGATAATTGGAACTGGCAAGCCACTTTTCGTATATCATAGAGAATATGGAATGATGAAAACAAATCTCAAATTTAAAAACAAACAAGAAATCAGAGATTTAATTGATTCGATAGCAAGGCAAATTAACCGCAGAATAGATCAGGAATCCCCAATTCTTGATGGAAGATTAATAGATGGCTCCAGAATAAACGCCACAATCCCCCCAGTTTCACCAGATGGCCCGTCTTTAACAATACGTAAATTTAGAAAAGATCCATTAACCATAATCGATTTAATTAATGCAAAAACAATTTCACTAGATCTTGCAGGATTTTTATGGTTATGCATTGATGGCCTTGGAGTTAAATCCGCAAATGCAATCATATCTGGTGGAACCAGTTCAGGTAAAACAACAACATTAAACGCTCTTTCAGCCTTTATTAACCCTAACGAGAGAATAATCACCATTGAAGACACATTAGAATTGCAAATTCCCCATGAACATGTCATTCGTATGGAAACTCGCCCTGCCAATGTTGAGGGTAAAGGTGAATTAACTATGAATGACTTAGTTAAAAATTCCCTAAGACAACGCCCAGATAAAATAATTGTTGGAGAAGTAAGAGCTCAAGAAGCAATAACTCTTTTTACTGCTCTAAATACTGGACATTCCGGTTTTGGGACATTGCATTCAAATGATGCAAGAGAAACCATAACTCGGTTAACTAATCCTCCAATGTCTGTTCCAAAGATAATGATTCAAGCAATTGATTTTATTATAATGCAAAATAGGATTTACACACCATCCGGAGTTTCTTTTAGAAGAATTAATGAAGTTGCCGAAGTCGTTGGAATTGAAGAGAACACCATACAACTAAATAAAATATTCCAATGGAATCCTGAAAGAGATACAATTGATAATGTAGGCATAACCAGCAATGCATTGGTTCAAATAGCAAAGTTAAGTGGCAGATCCATTACCGACATGCATAATGAAATTGAAAATCGGAAAATTGTTTTAAAGCATATGCTTAATCACAATATCCGCTCTGTTAGTGGAGTGAATAATGTTATAAAACTCTACTATAAGAATCCTCGAAAAGTTTTAAATAAAATTATATTGAACGGGTGATTTAATGTTTAATAACTTTTTTATCATGATAGGAGGAAGCGTACTATCTGTTGTTAATTTTTTTAAGAACATATCCTTTAAAAATATTAAAACAGACAAATTAAAATCAGATGATATCGATTCATCAATCTTTGAAAAGCTCGACTTAACAGCACAGCCCATTAAAAAAAGTGAAAGCAAACTTGATGAAATTAGAGATAAATCAGTTAAATACATGTTAAATAACAAGACCCTATTCATTTTATTTATCGGTCTGATTTTAATCAGCATTTTAACAAGTGCTGAAATAAGTGGAATCTATTTAATCAGCATTGTAATTTTATACATATTTTTGTTGTATTATCCTCAAATGAAAGAGCAGAGAGGATACAGTGATTTGAATCAGGAAATGCCTTATGCTTTACGACATATGGGGATAGAACTAAAAGCCGGAAATGGCCTTCATGATGCATTAATAAAAATTAGGGATGCGAATTATGGATCTCTTTCAAAAGAATTTACAATAGTTCTAGAAGAAGTGAAATTTGGTAAATCAACAGAGGACGCATTAATCGAAATGAGCCATCGAGTAAAATCTGAAGGCCTATCCCGTGCAATTCATCAGATTGTTGGAACTTTAAGGGTTGGAGGCAATTTAGCCAGAAGCTTAGAAATCATTGCAAGCGATATTTCATTTGATATGCAAATTAAACTAAAGGAATATTCTCAAAAACTTAATTCATTTATTTTGATTTATACATTTATAGCTATTTTAGCACCAGTAATAAGTTTAATAATGTTAATGGCAGGTTCAACAGTTATGGGAGACATTATATCTTCAGAATTATTATTTGTGATATATGCAATATTTTTTCCATTAGTTGTGATGTTTATGGGATTATTTATTAAAAAATTAGAGCCTAAAGTATAAAATAAGGGTTTAAATTACTGATTCAAACCCTTTTGATGCAAGTAATCCTACAAATGCACCTTTTTTATCCATTACTATATTTCCTTTAGAATATTGATCAATTGCTGCATTTACCATTGCAGATTTGATATCCGGATTGCTTGAAGCCGCATTGGCTGCCGCTTTTACAATATCCATTACAGCATCGGCTCTTGAAACACCATTGCCCCAATTTTCTTCACGAATTATGTCGATACCGCTGGCATTAGTTATCTCACCATTAATCTCCAATGGTCCTGCAGCAGAAAGTATTGCATCTAATGCTTGACTGTTTATTGCTACAACAGAATCTATTGTTGTATTAGTCTGATATTCAACAATCTCTTTAGCATAATTCATGCCAACATCATTATCCTCATCCCAAAATGCATCATGAAGCAGTAATGCAGAACCGGCACCTTGTTTTTGTGCCTCTAACGGTTCACTGGCGTTAGGGTGGGTCATGCCTCCCGGATAAATGGCTGTGTAATTTTTAAGTGTCCCATTTTCCAAATGAACAATAAATGCCATGTCACAAGCTCCAAGCCCTGGGCGATCTTCACCTTCATCAATTGCACATACTAAAATATTTTTATTTCCTTGAGTAAGCTCATTGTCATGTCCAATAAATAGCGAACCAGCAATTATTGCCACCAATCCAATGAAAACAACAATTAATATTGTAATGATGAGTCTTTTTGTCCTATCCATACTATTACCTACTAAGTTGTTTATTGCAAATATATTAATATTTTTATAAGTTCACTATAAATAACTTTAGTAACAAGTTTAATTAAAAAGAGTCAGATTTAATGATAGGTGAAATTAAATATGATGAACATATTTAATTTCGTGAGAGTAGTTATATGCTTTATTAAATTAGAAAAAGAAACTTAAACTAATTTAATAAATAATCGGAGTGTAGTAATATGGTTTTAATATAAAACCACACCAGCAATAAAAATTAGATTTTAGGTAGACCTAATTTTTTATCACTAATTATAGTGTTGTCACAAGGAGTATATAAATGTTTCTAATTTTTTAGGCACACCTAAATTAATGAAGTCCATTATAAAAATTTCGAAAAAGAGATAAAAATTGGTGTTTAGTGTTTGAGGAGAGTTAAACACCAATTAAGTTTTCTGGAAAATTTTGGCAGAATAATTTTCCATGTACCGAATCAGAAAATTGTGGAAAGCTAATTCAATACAAATATCTATATCTTGGAGATTGTATTATTATTGACTAATAATATGTTTTGTATAAGTGAAAAATTTAGGTATACCTAAATTCATGTCACTTGTATAAAAGTTGGTCGTCATAGTATATAAAGGTTTTGAATTTTTTAGGTGTGACTAAATTTTTTCAATTGAATTTCACAACCTCGATCATATATTTTTTCCATTTTGAGCTTTAAAATAATAGATTCAGTTACTTTTCCATTTCATTATGAAAACAGCCCCGATTAAACCCACCAACAAACCAATAATCAAACCAACGATTAATGGAGTGGTGAAATCGGATGATGTATCTTCATTGACATCAATAGCAACTAATTTTTGAACATTATCTTCGATAGACTTATTATCATCGCCACTAACAATAACCCTGTTTTTTAAATCAGGATGATCATTCAAATAATCCTCTACAGTATCCTGATAAGAAATAGCTAAAATTCTTTTATTCGGATTAGATAATGCATGTTCTAATTGGTGTTCAACATCACCTTCTGAAACATATTTATACACTTTAACATTATCCAAACCCAAATCGTCAACAATTGATTTAGCTAAAATTCCATTGCTTTCATTTGCCATAATCATCGTATCTTCAGTTAAATCAGCACCATGGGCACTAACTGAAGAAATGCCTACGAATAATATTAAACTTAATATTAATAACCCATAAATTTTCATTTTCATAATTAAACCTTCTCAACTTCTAAAATAGCGCTATTAGTTTTTGAAATAAATTCTAAAATAACAACTGTAATTAATCCTTCCATAACCCCAATCATCAAATAATAAGGCAATAAACTAGCAAACAAAACATTTAAGCTAGATGCTCCAGCAGCAGCTAAAATAAATATTTGAGCAAAAGTGGCTGCAAGAATGCCCATTAATGTTGAGATAAAAATCGCAAAGCGCATATTGATATTAAAAAATAGTTTATAAACTCCCCCCACAACAAAACTTAAAACAATACCCATGTCTAGAACATTAGCTCCCAAAGTAGTGATGCCCCCTTCGCCCAAGACAAGTGCTTGAACTAAAAGCGCTAAAAAAGAAACTAATGAAGTATTGCATGGACCTAAAATAAACACAACCAATGGAATTATAAATAAATGCATTGGAATTCCCATTGGTGATGGAATTGTTAGGGAAGTTGCAACAACCACAATGGCGGTTAAAACACCTGACAGCACCAAACGTTTTTCCATATTGGTCTTTTTTGAAACATGATAAAATGAAATGCTCAAAATAACAAGACCAATAATTAAATAAACCACACCTTGCTCAAAAGGAAGTAAACCATCTGGAATGTGCATTTATTCACCTATTTTAAGTTCCAATACAAGGAAAAATATAATAACTAATATTAAACTGGATATTTTACTTTTATTCATATAAACTCACTTAAACAATTATATAAAAAATTTATTTCTAAACGGATAACCTGGTTAAAATAAATCATGACAATATTGATATATTTATTATATATATTAATAAAATTTACTATAATAGTATTAATAATATTTAGACAACATTTGATTTTAGCCGGAAATAAAATTAAAAACATCCAATATTCCTTTAAAACAAAAAAAATTGTAATCGGCGACATATAAAATAAATAAAATCAGCAAATCACATCTCAACTGAGACATGTGAAAAAAATAGAATAAAATAGGAGTTATTAAAAATAACAACTCCAAATAATCAAATTAAGCAATAAAAAGTAATAATATCTACATTAATCTTCCAACGCCGGTAATCTCAATACTAGCAACGCCTTCAATAGCTGAAACCATTTCTTCAACAGGTTCAGATCCGCCTTCACCATCTTCAGTGATGAAATTTAAAATAATAGCAACCAAACCAAAAGCAATTGGTTCTTCAGCGATTTCATGAAGTTTTGCGCCTTCAGGCATTGAACTTTCAATAGTGGATTTGATAGCTTCCAAATCTACTTCAGGACTATCCGGCATGATTTTCATAGTAGTTAATACTTCACCCATTCTAATTCCTCCATTAAACCTATGGTCCTTCAAAACCACATTCGCATTTGTATTCATGGCCAAAAGTACGGCATTTTTCACATCTTGCAATTTTAGATCCACAAATTGGGCATTCGAATTCAACGAAAGTGCCAGTTAATGGAATTTCTTGTTTACAACTAATACATTCTACTGTTTTCATATTAATCACCTGTTATTTCTGTGTAATCGAAGTTATAATCATTTATACTATCATCTATTAAAGATAACACCCTATCTGGGTACTTCCCATTCACAACATAACAATTAGTCCCAAACTTTAATAAAAGAGATGGCAACATTACATCAACCGATGACTCTTGAAAATTCAGTAAGGTTTTTGCATCGATTTTACTTATGAATGTTGAACCTGACTCTTTAGGTTCTTGGGTATATATACCATTTACATTTGTTATTATTAAAAGTTTTGCATTTAACAAGTGTGAGATATATGCCGCTATTGAATCTGAAGTTACATCCCAACTACAATCAAAAGGATCTTCGCTCTTTAAAAATTCAGATACTGCAAAAATCGGAGTAAAACCTTCATCAGATATTTTATTAACCTCTTCAATGGAATATGCCAATTTTGTAGATTCAACTTTATCACTGACAAGTTTGGCTATTATGTCCATGCAATCAATAGCTGTCCAGTGAGCGGTTTCCTTGGAAAAGCTAAGTTCATCATCATATTCTCTAATTAAATTAGCAAATTCCCCACCTCCTAAAATAATTACCGAATTTGTGTTTCTGAGTTGTTTTGCCAATTCCATAGCATGATTTGGAAATAAGCTTCCTCCAATTTTGACTACCTGTTTTATGATAATAATCACAACCTTGTTTAATTGAAAATAAGATAAATTAAAATGACAGAAACGTTATAAAAGTTTTAAATCCCCAGTCACTTCATCAATAATTTCGTCCTCATCTGGACCAAGTGCTAAAACTGTGACACTTGAGGTAGGTATTTGAGTTCTTCCAGCATCGACTACCAAATAATTAGCTATTCCTTTTTTATCAGCTAATTTTTTAAGCTCGGTTAATTCATCCAAGGTTTTAACTTTTAAAACAACCTTTCCATAAGCATCATTTTCCCATTTTCGAATTTTATCTTTGGAGGATTTCTTATATGCACCTATAGCTCCATGACAACACTGTGCTGCAATTTTCCCTTTACCCATTTTTAAATCAGTTCTCACGATCAATACCTGTTTCACATTATCACGATTTCCCACTTAATTAAAAAAAAGGGTGTTCGCCAAAAGTAATTTTTTTGATGCAAATTTTTCTTTGTTTTTGAATTAAAGTAGTTTTAATCAGTTTCAAAAATTAATTTTAGAGTTTTGGCGGACACGCTTAATAAAATAAAAAACATATTTTAACTATGAACATTTAGTTATAGGTGCAGGCGGAGTTGGAATTGGACTTGCAACATCTGTTGGATCACAAGGAGCTGATATCGCAATTTATGCAAGAGGAGAAACTGCAAATGCAATAAAAGAAAATGGAATTAAAAGAACGGGATTATTTGCCCACATTGAAATTAAAAATGTACCAGTTTATGAAAACTACAATGAAATTCCAAAAAATAATTTTGACTATATCTTCATATGCTCAAAAACCACAGCTAATGAAGATATTGCATTAAATCTAAATAACCATAAAGATATCTTAAAAGACAGCACTAAAATCATCATTTTCCAAAATGGATTTGGAAACGATGAAGTTTATTTAAAGTATTTTACTAAAAAGCAAGTTTTCTCAGCACGTGTAGTAACTGGTTTTACAAGACCCCAAAGACATGTTAGTGAAGTAACAGTCTATACCGAGCCAATCCTTCTAGGTTCCATTAAAAATGAAAATCCGGAATGTCTAGATGAAATTGCTGATTTAATTACAAAATCTGGAATAGAATGTGAACTTACAGATGAACTGGACAAATATTTATGGGCTAAAATGATATATAACTGCACATTGAATCCTTTAGGCGCCATATTGGATGTGACTTACGGACAGCTCAGCGAAAACCCATATAGTTTGGAAATAATGAACAACCTCATTGATGAAATATTTAATGTAATAAAATCAAGCCCATATGGAACTTTGTGGGATGATTCAGAGGACTATAAAGAAATATTTTATAAAAAACTAATCCCTGATACCTATAACCATTACTCATCAACACACCAGGATATCCATTTGAAAAATAAAACCGAAATAGATTCTCTAAACGGCAAAGTAATCGAACTGGGGAAGACATATAATGTTAATGTAATTACTCATGAAATTATTTATAATCTTATAAAAGCTATTGAAAGTACCTTTTTAAAAAACTAAAACTTTATATATGTTGAAAATTAAAATAGTATTGTTCATATTGTTATATACTATTTTTTTATAATATGAACAATGGTGATGGTTGAAATGAGCATTCGTTTGTATTCCTTTAGTGGTGTTTAGGAAGAGAATGTTCATTTGTTTTAAAAATGAAAAAAACTATTTTTTAATGATTATAAAGTACTTAGGTGAAATCATGAGTGAACTTAAAGAATTAATAGATGAATACATCGAACTTGAAGAAAAATTAGACGAAATCGAAGATGATGAAAGCGAAGAATATAATAAAATTGCTGAAAAATTAGATGGCAAAGGACATGAAATTGATCATTTGGTTTATAGCGAAGAATTCGTTATTGTATACAATGCAGATACTGAAAATGATGAAGTTGTTGCTTTAATTATATCTAATGAAGAAGATGAATGTGAAGAATTCTTTATTCCGGTTTACACTTCCGAACAAGAAGCCGAAAAAGCTATTGAAACTTTTATTGAAGAATCTGGCGAAGTTAATTTTGCATTTGACAAAGTAGTTGGAAATGCAATTGTTCAAGCATATGCTGATGACGATGAATTCTTAGGTCTCGCCATTAACGCTCCACAATGTGATTTTGTCATTTTTGGTGAAAGTGTACACGATTGCTGTGAATAAATATGAACCCTAAAGATTACGAAGATTACAAGAAAAATAACCTTAAAGCTTCTAAAAGCCAACTAAAAGAATATATTCAAATATATGCAGATATGGCTAAAAAACTTAAAAGTGAAAATGCCATTGAGCTTGAAGCTGTTAAAAATAATATTCGTGATACTTATCCAACTGAAATTTACTTTACGCTTGTCGATGAGGCGTTAAAACCTGTTAAATTAACAATTACAGAAATTAGCAAAGAATATGTCATTCCCCTATTTACCGACATGAGAGAATATGCAGCAGGTAGTGCTAAAATATCTAAATTGTTTTTAGACAAACTTGACCTAAAAGTAATAACTCCAAAAGACATTGCTGATTTAGCTAGTGAAGATGAATATTTCCAAGGTTTTGTTATTAATCCCCATTCACAAAACTTTAATATGAACAGAAATGGCGATTTCTAATGTATATCTGCCCAACAATTGGAGAGAGCCATGAAAAAGATTTCCTTGTAAGCGGATCTTTAGATGATTTTAAAATTATTGTTTTTTCCAACAGGAAAGAATACAACAAAGGATTTGAATATTTAGAATTAGTCGATTATAAACCTACTAAAGTACCTGATGAATTATTTAGGGAACTTGCAAAAAACGATGATGCATTCAGTGGTTTGATTTTAGATATTCACAACCAAAATAAAATAATACCGAAAGAAGATTTACTCCTGAATGAGTAATATCTTTATTCCTTTTTAGAGTAAATGCTGTTTTTAACATTATCAAATCAGCAGAAATTAATCTAATACATTTCAATATTTAAATCTGATTAATAAGTATGGCAAATTTTAATTTTGTAATGCTCTTATTAAATTTAATTAAAAACCGTTCATATTCTTTTAAAACTCAATTCAGAATAACTATTGGCGAACACCTGATTGTAAAAAAGTTTATTAAAGAAGAGTTATTCTGACTCCTCTGTTTCATCAACTTCATCTGGAATTTGACTTTGATAATATTTATACCTATAAGACATTTTAAAGCCGGTAATAACTTCTCTTTTAGGTCTTTTTTTACGTTTTATATTTGGACCATTCATTTCTTTGAATTTTTTTGAAATGGTTTAGCCATGTTTTTATTTTTCTTTTGAATTGAGAAGTTCTATGCCTAACATGTGGTGATTTAAACATTCTTTTTCTAACTAGCCTTCTATTACTAGTAACTCTTCTTAGCATTAAAATCACTTATAAGTTCTATTTATATTTTTAGTAGCGGATTTATCTAAAGTAGATTGAATTTCATCAATTCTTTCAACTACAACTTTAATAGCTTGTTCACCTTGACGAGTAGGATTAATACCTTGTTCTACAAGTAATGCATCCCTAATATCTCTTAATCTGTCAATTGAATCAATTTTCATAATTGTACTATAAAACATGAGTTTTCCTCCTAATTACTAATAATCTTTGATTAATATAATAAAAATATTTTATGTTTAATGATAAATACTTAATCATGTTCGAAAAACAATATGTGATTTATCTTGCTGGAGGATGCTTTTGGGGTGTTGAAGCATTTATTTCAAGACTCCAAGGCGTTAACAATACCGAAGTTGGATATGCTAACGGAATTGATTTAGCTCCAACTTATGAAAAGGTATGCACTGGTAAAACTGGCCATGTAGAAACCGTTAAAGTAACATATAATCCTAAAATTATATCCCTTGTTGAAATTTTGGAGAATTTTTTTAAAATCATTGATCCCTATGTAAAAAATCGTCAAGGTTCGGATATTGGAACACAATATCGTACAGGCATTTATTGGCAGGAAGAATCACAGAAGGATATTGTAATTAACTTTTTAAAATCAAAACAGAAAGAAGCATCTGAAAAAATTGTGGTAGAGGCTTACCCAATTAGTTGTTTTTATCCAGCTGAAGCATATCATCAAAAATACCTAGAAAAGAATCCTCACGGCTACTGTCATGTTGATTTAAATTTAATTGATGATAAAGAATTCGACCACCTGACTCGTGAAGAGTATGAAATAACACAGCTTGCTATGACAGAACCTCCATTTAGTGGAAAGTATGATAATTTTTTTGAAGATGGTGTGTATGTCGATGTCATAAATGGTGAAATTTTATTTTCTTCAGATGATAAGTTTGATTCAGGATGCGGTTGGCCAGCATTTTCAAAACCGGTTAAAGAGGATGCAATTACAAAACACAGAGACTTTTCACATGGCACAACACGTGTTGAAGTTAGAAGTTCAAAATCAAATGCGCATTTAGGTCATGTTTTTAATGATGGTCCAGGAGGAACTCCAAGATATTGTATAAACTCCTCTTCTTTGAAATTTATACCAAAAAAGAAAAATAAATAGAAATTTAACATTTCTATTTTTTAATTTTAATAGTTTTCCTAATAGATTCTTCAAGATATGTTATTTTTACATTATACTTACCAATTTTTGTCAAATGTTTAACTTAAAAAGTTGCAACTCCTTTTTATTGGTTTTAGCATTTGAATTTTTACCTTTAACATTTATAGTAAACATTTTACCGCCAATAACTTTTCCTGAAGAAGTTTTTAAAGTAACTTTGTATATAACTGGAGTGGTCTTTTAATTATAACTGATCCGGACAATTCTGTATTGGCTCGTGAATCAAATATTGACCTACCTGGAGAATATTGCTTAAGAGTAAGATAGAAGTTTTATTGTGTTGCCGGTTGGTTCCGTAAGATAAAACACCAACAACATTTTATTTTTAAAAATTTTATAATTTTGTTCCGTCCGAGCGTAAGCGAGGACTGGACGCCTTGAGCGTTAGCGAAAGGCTATACTATAGACATATCAAAAATAGATTTGTCAAGGTTCGAGGAACAGGGGCTTGTCCCCCTGTTCCGAGTTTATGGTTTTGAAGTAGATGAATTTGTCAAATTTAAGAACCGACCATTTATCGGTCGGTTCGAGGGTTAAGTTTTGTTAACTTGATTAATATATTGAAGGAGAAGTGAAAACACGTAAACACTTCCCCATATTAACAACGAGCTGACATAATGGCTCCGGTGAAAATAGCAAAACACCATCATCGCTAAATTCTAGTTCTGTTAAAGCCCATATCTTTCAATATCTTATTGTATTCTTCACGGGTTGTAAATGAAGGTGCATTTTCATTTCCAGTGCTTCCGGTTGAACCGGTTTCACTTATGTCTCCGGAGTTTTGAGGGTTACGTCCGCCAGGAGTTGAAATATCACTAGCTTCAATTTTAATTCTTCTCTCAGCCAGTTTTTCCATTAGTTCCATATCAACATCACCTGATAATAGCTTATCGATTATTTCCTTGTCCTGTGCGTTTTCATTATAGTTAAAGTTGTATTTGGCTTCGTACTCTTTTATTTTCCTTTTATTTTCAGATTTTCTTAATTCAGATAATTCTTTTAAAATATCTTCTTTATTATCTATGAATTCCTTATTTTCTTCTATAGACTTTTTAATCTTATCATACTTCTTAGATTCCTTTTTTAAGCTATTAATTTCATCTTGCAATTTTCCGATTTCTGCATCTTTACCTTGCAGTTTTTCAAGCAATAAATTAGTAGCTACATTAGCGTCCTGATTTTGTGGTTCTGGAGGTTGGGGAGTAGGTTGTGGATTTTCAATTTCGCCAGTTGCACCTGTTTCACCAGTTTCTCCAGTCTCGCCAGTTATTTCAGAATTCAACAAAGTTATCTTTCTTGGGTTTTTGGTTACACCAACATCTATTAAACTCATAGTATCAATTCCAAATGAATCTCCATTATCTTTCAGTAAAACATCAACTTTTGGAGATAGGCCTTTACCTTTCATGTCCAGCTCATCCGGAAGGTCAATGAATAGCTTTCCCTTATCTTCTTCAAAAACTATGTTGTTTCCGATGCCAATATAAACCCTATCGTGCTCAGAGGTTAAAGGAATTCCGCCCCGATAGTTTTCAGCTATTTGCTTTAGATCTTTGGCCGTCCATTTTACAGGTTTATCAAGTCTATCATCTAGGTCGGAGTAGTCATATAATCCGACTTCAAAAAGTTCATGTTTCATATTATCACTTTATTATATTATTTATTATATATTTTATTATTTATTTTATATAAATATTTATTATATTTCATTTCCACTTTCAGATGAAATTCTCTCACCGACAGGCTGTTCCTCTTCAAAGTTACTGAGATAATTTTTATAGATTTCATCACCTTCAGAGGACAATTCCATAATGTATCTTAATACATCATCCCTTGAATAGCTGAAATAAATGTTTAAGGTTTCATCAATTCCCATCAGTTCTAGTTGCATATTCAATAGCCGATTGCAGTATTTTAAAACCCATTTTTGGTCATTTGCTACATTAACAATAAATCCAGTAATAGCCGAATCGTTAATGTACTCTGCCACATTCTGATTAGACCTTTCATTACCGGCCTGAGACTGAGGAGTAACAAAAGTTCTTAATATGTTGTTTCTGAAGATTTCAGTCTGTCTAGTATAGTCTGACTGGTAGTTGTTACCACCTAAAATTTTGGATTCAATTCCGGGAGGCACAATAGCTACATTACTGTTAGCAGTTGTCCCATAATCCGCATATAGATTTTCCTTTGCAGTTGAAGACAGTTCCATTATATAAGGCCTACCGTTTTCATCAATCGATGGCTTGACCTCAATAATATTGTCTTTATTAATTCTCTCAACTTGGTTTCTTTCAAGATTACATTTATGATAAATGTCATCTAAACAATTCAGGATAATACTTTGGGCTTCTGAGTATATTTCATTGTACATGAAGTTAATAACCTGTTCCGGTTCATACTTGACCGTTAATGTCCCCTCTTCAACGCTAATGAAGTTGTTGAAATCTTCTGGAGATCCGTTGACAACATCCTTAGGCATTTCATGCAAGTATAACTGCACTTCATTATCGTCGTTGAATTCCTTTTTAAGCCCGTATCCATGTGCACCGATTTCTAGAAATATTGGTTTGATGTATTTGCCTATGGATTTGTCCCATCTCTCGACAGGTTTGATTAGGCCTTCACCATCAACCATTCCTCCCTGCAGGATTTCTTTAGCAACTTGACGAATGTCAATTTTTCTTGCCCATAAGATTAAAGTTAATTTCTGCTCTTGAGATAGTTTATTATCCTTATCTACAAGTACAATATTAACATTAGCTTTATCAATCCTATTTTTCAAAATACCTGAAGTATAACCATCAAGCTTAACAGCATATCTAGCATTAGCTATTGTCTTATTAATCACTGGTGGAAGTGCATCTGCCAAATCAAGGCCAGTATTTATTCCATCAGTTCTAGGTTGCCTTTCATCTTCACCCCAATAGCTGCGCTTGGTGTTGTATTGTTCTACTCTATTATTCAATAATTTAGTTTTAATATAATCAGTAATTCCCATAGCAATCATTTCATGTTTTTTATTATATTATTTATTATATTTTTTATATAAAATTAGTAATAAATTTTGGGGGCGGAAAATAGTTGAGAGATAGTAAATGAATAGATAATCTAATGATTTAAAATGAATGTGAGTAATTTGTATTAATATACTAATCTTATTTTTAAAATAAATATAATTGGTGTTTTAAATGATTTATGATGCCTTTAAAAAAGATATTATTAATGAATTTAAAATTAAAAGAGATAGTGCTGTTACACGAAATATATTGAGATATGACAAGTATGATTATTTATTTCAAATAGATGACAATTTTAGTTTATATCAATATTTAATCCGTTCTTTTGACACGATATGTAGATCTAATGTTTTAAAGTTAGTTGAAACATTATGTGAAAAATATAATTTTGACTTTGAAGAAGATCCCTATCGTTTATTTGATTGTTCTATAAATTTAAGTGAAAAATTTCTTATTCGTTTTATACCAAGACCCCAAAGTCTTAATGCATCTGCAACTCATGACTTCGCTCAACAAATTAATGACCGTGGAACTTCTACTATAATTGTTTTTTTAATAAAGAATAATGTTGATGCTCAAAAAGGAGTGAATGGATTCTTAAATAGGATTAAAAGATATACCGACAATACAAATATTCAATGTTTTACATTTGAAGAATTTTTATTCAATACATTCGGTGAAAGCGAATTAATTGGTTTTCAATCTTCAATGTCTACAATTAAAGAGGAGATTCGGACTGAATTTGGTTATCAAATAACTGAAATTTTTAATGAACACACTTTAGCAAAATTTAAACAAAAATTAGAGAAGACAATTGTTGAGTTTGATTATGATGCCATTAAATCAAATGCACAAACTAATCGATTTATAACAGATTATAATTATGACCATATTAAAAATTTATTTTTAAATAATGGAAAATATAAAGTGTTACTTGGAAATGGAGATTTTGCAGAATCTTTAATAACTTCTGAATGGTTATATCATAATTATATCTTTTCAGAACATTTGGATAATACTTATATTGTTGCAGGTTATTTAAAATCAATAGAGCAATTGTTATGGGATATTCTTTTGATTATTGCCAAAGGCAAGCAAATAAATGGTTGTCCAATTGATGAATCCAATGAAGAGATAATTAATAATACGTTGGGGTCTCTAAACTATTTTTTAAATGATTGGGCCAATAAAGACCTTTTTGAAAATGCTTTCGGTAATTCAACCACATATGTTATGGGTTATATTAATGAAATTATTTCTAATTGGAGGAAATTACGAAGAAATGGTTATTTCCATAAAGATAATTTAAATGATATAAATAAAATTGATTTAATACGTGACGAAACTTTTTTCATATATATGTTAATTATCGGATCTCTTGAAATATCAGAAAATGACTTGGATAAATTAATTTTATAAAATTTGTGTTAATTTATTTTAAAAATAAATTTATTAAATTAAATTTCAAAAATAATGGGCACATGGTCGCTCAATGTCATCCAATATTCGGGATTGGGAATCTGTAAATCTTTAACTGTACTCGGTGATGCAAACACATGGTCTAAGTGAAATGGCTTACTTAAATTTCTATTCATGAAAAATGTTGATTTAGTTTCTTCACCTTGAGTTTCATCATTTAAATAGTGATAAACATCTACAAGACCTACTTCTGATAATTTATCCATCATCTCATAAACATTTTTTCCGTGAGTCTTATTTACTAATCTCACATCACAATTAAAGTCCCCGCAGATAATCATGTCTTCATTAAAGAACCCTGAATCTTTGTGTTCTTCATAGTATTTAGTAATTTCTTTAGGATAGTGAATTACTTTACTACCTTCTATATTTGGATTTGTCCAAATACCTAAAAGATTAAAATCATCATTAACTCTAACAGGTATGAAATATCTAAGCCCTTTATCATCCAAATCTATTAATTCCAATTTTACATTATCTTTAGCAAATATTCCTAGACCATAATATTGGTTTTGACCAACCCAATAATAATTAGAAGCAAATTCATTATATTCCTCTGAATCAATTATTGGAGGATTTTGACATTCTTGAATTACATAAATGTCCGCATCTTCTTCAAGAATGGCTGGAAATCTTTCACTAAAGTAACCATTTGAATTCCAGGTAATTATTTTCATTGTTTTCACCTTTTAAATAAAATCGCTTTTAGGTCTTGCTTCAATTCCCAATTTCTTATACATTCTTCTTGTATTAGGATTAGATTCAATAGCTAAATATTTCTCCACATCATCACCATGTTGTGGTATAACTTCATTTTCCATCCAATACTTTTTGACTTGTGGAGGTTGGCCCCCAAAGTTCCAGTAAGATTCATCAGGTTCAAAACCTGTCTTTTCCTTAATGTCTCTTAAAATTTTATGAGAACGTTTATATGGACTTGCAGTAATTAAAATAACATAATTATCTTTAATTAATTCAATTAAATCCAATTCATACTTTTGTGATTTGATTTTCTTCTCAAGAGGATAATTAAAAATTTCCTTAGAGTTAGCTATTAATGTATAATTCAAATCCAAAAGGATTATTTTGTCTTTTGCTATTTCCAATTTATTTTCACTAACGATTTCGTCCTCATCATCTTCAATAGATAATTTAATTCCGCATTGGTCGCAGAATTCATTAGCAGATTTATTTAGTGATCCACATACTTGACAATAACTGATGTCTAAAACTAGTGGAGCATGATCATATTCTACTTGAGCAGGTAGGATGTAACAATCATTAAGTTTATTTCCTAAAGTCTTGGAAACTAAGAAGTAATCTAATCTTATGCCTTTATTCTCAGCTTTTAGCTCTTTACTTTTCCACCAGGTATAATTATCCCCTTCAGAGTGGAATTGACGAAAAGCATCAATGTATTCTGTTAAAATTTCTTTAAACCATTCTTGTTCTTCAGGCATGAATCCAGATTTGTTTTTCATAAGCTCGGGTCTTTTGGAATCAATCTCTGCCGCCATTCTATTAAAGTCACCACATATAACAACGGGCTTTTTAGATTTCTTAAAGTATTTTGTAAACTCATCATAGAATCTATACTTACGATTTAATTTGTCTTTAGAACCTGCACCTGATGGTGAATAAACATTATATAAATTAAAGCTTTCAAATTCAAATTTAATGACTCTACCCTCGGCATCAAATTCTTCATCATCAAATCCTTTAACAACAGATAATGGCTCTATTTTTGTATAAATAGCTGTTCCATAAAAATTTGTACTTTTAGATGCAGGATAACTATAAAGAGCATAACCATCGAGATTTGGAACTTCTTTAGTCTTAATTTCTTGAATACATAAAATATCAGGGTTTTCTTTTTCAATAAGATTTTCTAGATTTCCATTTTTATATGTTGATTTGATTCCATTCACATTCTTCATATTTACCTTCATGAATTAATTCATTATTTAGATAATCTCTGGTTTCATCAGAAAGTCTTGACGCAGTATATTTTGCTGAATCTACTCCTCTTTTGGATGAAAACTGATTAAAATTCTCAGTTAAAATTGCTTTTTCATGATTTCCCCAAATATTACAAATGATCATTGAAGATAGATTATCTTTAATATACTCTACAACTTCATTAGATTGCATTCCATAATCTATTAAATCTCCTAAAAGAATAATAAAATCAATATCATTAAAATTACTAATTACTTCTTTTAAGGCTAATAGATTTCCATGAATATCTGATAAAATTGCATATTTTGACATGTAATCACATTATAATTCATCAATTAAGGTTATAATATCTTTAATGGAAAGTAATTCTTCATCAATTTCATGTGCTCTGTGATGTTTTAAAATACTTTTCGCAGCATTTTGCATTGCAGGAAAAGCAGCTCTTAATAACTGATTAGCATAAATAACAATATTAACTCCATGAGAAATTAATTCGTCTTCAGTTATGGAATTATATGATGAAGGAACAACGATAATTGGAGTTTCTTTATCTCTAGCTCTAAATTTATCACAGAATTCTAATATTTCATCAGGTTCTTTTTTTCTACTATGAATCATTATCCCATCAGCACCAGCATATCTAAATGCAAATGCTCTTTTAAGCGCATCATCCATGCCTTTTTCAAGAATAAGACTCTCAATTCTTGCAATAATCATGAAATCCTCAGATAACTGAGCATTTTTACCTGCAGCAATTTTTTCACAGAAATGCTCAATATCATCCTGAGTTTGCTCGACTTCGGTTCCAAACAGCGAATTTTTCTTTAAACCTATTTTATCTTCAATGATAACTGCTGAAACGCCCATTCGCTCAAGTGATCTTACAGTGTAGACAAAATGTTCTGCAATACCTCCAGTATCTCCATCAAAAATTATTGGTTTAGTTGTAACTTCCATAATATCATTAATTGTTCTAAATCTAGAAGTCATATCAACTAATTCAATATCGGGTTTTCCTTTTTCTGTACTATCACATAAACTAGATATCCACATTGCTTCAAATTGATCAATATGATTTTCCTCAGCAATGACAGTTTTTTCAGCAATTAAACCAGTTAAGCCACTATGAACTTCAATAGTTTTAACAACAGGAACCATTTTTAATAATTGTCTTAATCTTGCTCTTCTAAGTTCAGGCATGGCCAATTTTTCTCTCATTTGCCTATCGGTTTTTTGAACTTCACTGCTAAAAGTGTATGGAACTTCAATTAATTCTCCACCATATTCATTAAGGACCGTTAAGATATTTTTCTTAATTACTTTCATTGAATCTTCGATCCAATTATCCCCATGAATAATATAATTTGGACGAAGTTCTTTCACTACATTATCATACATTATGTCATCTTGAATTATAACTTGTTTTACATTTGGAATTGATTTAACTAATTCCACACGTTCACCAGTAGATTTTAATGGAAATCTATTATATTTGACCATTTCAGAATCACATAAAACACCAACTACAACATCACCATATTTATTAGCTTCATTAATTAGATTTAAGTGACCATCATGGATTACATCAGTACAAAAACAAGTATAAACAATTGGATTATTAGATTTCATAGAAATTACCTTTATACAGATATATATGAAAAAAAGAAATATTTAAAAATTTCCAAGATAAATATTATAACTAACAAAATTTAACTAAAAAAAATATTTAGAAACGTTATGTGTAACTATGAATTTTAAAATAATTGCAATAATCTCAGTTTATAATATTGGAAAAACTTTAGAAAATGCAGATTCCAGATTCTTTGATAAAGATTTCTTTATAAAATATATTATCAAGTAAACAAATTACAATTTGCTAAAATCTTATGTTTATAGGTATTATGCTCTTTTCATTGCAAAATTTTATTTAATCCATTTAATAAGATTATTCAAATAATATATTATCAAACACTAATGTTAACAAGTAATAGGACATGAATCCAAAAATGCTTAATAATTATCAACTAAACTTATAAAAATGATAACAGATAGTCAAGGAGAGAAAATATGTTTAAATCAAAAAGGTATGATGATGAAACATTAAAACATCTTCAAGAAGTTCAGATAATGATTTTTAAAGATTTCATCAAAATTTGTGAAGAAAATGATTTAGATTACTATGTATATGGTGGAACTTTACTTGGTACAATCAGACATGGTGGTTTTATCCCTTGGGATGATGATATAGATGTAATTATGTTTAGAAAAGAGTTCGATAAATTAAATAAAATTATGGAAACTAATTTAGATGAAAAATACGATTTTTACAATTGTTTAAATGAAAAAACCTATTTCTATACATTTGCTAGATTAACTTTAAAAGGTACTTTATTTGAAGAATGGTGGGCCAATCAAGTAGAATACATTCCAAATATATTCATAGATATTTTTATTTTAGATAATATTCCAAATAATAAAATCAAAAGATTTTTTCACATGACCACTTCTTTTTTACTTAATCAGTTTACAATGTATTCTTATATTAAATATGAAAATTTTTCTAAATTAAAAAAAAATATTCAACAAATCGCATATTATCTATTAAAAATTTTACCAATATCTCCACAAAAAATTAAAGAAAAATGTATTAAATCATATGAAAAATATAAAGATATAGAATGTAGTCATGTTTGCGATTTTCCAGCAATGTGTCAAATGCCAATTTATGATAAAAAAGACTGGTTACCTATAAAAAAGGCAAAATTTGAATCTATAGAATTCAATATACCAAATAATCCTGATAAAATTCTCAGTAGAATTTATGGAGACTACATGAAATTACCTCCAAAAGAATCAAGATTTAGACCCTCTCCTGAAAAAATTGATTTTGGAAAATATTAAAGAATAGTATATTTATGAAAAGAGATGATAAAATGAAGTTAAATGTTGCAGTTATTGGTGCTGGAGCAATGGGAACTGCTATTTCACAATCAATAGCTAAAAATGTAAATAAATTATTTTTATATGCTCGAAAAGAAGAAATTTGTAATGAAATTAATTCAAAACATTATAATACGCACTATTACCCTAATTTGAAATTGAAAGACAATATTATCGGCATTAATGATTTTTCTAAACTAAACCAAGTAAAGGTTATTTTTTTATGCATACCTTCATCAACCGTTAGAGAACTGACAACTGAATTGAACAAAGTTATTTCAAATGATTGTATAATCATCACAACAGCTAAAGGATTAGAATCAACCACTAATAAACGTATGACTGAAATAATAGAAGAAATTACAAAAAGACCCGCAGTAGCATTATCTGGACCCAATATTGCATCTGAAATGGCTAAAAATTTATCAACTGCCACAACAATTGCTTGTTCTGACGAAAACTATTTGAAAATTGTTGAACGAATCTTAAAAACAAAAAAATTTAAAGTTAATTCAAATACTGACGTTATAGGAACTGAGTTTTGTGGAGTAATAAAAAATGTATTGGCTATTAGTCAAGGAATTTGCGAAGGGTTAGATATAAATGATAATGCTAGATTTGCATTATTTACCAAAAGTTACAACGAAACAAAAGATTTAATTGAATTATTAGGAGGGAACAGAGATACGGTGGATGATTACTGTGGATTTGGAGATATTATAACTGCCTCAACATTATCTGTAAGTAGGAATCATACATTAGGAGTTTTATATGGGCAAGGAATTGTAGTTGATGAAAAATCGTCGGGAATACTATTTGAAGGCAAAAATACTGCAATTATATTAAAAAAATTATGCGAAAAAAACAATTTTGAAAGTTTAACCGTTAATTTTGTTTATGATATAATTGTTAATAAAAATAATGCCAAACTATCATTTAATAACTTTTGGGACGGATTATAATATGATTTTTGCAGCAATACTCGCTGGAGGTATTGGAACAAGAATGGGATTAAACAAACCAAAGCAATTCATATGCATTGGAAACAAACCAATCCTTATACATTCAACTGAAACATTCCTAAAAGCTAATAAATTTGATAAATTAATATTATCCTCTCCTAAAGAATACTTCAATACAACAAAAAAACTAATTATTAAATACTTTCCAAATAATCCGCGAATTGTAGTCATACAAGGAGGTAAAACAAGAAATGACACTATTTTAAATTCAATTAATTATATTAAAGAAACCTACAATAATAATCATATATTAATTACACATGATGCATCTAGGATCTTTGTAAGTACAGGATTAATTAAAAAAAGTATTAAAAATGTAATTAATCATGATGCGGCAAGCCCAGTTATTCCTGCTATCGATGTGATATTTGAAAGTAAAGAAAAAGGAAAATTAACTGATATCCCTCAACGAAAGAATTTATTTCATTCACAAACTCCTCAAAGTTTTAAAATCGATAAATTTATGGAAATTTATGAAACACTAAATGAAAATGAAATAAAGCAATTAGATGAAGCTATGATGTTATTTTTCTTAAGAAATGGAAATGTTAAATTATTTGAAGGAGAATCAACTAACTTTAAGATCACCCGAAATATTGATTTGAAAATTGCGGAGACATATCTAAATGAAAATAGTCTATAAAATATTAACTCTTAGTGAAAATCAAGAAATCTGCAAAAAATTTAAACTATCAATTTTTAAATAAATAAAAACAAAATCAAGATGTCTAAATCATAAAATGCCTTAAATAGCATAATAATCATTGCCAAATATTTACTAAAAATATCCAGTAACTATCAAGGTAACAGAAAACTTATTAAATTAATAAAAAATAATAATAAAAATATAAATTAAAATAATTACACTGCGAGGATAACTATGGATTTAAGTAAGTTATATAAAAAATTACCCTCAAAAATTCAAGAATCAGATGAATTATTAATATTGCTTATGAAAATTTCTAAAACTATCAGAAAAACTAACTCAAAATCAACACCAAATTATGCATTAAATTCTATGTTTAAACATAATAATGTGAAAATTACAGGATCTCTTCGCCATATCCAACAAATGTATTTAGAATTATTACGATTTATAGATAATATTTGCGGAAAATATGATTTAGACTATTGCTTAATTTATGGAACATTGATTGGAGCTATGCGACATGAGGGTTTTATTCCATGGGATGATGACTGCGATATTTTAATGATGAGAAAAGATTATGAAAAATTAATTGAAGTATTACCTCAAGAATTAAAAAAAAATGAATTTTTAAAAGAAAATTGTGCGCTAACAAAATTAATTAATAAAGAAGAAAATTATTTTAAGGACATGAATTCCATTTATAACAAAAAATTGGGTCATGATGATTATTTCAATCAACCACATTTAGGAAAATCAATATTTTTACAAATTGGTTGGTTAAAACCTATGGTTAAATTAGATATTTTCCCATATGATTATGTCAAAGAAAACAAAATTGATTATTACAATAAAAGTTATAGTGCTTATAAATTTTCATTTAGAAGTTCCTTATTTGAAAAAAATAACTTTAAATTTAATGAAGAATTTAACAGAATCTTCAGTAAAATGGGTTTAACCTTGAATAAAACTGATTATATTGGAGAAGGAATTGATGCTAGCGAAATTGATGATTTTGGATGGTTTCCAACAGAATACATATTTCACTTGAAAACAATTCAATTTGAAAATTATGAATTCAAATGTCCTAATAAACCAGATAAATTACTTAAATTATGGTATGGTGATGATTATATGGATATCCTCAAATATTACAATGCATGGTTATCAAGAATATAATTCCACATTATTTAATTCTCAGACAGAAATGGAAATGTCTTTTAAAAATACTATAAAAAAATTAAAGAGATTAATGATGAAATAGAACAAAATATTTAATATGAAATTAAAAATTGAGAATAAATCAAGACACATCAAATATTTTTAAATGAATCGGAATATATTAATAATCCTTTTTAGATATTTGTAAAAAATTATTATGATTTATAAGCTTTAATGATTAAACAATATTTATGTCCATTAAAATAAAATATCAAAATAATAGTGAATACATACCTGAATAGAAACTTTAAAAGTTTTATTATGAAAAAATATGAACTTTAATCTTTTAAATCGTTGCAAAAATTAAAAAAAATAGATTAATTCAGTATATACAAAAAATATATTTAAGCAAAAGGAGACATAATATGGGCCAAATAACAACAATATTTAAAAATATGAGTTGGATATTAATTTCGCAAATCATAGCAAGCATATGTGGATTTATTTGGACTATTCTAATAGCAAGATACCTTGGAGTTCAGGAATATGGAATTTTAGGATTTGCCACCTCATTAACTGCTATTCTATCAATTACTAGTGATTGGGGCATCAGCACCCATATTGTTCGCCATATTGCAACAAATTATGAATCATCCCCAAAATATCTAGGAAATGCACTTCCATTAAAATCCATTTTTGCAATAGGTACATTATTTTTGACATGTATATTATTATTAATAATGAAATCTGATGAGATTACACTTACAGTGACATTACTCTTCACCCTAGAAATAATAATCAAATCATTCATTAATTTATTAAATGGAGCATTCCAAGCATTTGAAGAAGGAAAATATCAAGGAATAGCAATACTTTTATTTAAATTTTTATTACTCATATTTATTCTAATTGCAATTTTCACGGATTTAGGAATCATTGGAATCGCAATTTCTTATTTAATAGCTAATTTTATTACATTAACTTTTGAATATTATTATCTAAATAAAAAAATTACAAAACCAAAATTTGAATTAGATACAACTTTCTGTAAAAAAATAACATTATATTCGCTTCCTTTTGCTATATCAAGTTTATTATACTCAATTTACTTCTCAATAGATGTTGTAATGTTAACCCATATTTCAGGCAATTATGCTACGGGAGTGTATAATGCAGCATACAAATTAATTACTGTTTTAACAGTATTTTATACTGCATATACTGCAGTAATATTTCCAGTAATGAGTAAATTTTTTAAAGAGAATGAAAAAATTTTAACAATAATATATGAAAAATCAATTAAATATTTAATGTTAATTATGATTCCTCTATCAATAGCAACACAAATTTATGCAACAGATATTGTCCAATTAATATATGGACAAGAATATTATGCCTCTGCACAAATTTTATCAATTTTAATATGGACTGTCTGTCTATTATTTATAGCTAGTCCCGGAAACATACTATTAGATTCATCACACAAAGAAGTAACTGTTACAAAAATTTACGCTATAGTTGCAGTATTTAATATCATTTTAAATTTTATTTTAATCCCAAAATTTTCATTTATAGGAGCTGCAATTGCAACCGTATTAAGTGATATCTTGATTGTGATAATCCAAAAATATATAATCCATAAAATTGGCCATAAACCAAATAAAAAACTATACACTGATTTAATAAAAATCACCATAGGATCAATAGTTTTAGGAATCGCACTCTACTTCTTAAACTTAAATATGTGGATAGCCATACCTATTGGAATAATGATTTACTTAACAGTTGTTTACCTCTTAAAAGTCTTTGATAATGATGATAAATACGTGATAAAAGAAATTCTAGGTAAAAATTAGCCCATTAGAAAAAAGAGTATAAAATTAAAAAAGATTTTGTTATAAATGTTCAATCCAGATTGGTTATTTTCTTCTTATTCTAGAAAATGCTCCCAGTGAAGGTTTTTAAAGATAATGATTATCTACATTATTCCGAAAGGGTTAAAAAAGAATTTAATGAAAAACATGGTGAAACTTCCCTCCCATATGGAAAGTAAAGTTTCCGAACCTATTTAATTCTTAATATACTTTTTTAAAACGTCAACTTTATCTGTTTCTTCCCAAGGAAGCCCTTCAATACCAAAATGACCTTTTTTAGCTGTTTGTTTGTAGGTAGTGTCTCTCAGGTGAAGAGATTCGATGATGCCATCTGGAGTTAAACTGAAGTTTTCAAGTACAATTTCTTCCATTGTCTTATCACCAATGTCTGCACCGGTTCCAAAGGTATCTATCATGACCGAAGTTGGTTGAGCCACCCCAATTGCATAAGACAATTGGATTTCACATTTTTCAGCAAGTCCACTAGCTACAATGTTTTTAGCAATGTATCTTGCCATGTAACATGCACTCCTATCTACCTTAGTACAGTCTTTTCCTGAAAATGCCCCTCCACCGTGTCTTGCATATCCACCATAAGTATCTACGATGATTTTACGGCCAGTCAAACCGGCATCACCATGAGGTCCGCCAATTTCAAATTTGCCTGTTGGATTAATGTGTTCTTTAGTGTCTTCAGTCATTAGCTCTTGGGGAATAACCTCTTTAAAGAGTTTCTCACGAATATCTTCTTTCAGTCTGTCCTGATTGTCTGAAACAGACTCGTCATGCTGAGTTGACAATACTACCGCATCAAGTGAAACAACATTTCCATCACCATCATAGTTAACTGAGACTTGTGCCTTACCATCAGGCCTTAAATATGGTATCTCCCCACTTTCCCTAAGTTCTGTTAATTTATTTGTGAGTTTGCGAGCAAGATCAATTGGGAATGGCATTAATGATTCGGTTTCATTGGTTGCATAGCCAAACATCATACCCTGATCTCCAGCACCAGTTTCTTCATCTTCTCCTCTGTTTACACCTTGGTTAATGTCTGGAGACTGTGAATGAAGTTTATTTGAAATTATACAATCATGCCCATCAAATTCTAAATCAGGACTATCATAACCAATTTCAATGATTGTATCTCTTATAATCTTTTCAATTTCATCACCTGAAATATCAGCAGTTGATGTAATCTCACCAAATACCATACAAAAGTCGGTTGTTACGCAAGTTTCACATGCAACATGTGAATATTTATCCTGTGCCATATATGCATCCAATATTGCATCAGAAATTATATCAGCAACTTTATCCGGATGCCCTTGAGTTACTGATTCAGATGTAAATGTCCTATATACTTCGCTCATTATTTCACCATTTATGAATTATTAAAAGTCAGTTTCTTAAACATTCACTAAGAAACGATAAACATACATATTTTAATATCTTTTAATTATTAAAACTTATTAAAAAATGAAATATTTTATAAAAATCCACATCCAGTGACAATAATCCAATTAATTTTATTAATATTGAAAAACAATTATTATATAGATTAAAATGAATGACAAAATTAGTATTATTTTACCTATTTTTAATGTTGGAGACCATCTCAAAGGTGGAATTGACTCTTTAATTAACCAAAGCATAGGTAATGAAAATTTAGAAATCATAATGGTCAATGATTGCTCAACTGATGAATCTAACATGATAATAGATGAATACGATGCTAACTATGATTGTTGTCATGCCATCCATCATGAAAAAAACAGCGGCGCCGCATATACTCCCCGCAACACCGGTATTGAAGCATGCACCGGAGACTATATAATGTTTCTTGATCCGGACGACAGATACACTCCAGATGCAATTGAAACACTATACCAAGCAGTTAAAGTCAATGATGCCCAAATAGCTTTTGGCCGTTTTAGAAGAATATTCGAATACGGAGGCAAAGTTCAAAAGTCATACTCCCCATATAAAGATGAGATAGAAAAGCACTACCCGAATGAGGTTTTTGAAACTGAAAACTTCATTAATGTTCCGGATTTCCTTTGGGACAATTTTGTTGAGAGATTCCTATATGGCAAAACATTAGAAGTAACATACCCAAGAGACACTCCTCTCGATATTATAAAGGTAGATAATATTGAACAGGAACCGGATATTCTGAAAATGCACCCGTCAGTGTGGAGTAAAATTTATAGAAGGGACTTAATCATGGATAATGGCATTCGTTTCCAGCCATTTGTTTCAGGAGATGACATGGCATTTGCCCTTGAAACGTTCCTTAAAGCTGAAGGAATAGTATTCTTAAATAATTTCATGTGCTATGACTATTATATTCGTGATTTGCCAAATGATAAATCAATTACAAAAACCGTCAATGTCAGATTGCTTGACGAATTGATGGAATCCTATATTTACTGTAGGAAATGTACCGATGGCTTTTCAAAAGAAGTGCAAAACGTTAGCGTGAATCCTCACCTCCTACATTGGACATATACTTGGAAAAACTCTCCGTTTACCAAAAAAGAGAATAAATTACTTTTAAGTAAAGTAAATAAACTTAAAAAGATCCACTATACTGATTTAAAAACTAAATGCCTGTTATCTTCCATTACAACAGCATTAGAAAGTAAAATTTATACCACACGTGAGTAAATCTCACGAAATAACATTTTAAAAAATAAGGAGTCAATCCTTTTTCGTACTTAAATCATCATTATAAAAACGATAGAAATCAGCACAGAAATCACAAATCGGAAATTGGCCATTGCGATAATATGCCAAGTCGGCTTTATTCATATCGAATTTCTTGCCGCAGATAAAACAAGTTTCTATTTTTTCTTCCGCCATATTAAACCTTAAAAAAAAGAAAATGATTAGGTTAAATTATATTTAACCTATGTTGTATTTTTGCAAGAGCAAAATCTCTTCGGTAGATACTTTTCCACCTTTTTTGAATTTTTCAAAGATTTGCTGTGCCCTTTGTCTTTCTTCACGGTTTTTATTAGGGCCGGAAGATCCTTTGTTATCAGGTTTTCTACGTTTAGGTTTGTTGGAACCTAATTTTTTGTTGATAACATGAATATCACTTAAGATAGCTTTAAATTCTTCATGTTTAGCGGATGCATTTTTACGTGCTTCAATGAAGTTTTTATGTGCTTCATCTGCTGCAGTTCTGATGTCATCTGTTTTTCTGAAATATTTAAGCATTTCCTCGTGAGCTGTTTGAGCTTTTTCTGAAAGTTCAATAACTTTTTCATGTTCTTTTTCAGACAGTTTTCTCAATTCATCAGCTTCAGCTTTAACAGATTCATCTTCATGAATGTCCATTAATTGTTTTCTTAAATCATTTGCATTTTTAACAAGCTGATTTTCTTTCTTGATATCTAAAACGCGAGTTTCAATGATCTTGTCGATTTTTTTGATTTCATTTTCTATTTTAACTTTATCGCGTTTACCGGAATTCCATTCAATATTTTTGATTTTGATGTTTGCTTCATTACGAGCTCTTTTAGCAGCTTCAACATCTTTATTGATTTCATTACGCTCGTTTCTGTATTCAATAGCTTTGTTTAAGTTTTCCTTTAAAGATGCATTTAACTCATCTCTAATTCTACGGTGTTCTCTAGCTATTTTATTGAACTCTTCCCTTTCATCAGCAGCTTTTGCGATTTCAGCTTCTTTTTCATTTTTTTGTTTTCTTACGCCTTCCATGGTGTCGGCAAGAACAAATTCAGGTTTTTCTTCAGAAGCATCTTCGGCTTCTTCAACAGTTTCTTCTTCAGCGGTTAATTGATTAAGGATTTTATCTAAGACTTTGGTTAAGTCTTTTTCTTCTACTACAACATCAGCTATTTCCTTTACAGAATCTTTTGCATTGAATGCAATTCCGCAACCAGCTGATTCAATCATGGAAATGTCGTTTGCGCCATCTCCAACAGCAACTACATCTTCAAGTGCAATTCCTGCTTTTTCAACATGGTCTTTTAATACATCTAATTTAGAACCAGAAACTAAAGGACCAGTCACTTCGCCAGTTAATTTACCATCTTCGACTGTGAAACTGTTAGTGTAAACTGCTTCAACTCCGAGTTTGTCGCAAACTTCGCTAGCCACTACATCAAAACTACCACTGATGATAGCCACATCAATATTTTTTTCCTTCAAGCCATTGATGGTGTCAAGAGCACCAGCCATTAATGGAAGTTCGCTAGCAACTTTTTGGATTTCCTCAATTGAAGTTCCTTCAAGAAGTTGAACTCTGTCTTTAATAGAAGTTTCAAAGTCTATTTCACCTTGCATAGCTTTTTCAGTAATTTCAGCTATGTCTTCTTCAACATTTGCTAATTTTCCTATCTCATCTATTGCTTCACCATCAATAATAACATTATCTAAGTCAAATACTACAAGTTTAATCAATCATACCACCAATTATAATAAATCTAGCTCACTTAATCTATCGTAAGCTCTTTCGACACCAAGTTTAGCGTCGCTTTTGGTTTTAGCACCGGTACAAACCACTTTACCAGAACCAAATAATAACAATACAACTTTAGGGTCAGATAATCTGTATACCAAACCAGGGAATTGTTCAGGTTCGTATTCAGTATTTTCCAATTCTAAAGCGACTGCTTCTAAGTTTAATGTGGATTCTAAGTTTGCAGAAGCCACAATGTTTTGAATTTTAATATCGAATTCGTGAGGAATTTCAGTATCAATACTCCTCATCAAGTCGACAGTTTTTTTAATTGCTAATCTAGAATCATCTATAGATTTTGCTCCAGTACAAACAAGCTTACCAGAGCTAAAAATTAATGCTGCTGTTTTAGGATCTTTGAGTTTAAATACCAATCCCGGAAACTGTTCACGATTAAAATTAACCCCTTCCAAAGCTTCAGATACTTCAGTTAAGACAATATCTTTTCCAATGCTTGCAGAAGCAACAATGTTTTCAATTTTAATATCAACATCGGTCAATTTAAAACCTCCAATTTGTTTTTAAAAGTAGTAAGTAAAATTTAAGAAAACAAAAATATTAAATTAAATTTTCACTAAATAAATATTTTATTTAAATAGTATATAAAGTTATGTTTATTTAAAATAGATTAGACTTTTTATAAAAAAAAAGCAAAATAATGACTTTTCGAAATAAAAGTTTATTTATAAATAAAAATCAAAAACATGTATTGAAAAAACCTGTTTATAAATGTTGCTACTTTTCAATAATATTTTATAAAAACCGGCTATTAAAAAATGAAATTGCAATAAACACCAAATCAACCACCGATGTTCACTAATCATTATATATAATAATCAATGCTGACAAAAATACATTTGATAGCATGATTGAAGTTGAAGTAAAAGCTGAAATAAATAATTTTAAAGAAATGGAAGAAAAACTAGAAAAACTAGGTGCTGAAAAAAGTAAAAAGGAATTTCAGGAAGACATATACTTTGCAAACCCAATTGTAGACTTTGCCAGAAGTGATGAAGCCCTAAGAATAAGGTCTACAAACAATGACACTTTCATAACCTATAAAGGCCCAAAACTCAACGATAAAGCAAAAACCAGAAAAGAAGTTGAGATGGCAATAGAAAGTGCAAGAAAAGCCAGAGATATCCTTGAAGAGATTGGTTTTAAAGAAGTAAGGCGCGTTAGGAAAAATCGTCAATACTACACTTTTGAGAACTTTGAAATTTCACTTGATGATGTCGAAGGATTAAGACCATATATGGAAATAGAAATAGCTTTAGAGGGCAATTCTGACTACAGTGAAGCCCAAGATAAAATTTTCAAACTCTTTGAAAAATTAGGCATCACAGAAGGCTTTGAGAGAACCTCTTATTTGGAACTTTTAGAAAACTTAAATAATGACTAAATAATAATATTAAATATTAACTTAACGAAGTGATATATTGCAATATTTTATAAGTCATTATAATAAAGAATGTGAAATTACATTTCCCGACGATTTCATAATTTATGATACAACCTTAAGAGACGGTGAACAAACTCCCGGAGTTTGCTTTAGCCTTAATGAAAAATTGGAAATCGCTAGAAAATTGGATCAATTAAAAATTCATCAAATTGAAGCTGGATTTCCTATTGTTTCACAAAGCGAAAGAGAATCAGTAAAAGCAATAGCCAATGAAGGTCTTGATGCTAAAATTTTGGCCCTGACAAGAACAAAGCCGGAAGATATTGATGCGGCGATTGATTGTGATGTTGACGGAATAATCACATTTGTTGGAACCTCCGACATTCACCTAGACCACAAAATGCACATTACACGTCAAGATGCCATTAACTTATGTGAAACTGCAGTTGATTATGCTAAAGATCATGGATTATATGTTGCATTTTCCGCAGAAGACGCAACCAGAACCGATATTGAATTTTTAAAAAGGATATATTCAAAAGCGCAGGAATGTAAAGCTGACAGAGTTCATATTGCAGACACCACAGGTGCAATAACACCTCAGGGTATCGAGTATATGGTTCGCGAACTTGTAAAAGACCTGGACATCAACATAGCTCTTCACTGCCACAATGACTTTGGCCTTGCAGTCATAAACTCAATTACAGGAGTCTTGGCCGGTGCTAAAGGTATTTCAACAACTGTAAATGGAATTGGTGAGAGAGCAGGCAATGCTTCACTTGAAGAAATAATTATGGCTTTGAAAATCCTTTATGGTAAAGATTTAGGTTTTAAAACAAAATACATTACAGAACTGTCAAATATTGTTTCAAACGCCAGCGGACTTCCGATTCCATACAACAAACCTGTTGTTGGAAACAATGTATTTAGACACGAATCCGGAATCCATGTTGATGCGGTTATTGAAGAGCCGCTATGCTATGAACCTTATATACCTGAGCTTGTTGGACAGAAACGTCAATTAGTGCTCGGCAAACATTCCGGATGTAGAGCTGTAAGAGCTAAATTAAATGAATGTGAACTTGATGTGAGTGATGACGAGTTAATTGAAATTGTAAAACAAGTTAAAAAACAAAGGGAAGAAGGCAAATACATTAACGACACAGTATTCAAGGAAATTGTTAAAAATACTAAAAGATAAGGCAATAATATGAATATTACTGAAAAAATCTTATCTGCAAAAGCGGGCCATGAAGTAACCCCTGGAGAAATCATAGAAATTCCAGTTGACCTTGCAATGTCTCATGATGGAACAAGCCCCCCTGCAATTAAAACATTCGAAAAAATATCCAACAAAGTATGGGATTCGGAAAAAATAGCCATTATCTTTGACCACAATGTCCCTGCAAATACTATCGGTTCGGCAGAATTTCAAAAAGTCTGTAGGAATTTTATAAACGAGCAAAATATCACAAAAAACTTCATTCATGGGGAGGGAATTTGCCACCAGGTAGTTCCTGAAATGGGTCTTGTCGAACCTGGAAAAGTTATCGTTGGTGCTGATTCACATACCTGCACCTATGGTGCATTCGGAGCATTTTCAACTGGTATGGGAGCAACTGACCTTGCAATGGTCTGGGCAACTGGCAAAACATGGTTTATGGTTCCTCAAGCCATTAAAATAAATGTTACAGGAAAACTGAATGAATACATTGCTCCTAAAGACATCATACTAAACATTATCGGCAATGTAGGAATAGGTGGCGTAACTTATAAGACTGCTGAATTTACAGGTGAAACTATCGAAAATATGGGCGTTGAAGGAAGAGCGACCATGTGTAATATGGCAATTGAAATGGGTGCTAAAAATGGCATAATGGAACCGAATAATGAAGTAATCCAATACATTTGCCAAAAAACAAATAAAAAAGAGTCCGAATTAAATATTGTTAGGTCTGATAAAGATGCAGTTTATGAAAAAGAACTCGATTTTGACATTAGTGATTTAGAACCGCAAATTGCCTGTCCAAATGATGTGGATAATGTAAAGGACATCTCAAAAATTGATGGAACATCAATTGACCAATGCCTAATTGGATCATGCACTAATGGAAGACTTTCAGATTTAAAAGAAGCCGCTGAAATTTTAAAAGACCATGAAATTGACGACAGCGTTAGACTGCTAATTCTTCCAGCTTCAAGAGAAATATACAAAGAGGCGATGCATCTAGGTTTCATTGATACATTTATTGATGCCGGAGCCATCATTTGTAATCCTGGCTGTGGTCCGTGTCTTGGAGGACATATGGGCGTTTTATCCAAGGGAGAATCCTGCATTTCCACTACCAATCGTAACTTTAAAGGCAGAATGGGAGATCCTAAATCTGAAGTATACTTATCCAGCTCCAAAGTAGTAGCGGCATCAGCCATTACTGGAGTTATTACAAATCCAAAAGATTTATAGGTAATTAAAATGACCCCCGATAAAAATGAGATCAACAAAAGCCTCATCGAAAAAATAACAGAACTAGAAGAAAAACACGACGAAAATTTCTCGAATACACAAAAAATCCTACTAACAACCGACGGATCCATTACCGCAATTTTAGATGTATTGTACGGTAAAATTACCCTTAAAACACTTGACCAGCATTTCGAAGATGCAGATGAAAATCATGCAAGATTAGTGAATGTTGGTGAAGGCGAGGAGATTAATTTTAGAGAAGTTATAATGCATAGAAACGGTAAGCCTTTGATATATGCCATCTCGCATATACCGTTAAAACGATGCTCCAAAGAAGTTTGTGCAGATTTGATTAGGGCAGATATACCGATTGGTAGAATCTTAAAAAATTACCATATTGAATCCAGACGTGAAGTAAATAACATATTCATAGAAAAACCAAATGAAACTCTAAAAAAGATTTTCAAAACAGACGAGGACATGCTGGCACGTGATTACGTTATAATCCACCATGATGAAATATTGATGTGGATTAAAGAAGTATTCCCAATTAGCTATTTCAGGTGATTGAAATGGGTGTGAAACTTAAAGATATTGTTGAACCGGAATCGATTAATTTCAAAGATCTAGAAGGAAGAATCGTCTCGATTGATGCCTTCAATACACTTTATCAATTCCTATCGACTATTAGGCAACGTGACGGAAGACCGTTAAGTGATGAAAACGGCAATGTAACCTCACATTTAAGTGGAATATTATATAGAAACTCTTCAATGATTGAAAAAGGCATTAAACCTATTTATATCTTTGATGGAAAAGCACCTGAACTTAAAAGTGAAACACAAGCAAAAAGGCGGGAAGTAAGAGATGAAGCAGAACAAATTTATAAAGAAGCTCTAAAAGAAGGAGACACTGAAAAAGCAAGAAAATTTGCAATGAGATCATCCAAACTCTCACCAGAAATTATTGACTCCTCTAAAAAACTGTTAACATATATGGGCATTCCATATGTTGAAGCTAAAGGTGAAGGAGAAGCACAGGCAGCATATCTTGTATCCAATGGAGATGCATATGCAGTTGCCTCCCAAGATTACGATTGTCTATTGTTTGGAGCTAAAAGAGTTGTAAGAAATCTTGCAGTTAGCTCAAATCTAGGAAACCTTGAATATTACCAGCTAGACAAAGTGCTGTCACAATTAAATGTTACCCATGAACAATTAGTAGACATGGGGATTCTAATTGGAACTGATTTTTGTGAAGGCCTTAAAGGCATTGGTGCGAAAACCGCACTTAAATTAGCCCACAACGGAATGTTACAGGAAAAACTAGATGAACTTCAAAGTCAATCCACACATGACTTAAAAGAAGTTCGTGAAATATTCCTAGAGCATAATGTAAATACCGATTATGAAATAAGATGGCAAAAAGCAAAAAAAGATAAGATTATTGAATTTTTATGCTACCAGCATGGTTTTTCAGAAGACAGAGTATTAAAAGCTTCTTCGAAACTTAAAAACTTAAATTCATCCCAAGGAAGCCTTGATGCATGGTTTTAATTATTATTGATTGCATTAACAATAGCCAACATCTTTAATTATTTTTTCATTTTCAAAAAAGTTCTAATTGATTGAAAATACCCTCATGTAATGATTGACCCATATAAATTAATCAAACCCCTATTTCAGTATGTGATTTCACTTTAAACAAAATTTCCCTGCCATCGGAGTTATTTCTATAACTTAAAGCTTATAAATAGCTTATCGTGAAACAATTGTGCATAAATTAATCAAAAAGCAATACAGAGACAAATTTTTAAAAGAGACCATATTCCATTAAAAAGACAATTAATTGGATTCTGGATACTTCATATACCCTTCCGGAAACAATGAATATCAATATGGAGGAAAATTCTCTCCAAAAACTTTTTTTGCATATTTCATAGCCAGTTCAACTTGCCTCCGGTGATGTTTCATCATTTCCCTTTCAAAATAATTCCGTGAAGGTGATTTTAAAATTAATTTAAGCAAATCCTCATAAGTTTCAATAGCTAATTCCATATTAAAATTGTGTTTTTCAATTAATTCCGGAGTTAATTTCTCAAAGCATGGAAATTCCAATGTTTTACATACAGCATCAGTTGAAAAATAAGTCATACGAATTAAAGGAGATATTGAGGATACAAGCACATGGTTTCCAAGTTTAATCAATGGAGGAATTCCGGTTTTTTCATACCTCTCCATTGAGGTTAGTTTATCATGATTTTTAAGATCATAACAGTGCAGTTCTGTGTAAAAATCAGGGCGGAAATAATTTATTAAACCTAAGATTTTCAAACCTAATTCAGACTCATAATATTCTTTTTTAATAGTGGAAATATATGGAGTTTTGTCAAAATTGTAAAAATAAAACTGCCCATCCGATAGGTCATCTTCATTAATGCGTTTTAAGAACCTGCGAGATGTTAAACCTTCATTTCCATGAATTCCACCAATGAATAATTTGGTTGGTCCCCTACCATTGTCAATATATCTAAAATAAGACATGTGAAAAAAAAGTATTTGGAAGGAAAATCTATGTTCCTTCCTGCCAATTATTCATGTAATCTTTTTGCTTATCTGTTAAAGAATCTATTTCAATGCCCATAGCCTCTAATTTCATAGTAGCTACATTATAATCGATTTCATCAGGTGCTTTAGTAACTCCAACAGACAAGTCATTGTCTAAAATGTGTTTAGCGGACAGTGCCTGTACGGCAAAACTCATATCCATAATCTCAGCAGGATGACCTTGTCCACGTGCAGCTGATAAATTAACAAGTCTTCCATCGGCCAATAAGTAAATTTTACGTCCATCCTTAATGGTGAACTCTTCAATACTTTCACGTACTTCTTTTACTTCAGTTGAGATTGCCTCTAAATCTCCCCTATTGATTTCAACATTGAAGTGACCTGAGTTTGCAAGCATGCAACCATCTTTCATGTATTTAAAGTCATCACCACAGATAATATCGGCATTGCCTGTTACGGTAATGATCAAATCAGCTTGTTTTACAGCTTCACGAATGGTCATTACACGATATCCGTCCATTCTAGCTTCAAGTGCACGGATTGGATCAACTTCAGTTACGATTACATCGGCACCAAGACCTGCCGCTCTTAAAGCAAGGCCTCTTCCACACCAACCGTATCCGCATACGACAATTGTCTTGCCTGCAATTACCATATTGGTAGTTCCCATAATCGCGTCAAAACTGGATTGTCCTGTACCGTAACGATTATCAAATAAGTATTTGGTATAGGCATCATTTACAGCAATAACTGGGAATTTTAATGCGCCATCAGCATGCATTGCCTGAAGTCTGTGGACCCCAGTGGTGGTTTCTTCACATGCCCCCCTAATATGACTTAAGAGTTCAGTTCTTTCATTGTGAAGTACCATAATCATGTCTGCACCGTCATCAATGATTATGTCCGGTTTGTGATCAAGTACCATGTTAATGGTTTGGTAGTATTCTTCATCGTTTTGTTCCCTCCAACCATAAACGTTCAGGCCTAAGTCAGCAGCTCCAGCTACTGCATCATCATGAGTAGATAATGGGTTGCAACCAGTCATTGCCACTTCGGCACCGCCAGCCATTAAAGTTAATCCTAGGTTAATGGTTTTAGGTTCCAAGTGCAAACATGAGCCAATTGTTATTCCTTTGAATGGTTGAGTTTCTAAAAATTCTTGTTTAATGTGTTCTAAAACAGGCATATGTTTTTGAACCCATTCAATTTTTCTTACACCTTCAGGTGCAAGTGAGATATCTTTTACTTTACTCATAATATCATCATTGAAAATTTGTTAAATAATATTTTATTAAATTTAAAAGTAATTAAATATAACTTTTTAATTGGTGACATTTTTCAAAAACTTAAGTGATAAAATATTTTTTTGATTAATATATGCACTTAAATTATAAAAATATTCCCATGTGAACTGTCCAATAGCTTGATTTTTATAATTACTGTATTTATCGCATTATTTAAGCTTTAGCTTTATTATCCATAGTGTTCTCCAATCCAACCCTGATTATTTGGCCAACTGCAACTATAACAAAAATCTGGATCTTCTAATAGTTCACCACATTCCGGACAATATTTTTCTTCTTCATCTTCCTCTTTTCCTTTATTACGGCAATATTCACATATCCATAAATCCGTTCCATGATCAAAGAGTGTTTCACAATTTTCACAAGTGTAAAAACCTTCTCCCCTATCAGTTTCACCGCAATATGGGCAAACAAACTCTACATACTCAGTATATACTTTTTCATCACAAAATGTGCAAGCAAACCATGCATCCTCATCATCTGCTTTTTCATTACAATCATTATATTCTACCATTTATATCACCTTTAAAAAGAACCCTGTACTTTATTTAAATAATTTTTAATCCGTTTCTTATCAATTTTCCTTTTCACTCGAACTTTTATTTTTGTTAAAGTTTTTTCATAAAATGCTTGGATTTTACATTTAAGCGATTCAACTGCTTTGCTTTTTTTACACTTGAAAAAATACTTGGCATTATTTAAAAATCCCAATAATAAATTATGAATAGTGTAATGGAAAATAATTATTATCAATGATAATAAAACAGACCATTCTTCATATTATTGTTTGAATTTCAGACATTTAAATCTTTTGGGTTTTGGGCTTAATATTGATGGAAAAACTCAATTGGCGAAAAACAATGGATTATCCGGCGCTGTCTAAAATTATCATGACAGCACCATGTTTATTTAAGTATTTACAAGCTGCATTTATTCATGATGATTTGAAAACTTATTTATTTACCATGATAATAGAATGCTCATATTTTTTTAAATGAATTAAATTGACTATGCCCTTTATTTCCAGGCAGGGTTATTGTAATTTAAACTATATGCTTTTATATGGATATACTCCTTTGGTTTCATATTCATTTTTCAGCCATGCTTTAAAAACAAAGTTCGGTATGCAATAATTGTTATTCTCCATTTCGATTAATCCATTATCTTGTAGTCTGTTTAGTGATCTGCCTATCGCACCACTAGTCACCCTTAACTTTTTAGCAATTCCTGACCTATTTAATGATTCATCAAGAAGTGTTGTTAAAATTTTTTGTTCCTGAAGACTTAATCTAAACCAGGAATTTGAAAAATGCATAGCCAGTACCGGTAAAAATTTAATGAAATTCTCTTTGACTGAATCTGAATCCAAATTCACATTTCTAGGCAGCAAATTTCCAAATATATTGATATAAAATGGTATTCCTTTTGTGCAATTATAGAATTGGTCAAAACCATCTTTTGTAAATTTCAAGTATTCCGCATTATCGTTTAAGTAGTTTTTTGTTGTTTCATATGAAAACGGTTTAATCTCAATTGTAAGAATTCTTCCTCCAAATGCTCCGTTGCTACCTGCAATTTCTTCAATAAGACTATCTTTAACACTCATACTTCCTGAAAATACATAAGAAACATTGTTTTGTTTTTGTATGAAACTTCTCATATACCATAGAAAATCAGTTAAATCATCTCCCAGTTCTTTAATAATTTGAAATTCATCGAAAAACAGGAATATTCCATTAATATTTTCATCATATTCATCATATAAGTATTGAGGCAGTTCCATTACAAAATTAGCTAATTTTTTATAATTCCTTTTAGTCCATAAGAATGGCACCGGATACCCATTAATATTTACTATTTCCTTTAAAGCAACATCATGAGTTTTAATGTACTTTTCTATTTTATTATCAACAGTTGTAATTCCAACTTCCCTACATTCATTTATGATTTGGTCATAGATTAATTCTATGATGGATTCTCTTGAAAATTCGTCTGTTTGATAAGCGTTTGAGGCGGACAAGTCAATGTAAACAATCAAATAGTTTTCGTCTCGAAAATTTTTCTGTATTTTTTTCATTAATGCAGATTTGCCAACACCACGAAAGCCTGTCAGTAAAATTGAGGGAGATGTGCCATATCGGCTGCTTTTTAGTAAATTGGAAATGAATTCAATATCTTCAAACCTATTGTAAAATTGATTATCATTTAAGTCATTATTAGTTCCCCATGCCAGTTCATTCATATAATCACCTGATAAATATTTTTGGTTTTATCACAATTAAATGTATGTAATTTGCATAATATGTTTAAATTTAATAAAAAATATAATTTGTGCAATTTGCATAATATGTTTAGATAAAATAAAAAATGTAATGTGTGCAATTTGAATAAAAAATATTTCAAAAAAGCGTTTTAAAACTGAAAGCGTGCTAAAAACACGACTGCAGGACTGTCAAATAAGGAACAAGTGAAATTAAAAAATATGATAACCTTCTCTCAGCCATAGCAACAGCTTTAGCTTGAGCATCATATTCTTGTCGGCAAAAATCAGGACCATAATCCTGATTCACTTCTACCTTCTCAGATACAACTTCCGCATATCCTAATTCAATTGCTATCAAACTAGGGGAACAAAATATAGGCCAAGATTTTTTTAAAAAAAAAATATGGGAAAATTATCAAAATCCGGCCAAAAAACAAAAACTTTAAATGTAATGATTAAAATATATATAGTTGTTAGATGCCGGGGTGGCTCAGCCGGTTAGAGCGCACGGCTCATAGGGTAATAAAGCAGTGCTCTAGCTTATTCCTGGGATACCGTGAGATCGCGGGTTCGAATCCCGCCCCCGGCATCCTAAATCCCAGGAATATATCCATCTTAACTTCTTTTTATAACGATTTTCCCAAAAACATAACAATTTTATATTTATTTTAACAGAATAGCATTTAAGGGATTGAAATGTTATACAACACACTTGGAAAAACAAACCTTGAAGTATCCAGACTCGGTTTTGGAACGATGAGACTTCCGACTAAAGCGAATAATGGAGACATTTATAAAGAAGAATCGGCGAAAATGCTTTCATACGCTATTGAAAATGGCGTTAATTTAATTGATACAGCTTATTCTTATCACAGCAAAAACTTAGGAGATAATGGGGAAAGTGAAAACTTTGTTGGTGAATTTTTAAGTGAAAATTCCCTAAGAGAAGAAGTGTTGCTTCAGACAAAATCCCCCTCCTGGTTAATGGAAGATTTCAGGGATTTCGACAGATATCTGGATGAACAGCTTGAAAAGCTCCAAACTGACTATATCGATATTTACCTGCTTCACTCCCTAACAGTTCCAGAATGGTATAAAGTTAAAGATTTAAATGTTTTAGACTTCCTAGATGATTGTTTAAGTTCAGGCAAAGTCAAACATGTTGGATTTTCCTCACATATTGAAGTGGATTACCTGATTGAAATTCTTGATGAATATCCCAAATGGGAAGTATGCCTAACCCAAATGAACTATTTAGATGAATATTACCAGTCAGGAGCAATGGGGCTTAACTATTTAAGGCAAATCAATGTTGGAAGTGAGATTATGGAGCCTTTAAGAGGAGGCAGACTGGTTCAAAATATTCCAAGCGAGGTAAATGCTTTGTGGAATCAGGCCGAAATTGAAAGAACCCCTATCCAATGGGCTTTCCAATACCTCTGGAACCGCAATGATGTTGATTGTGTTTTAAGCGGCATGACAAGTTTTGAACAAGTTAAAGAAAATATCGAAATAGCTTCAAAACTAGATGAAATATCAGACAACGACCTGGAATTGATACGTGAAGTTGCAAGAACTTACAGGACTTTTATTGGGAATGACTGCAGTCGTTGCGGCTATTGCATGCCTTGTCCACATGGTGTGGACATTATAAACTGTTTTGCCGAATATAACATCGCACACATGATGGGAAATCCTAAAGCAAGTGCAATGCAGTATTTTTATTTAATTGATGATGATTCAAGAGCAGACAGTTGTATTGGTTGTGAAGAATGCCTGCCATTCTGTACACAGATGCTGGATATTCCAGAAGAACTTAGAAAAGTACATGATTACTTTGGCGAAGAATTTAATCATTATTAGGTAGATAATATGTCACAATATTGGGAAATGTTAACCCGTCAGATGACCCTTATAGATAAAAGAGATCAAGAAAAATTTAAAAACTCGACAATTGCCGTTATTGGATGCGGAGGCATTGGTGGAATGACCATTGAAATGCTTGCAAGATTGGGTGTCGGCAAACTCATTTTAGTTGATGAGGATGTTTTTGATGTATCTAACCTGAATAGGCAAGTCCTGTCCACACAAGAAACATTAAATGAAAAAAAAAGCAAAGCCGCAGCCAAAAGAGTTAAATCCATTAACCCCGAAATCGATGTTGAATATTATACAGAGCATGTAAACCATGCAAACATCGATGAACTCATTGAAAACTCAAGTATTGTTATGGATGCACTTGATAATGTCCTAACAAGAGTTATTGTATCTAGAAAAGCCCGTGAACATAAGATTCCATTTGTTCATGGTGCTGTTGAAGCTACACAAGGCCAAGTTACAACATTTCTTCCAAATACTAAAAGTTATGAGAAAATGTTCAATCTTCCATCATGTGGCAAGGACTTAACAGAGGAGGTTATGGAAAGTTTGAAAAATGTGACATCACATACTCCTCCAGTATTTGGCCCAACTCCAAATTTAGTTTCATGCATGCAAGCCATGGAAGCTTATAAAATTATAACCGGCCTTGGAAAAGTTACTGTCAGTCCGAAGCTACTAACCTTTGACCTTTTAGATTTGAATTCATTTAATTTAATAGAAATTTAACATTAAGTTAAATTTTTATATATTTTATGAATGAATTTGAACAGAAAAATATTATTTTTTAAAATTTGATGAATTATTTTGAAAAAAATAAAACTTATACATTAATATACTAAAAATCCCAATATACAAATATATATAAAAGTTTATATACTACAAAAGGAAAATATACTTCTAATAGGAAGATGTTTTCCGACTATTGAACATTGGAGCTATAATAATGAGTGACATTTCAGAAGAAAAAATTAAAAAGATAGCCGAAAAAATGAGAGAGGATAACATTAAGTTTATCCGTTTACAATTTGTTGACATTAATGGAAGAGTAAAGACTATAGTTATTCCATTTAATGGCGAAGACATGAATGGATTATTCAACGAAGGAATGCTATTTGACGGATCTTCTATCGAAGGATTTGTTGGAATTAATGATAGTGACCTAATTTTAAAACCAGACATCAACACTTATTCAAGACTTTCCTGGAGGCCGGAAGAATCTGCAACCTGCAGATTTATTTGTGATGTATGGACAGCTGATGGAGATCCGTTTATAGGAGATCCAAGAGGATTGCTTAAAAAATCCCTTAAACATATTGCCGATATGGGTCTGCAATACAATATCGGTCCTGAACCAGAGTTTTTTATTGTAGATATTGATGAAAATGGATACCCGACTCCATACGATGAGGCAAGTTACTTTGATGTTGAACCTCTAGATAAGGGAACTGATTTCAGAAGAGAGCTAACTTTAAACCTAGAGGACTTAGACTTTGAAGTTGAAGCGTCCCACCACGAAGTAGCACCGGGGCAAAACGAAATTGCATTTAAATTTAAAGATGCGCTTAAAACTGCTGATGCAGTAATCACCTTTAAACAAGCTATTAAAGCTATTGTAGACAATATGGCTACTTTTGACCAGATGGATTATAGAGTAACCTTCATGCCCAAACCATTCTTCGGCGTAAGCGGTAGTGGAATGCATTGCCACCAATCCGTATTTAAAGGAGATAAAAACTTATTCTTTAATCCTGACTCGGAAAACGGTCTTTCAAAAGATGCGCTCCACTTCATAGGAGGATTATTCAAACATGCTCCAGCAATTACCGCAATTACAAACCCTATTGTTAACTCATATAAACGTTTAGTGCCAGGTTATGAAGCTCCAGTATACATGGCTTATGGTTTAAGAAATCGTTCTGCTTTGATTAGAGTTCCTGCAGCACGTGGAAAAGCAACACGTATTGAATACAGGTCACCAGACCCTGCATGTAATCCCTACCTTGCATTTACAGTGATGCTTGAAGCAGGAATTGACGGCATTGTAAACAAAATCGACCCTGGAAGTCCTGTAGAAGAGGACATTTACAGCATGAGCGAAGAGGAAATTGCAGAAAGGGGAATCAAAATATTGCCAACCAGCTTATGGGAAGCTTACCATGCCCTTGAAGAAGACCCGCTTATATTAAATGCACTTGGACCACACATAAGTGAAAAGTTCTTAGAGTTGAAATATAAAGAATGGGACGAATACCGTGTTCAGGTATTTGGATATGAACAGAAAAAATATTTAGACATCTAATCCACATATTAATTTTTTTGTGAGGCTTTTCATGTCAGAATCAGAACATCGAATGATAGAAATCTTAAGAATTCTTGCAAAACAAGAAAAACCTACAGGATCTAAGTTAATTGCTGATGAGTTAAAAGAGAAAGGTTTTGATTTAGGTGAACGTGCTGTCAGATATCACATGCAAATTTTGGATGAAAAAGGATATACTGAAAAGAAAGGTTATTCTGGAAGAATAATAACTGATTTAGGTCGTGCCAAGCTTGAAAAAGGATTAATTTATGATCAAGTTGACTTCATTTACTCAAGATTTGAGGAAATGATATATTTGACTGACTTCTCCTATAACACACAAAAGGGAAATGTGGTTGTCAATACCTCGACTCTTTATAATGAAGAATCGTTTAATATAATGAAAGAAATTTTCAGAAGTGGTCTTTCTGTTAGTCCTTACGTTCATTTAAATGAAGACAAAAAAACTGGGAAAATTGATGTCACTACAATTTGCGGAACAACGATTGACGGAGTGCTTCTAAACCATGGCATTGTATCACAACCACAATATGGAGGGCTTCTAAAAATTGAAGACAATCGCCCTATAAATTTCACAGAAATCATATCTTACAAAAAAACATCTATAAGTCCTCTGGATGCATTTTCAAATGCTAATTTGACCTCTGTAACTGATTTAGTCCATGAAGGTAGCGGAATAATACCTGCAAACTTCAGATTAATTCCAGGAATTGCAAAAGAAAAAACAATAGACGTGATTAAACAATTGGATAGAATTGGAATAGGAGGCGTAATTGGAATATCTGATGAAGGAAAAGATTTGTTAGGCCTGCCCGTTCCCGAAGGAATGGTTGGAATAACAATAACTGGAGGCATAACTCCATTTTGTGCAATCAAAGAATCAGGTGAAGACATCCATATAAATATAGCTGAAGATATCGCGCCATTCAATTCACTAAAACCAATAACCCCAGATATCAAAAAACAGTTAGCAACACCTTCTGTTGAAAAACATCCTAAAATATCATTTTTACTTTCAAAGTCATGGAATTTAATCCAGCAAGTTAATTTTGACATGGAAAAACAAAAGGGAAAGATTATAGCTAATGTATCATTTGTTAATAAGGATGACATTGATGAAGCATTAAGGATTATGGAGGATACATACAATAACAATCCAAAATACATAAATCCTTATTTTAGACTTGTAAATCATCCGAATGATGTTAATAAAGTGGGCATAGCTACAATCTGTAGTTTAAGTATTGATGGAATTTTAATAAACAACGGAATAATGAGCAATCCAAAATATAGCGGATTGCTTGAGTTAACCGAACCGCCATTATTCATTGAGTTAATATCATATAACGGAACGACCTTAGATCCCCATAAGATATTTTTATCAAAAAATATGACAGACATCTCAGGAAGCACAGGTCCGAATAAAATATTAGCTAGTGTAAAAGAAATTCCATATATTACAAGAGAATACACCGTGGAATTATTAAATATTTTAAATAATATCGGATTTTCAGTTTATAAAATCGGAAAGCCAAGAGAGTTAGTTTATAATTCAAAAGTTGATAATTATAATTTTGGAGTTATAACTGGTGGGGGACTTAACTCTATTGGTGCTGTAAAAGAAAAAGGTATTGATATTGAAGTTAAAGCTATGGAAAAATTACTTCCATTTGAAAAAATGGAAAGACTGTAATTAAATTACAGTTACATCCACCTCTTCACCATTTTTAGGATAGTGAACAAATTCAATTATATCCTCTTCAACCTCATACACATCTATTTCGACAGTGGCTCCAAGATCGCTTTCTTCAAGAAGCACCAATATCCTGAAACCTGGTTCTCCAAAATATTCGGAAAAATCAACATTTAAAATTTCTCCTTCTGCAAAAATTCTATTGTATGAAATTTCTATTTTATCATGAATCTTTACATTTTCCTTTAAGTATTTAACTGCCTCTTCTGTTGTAAGTTCTAATTCTTTCATGATAATCAACTCCGATATATTAAGATATGTTTTTCAGCATATAAATGTTTGTATTTATACGAACAAAAAAATTTTAAATAAAAAAAGAACAATCTAAAGAACCTCAATAATGAGTTCTTTATCGTCATGGATATGTCTCATTTCAATTAGATCTTCACCGATCTCATTAAAATCAACTTCAATAGATTGATTTAAGATTTCACCAGTTAACTGTAGGCCTACCCTAAGACCTTCTCCAGTCATTTCATCCTCTTCCGTGATCCCTAAAACTTCACCTGGAGCAAAAATACGACTATAAGAAATCTCCAAAATATCTCTCACCTTAACATTATTCCTAACATATTCAATTGATTCTTCTAAAGTCATTTGAATTTCTTCTACCATAAATACCACTATCTTAAAAAAAAAAAGAAAAGAAAAGGAATTATAAATTCCTGTATTCTCTGATTGAAGTATATTCGTCGTCTAATTCACCGTAGCTAGCTAATTTTTCTTTGTTAGCTTCGGCATCTAAGTAAAGGTTGCCTTTACCATTAAGACCAATATCTCCAGTATATTTAATATATTTGCCCGGGAATGCGATTCCTTCTATTTCAGGATCAACTACAACACCGTCAAGAACAAAACCTTCAAGTAATCTTCCAAGGAATCCGTGAATAATGATGTTACCGTTTTTCATTTGTCCACCAGGCCAACGGTTTACATCACCGTCAATTTCGATAATACCTTTGGTCATGTGGATACCGGCTAAGATATCACAGTTACCTTTAACGTGAATCCTTCCACCAGTTAAACATTCACCACATTGTTTTCCAGCATTACCTCCAACAACGATTTGTCCACCAGTCATACCTCTCCATTCACCAATGTAAGAAGCGCCAGTAAATTCTTTGGTATTTCCTTCGATTTCAAGATAACCGCCGGACATTTCTCTTCCAGCGTGAGCTGCTGCATTACCTTTAACAAGAATAGATCCACCGGACATTTCTGCACCAACGTGTAAATCCACACTACTGTTACATACGATATTACCACCGCTCATTTTACAACCGATGTATTTTACTCTGTTTAAATCTCCATTTAAAATCATTTCTACATCATCAGCACCCATTGCATCCCCTTCAACGGTTATTTTGAAGAAGTCAGTAATTGGGAATCTGGAGTTTCCGATAGGTACTTGATATTTTGCGAAATCGGCTTCAGTCCATGAATAAATTTCATCAGGAATTAATTCATCAAATTCTAAAGCGATTGAAGAAGTTTTAATTTGATCAAATGTAATTGTTTTCACAATAAACACCCCTATTTACCTTCAACGTCTATTCTAATTGGGTTGGATACGTAGTGATCGTGTACAGGATAGTTTTCCCATTTAACTGAGTAGTATTGAGTAAAGAACGGCATAATACTGTCAATGACTTTTTGTTCTTTTTGTTCCCATCCTTTTACGTTAACCCAAATGTTTTGACTTTCTTTAACTTTAACAATTTCTTTGTCTTTTACTAAGATTTGACCATCTTTAATAGTGTATTGAGCAACATCGAAACCTTTTTCGATATCAGCAGCTTGTCTAGATGGATCAATTTCATTAGGATTTATGTCATATACTGCAATGTCTGCTCTGTATCCTGGAGTAAGTGCTCCTCTGTCAGTGAATCCATAGATTTGAGCTGGAGCCGCTCTTGTAATAGTTGCAATATCATAGAAATCGTATTCTCTGTCGAGAGTTGCAAGGGTAGTTCTTTTTTCTGCCCATTTGTGAACTTCTCTGTTTTCAATCATTTCCATCCTTCTTTGATTACTCATTAACCAAGAGATAATTCTAGGATATCTAGTAAATGGTCCCGCATTAGGGTGGTCAGTAGTTAAACATACTTTCCATGGGTCATCAATATGTAAGAATAATTCTAAACCAATAGCCCATTGTAAAGTGTTAACTGGGTTTTTACCTGAGTAAATACATGGAATGATACCAGCTGCAGTTTCACATTCAATATCCTTGTTAGTCCATTTAAGACCAGATAATTTGAATAAGTCATATTCCATAGGAGCATCTGCAGTCATAGTAGTAGTTTCATCTAAAGTTACTTGACCTACGTCACAAGTAACATGATCATTTTTGTTAACATATTTAGCTATTTCTTCAGCACCAGATGCTGCATCTTTCCAACTGTTACCTGTGTAAGAGTGGAATTGTAAGTGACATACATGCATAGTTTGGTTTCTGATTTCAGCTGCTCCTGATCCTTTTTTAATGTTTTTTACAGCATCCATAGTTTCAAGAGTAGTTGGTACGTTACCAGGGTGTCCTAAGTCGTTAGGGTGAATGTGTATAGAGTGAGGTAAGTTTAACATTTCGTTTGCTTTTGCAAGTGCAATAACAACTTCTTTAGAAGTTACATCAAAGTATGGTGCTTTATCGTTGAAACCATGTACGTTCATACCCCAACCCCATGCTTCACTTCCACATGGATTTACGATTTTAATTCCGTAACCTTTGGATATTTTTAACCATGCTGAAATAAATGCAGATAAGTCTTCAATATTATTGTCTTTAGCATATTCCAGTACAAACCAGTTGTTACCGAATAACGGCATGGCTGGGATGTCCAATTGTGGAATAGTTGCAATTTCTTCGTGAGTGTGTTTTGCTTCAAGAGGAGGCATAGCTGCTTCTACAACAGTACCGTAACCTAATCTTGAATATCTATAACCAGTTGCAGGACAACTTGGGATGGAGAAACCAGATTCTGATCTTAATACTTTAGTTTTTTGAGTAACACCTCTTCTAGAATCTTCAGGTCTGTATAATCTTCCTACTACTAATTTAGGACCTGCAACATGTGAGTGAGGGTCAATACCTGCCGGCATGACAATTTTATCAGTAACATCTAAGACTTTAGCATCAGCGGAAATGTCATCTACAATAATTCCATCTTTAAACATGACATCTTTTTTTTCTCCGTTGATTTGATTAACAGGGTCGTAGACAATACCGTTTTTAAGAATATATTCCATTATATCACCTTTAGAGTGCGTTTGGATTTGGCACATATTTTGGAGCTACATTTGGCTCTTCTCTGAGTTTCATTACTCTTTCTTTTAATTCACGGACAATCCATTCGTCGTCACGACAGGTTTCTGGTTTGTCGATTGCTTTTTTCATGTAGATAGGAACTCCATCCATACGATAACTGGTACCGGCACATTCTACAGCGATGAATGAACCTGGCAATACTACATCAGCTAATTCAGTTGATGGTCCCCAGTGAATATCAATTTGAATAACTGGAATGTTAGCTAAGTGTTGGTTTGCACCATTAGGGAAATGAGCACCTGGGTCAGCTGCAATAACCATGAAACAATCTGGTTCTTCCCTTACTAATAAATCGATAGTGTTAGTTTCTCCTAACATGTATCTTGGGTAACCTCTACAGTAGTCAACACCGAAAGCAAAACCACATTCGAATGCCATGAAAATGTTGAATCCGTTTACGTTAAAGTGACCTCTCATTGGAGTAAGACCCCATTTACTGTATTTGTTTAAGTCCTGAACCATTTTAATAGCAATATCGATGTTTCTTTGTTTTGATAAAGTGTGGGTTAAACCTAAACCGAAGAAGAGAACACCGAATTCCGCATTTTTCATTTCTTCTGCTAATTCGTAAATATCTTCTTTAGGAATTCCAGAAATTACATCTTGGTATAATTCTTTTCCTCTGAGAACTGCTCTAATAGCATTGTAGAAACCGTAATCTCCGTTTTGTTCAAATCCTATCCATTTGTCAGAACATTTTGCAGTATCTGAGAATTTAGGATCCATGGTAACAACGGTTCTGTCGAATCTTCCTCTTTGTCTGAAATATCCTCTGCAGAACACAGCATATCTTGCCATGTGCCTTGGGTGAGAGTTCATAGCGTTACTTCCAGAGTAAGCAACAACATCTGCTCTGTTTTGAACTTCCCCTAAGGTTTGAATAGGGTAACCTGCATTTTGTACAGCTTGGAGAGAAGGTCCGTGACAAATAGTAGCTTGGTTATCTAATACTGCACCAATATATTCGCCTAATGCTACTCCTTCTTTCATACATTCAGTAGATGTTTCAGACCAACCGTAAAATACAGGCCTGATGGAATTAGCAATATATTCAGCAGCTTTATCTAAAGCAGTATCCCAGTCAACTTCTTTAAGTTCTCCATTTTCATCCCTAATCATTGGAACAAGCAATCTTTGGTCCATATCTTCCATAATTTTACTTGCTCCTAATCTGCATGCGTGTCTTACAGCAACTACGTGATTATCTTTAATCAAATAATCTAAATCATCACAGTTACAACCACAGAATGCACAAGTACAATTTTCAACAATGTAATCATAATCAGTTATAGGCGGTTCATAAGTCATGGTCACTCAACTCCTTCCATTTACGTCCATGATAAACAGGTAATTCACCTAAAGATTCCATGTTTTCAACAACATCGTCATCTTCTTCGTCAACATATTTTTTGTATACCCATCTCATTAAATCAGCCATGAGTAATACTTTTCTGTCTGTTTTTTCAACAGTACATTTGATTCCTTTATAAGTAGGGTCAGAACAACAGTAAGTATCGTGACTTACAATAGTGTTAGCCCATGGTCCTTTACAAATGAATACAGTTCCTTCGTGAGGTGCATCTCTTGATACTGCACAGTTTACTACTACTTCCCCAAAATCAGTTTTTACAAGTACAGTATCCCAGTTGTTTACACCTAATTTTGCCATATCTCTAGGATCCATATAACAAGTACCAGAAGCATTTTTGTATTCCTCTTTTAAAGTAGAACCTCTTTTTTTACAAGCGCCTTGGTAAATGTCAGAACCGGTGTTTAACATACATTTTAAAACATCGGTAGTTCCTTCACCAGTAATTTTTACATCAGGCACTACAGGTTTTTCTAAATAAGTATTAGCATAATACATAAATTAATCCCCCTATTCTAACCATATGGCATTTACTGGGCAAAACATTTGACATGTTCCACACAATTCACATTTATCTTTACTGAAAAGTTTAATAAATCCGTTTTCTACCATCATAATAACTTCTTCAGTCTTAGCACCATTACCACCAGCATTTTCCGGACTGATAGCAGCGTTAACAGGACATGAAATTACACAAATTCCACATCCTAAACAATTATCTTGATTAACTTTAAGTTCCATCGAATCACCTAGTCCTTAATTGCATCTAAAGCTTCTTTCCAAGTAGTTGAGCCAATAGGTGTGTGGTCAATTTCAGTTCTTTTTACAGTAATCGCTCCGTTAGGACATGCATTTGCACATGCTTTACATCTTACACAATATTCATCATATGCAATGATATGATCTAATCTAGAACCAGGACCAGAAGATGTAGGGAATGCTAATGCATTACAAGAACAAATATCGACACAAGCTCCACAAGCTTGACATTTTTCTTGATCAACTTCAATAGAACCTTGGAATGGTTTTTTATGTTTTGCTGCATCGGTAGGACATACTCCTTCACACCAACCACAGAATACACAAAGTTCTGAGTCAATGACAGAGTTTCCTTTAACAACAGCTTTAGAAGGATCTAAATCATATTCTCCATAACTACAGGATCTGCAAACAGCTTTAATAGCGTTAGTAGGACAAGATTTTTTACATACTAAACAGTATACACATTTATCTTTGTCTATAACAATGGACTCTTTACCAGTTTCTTTATCAACGACAATTGCTTCTGCAGGACATAATTCTTCACATACCCCACAATAAATACATTCATCATCATCAACTTCGATTTCACCTGTCACTAAATCTGCACGGCTTGGTAAAACTCTATCAATGACAATAGCATCACGAGGACATGCAATTTCACATCTTTTACAGTAAATACATTCGTCATCATCAATTTTTGAGAAAGCGTTGTAATGAGGATATGCATCAATTTCTTTAATTGGTACGCCATCAATAGTTAATACTAAAGCGTCAACAGGACATAAACCACTACACATACCACATAATACACATTTACTTTCGTCAATGCTTATTCTTTGAACATCGAAATCCTCACGGAAGTTTTGAGCAATCTTGTCGTGACCACTGAAATAGATGTCGTTGGAAATTCTGTTACGTGCGTCGATAGCAATTGGATTTAATGTAATTGCTTCAACAGGACAAGTAAATTCACAAATTCCACATCCTAAACAAACATGATCATTGAAAGATAAGTTTCTAACTTCTTCTGCTGATCTTGTGATGTCAAAGTTGTTGTCTTTAACCTCTTTTAAATTTCTAATCATACTCAATCTCCAAAATTTTTATAGAATCAGTTGGGCATTCGTCGCTACATAGCGTACAACCACAACATTGTATGGAGTCTGCATGTGCTTTCAATGATTCTAATTGAATAGCTTTCATTGAACATGCATTTACACATAAACCGCAACCAATACAAGAATCATCTATAATTACTTCGAAATTTCTTTCTCTGCAAATATTCACAATTTTTCGACTCTGTTCTGGTTCGTCAAATATTGCCTCGGTCATATTCAAGAAATCACGTGGACATAATTCGGTTATTGTTCTTGCAACATCAATAGAGTTCCAAGATAAGTTCCTACCATTCAAGTAATGTGATATGGTAGATCTATCAACACCTAACTCATCAGCAATCGCTTGATGACTTTCACCAGCATCCTTCAACTTGACCGCAGCCAAATATTTAAGACCAGATGCAATATGTTTGGGCATTTGAAAACCACCAATGTGTAATGATAACACATATGTTTTCTTATATAAATATAGTTGCCTACTAGATTTAAGCCGAAATAATTAAATATTACTGTGGGAAAACTACACATTTAAAATTTTTAAAATTAATTTAATTAAATTATTTCATAAAATAAAAGTTAATTATACGTAAATCCTACTAAATAAGATAATTTAAAGTTTATAGCTATCTTAAACAAATTATAATCTTTAAATTTTTAAAAAACTAGTGAAATTACACAAAATAATTAATACAAAATTAACGAAAAAGTATTACAAATTCAAGGAAAATCGCCACTAATTTTTAGTTTTACCTAAATGTGTAGTAACTACACATAAATGACATTAGAAATTTTTAATTAATACAAACAACATAATAATGGATTAAGGGGAGTTGAATATGAAAATAGTATCTATAGTTGGTAAAAAAAATACCGGTAAAACTTCATTAACTGTAAAAGTTATAGAAGAAATGACAAAAAGAGGATACAATGTATGCTCTATCAAACATTCACACCATTCAATAGAAATGGATAAAGAAAATACCGATACATGGAAACATAAACAAGCCGGAGCCAATTTAGTAGTCGGTGTTGGATCAACAACTTTTTTTAACTCAAAAAAAGAGCATGACTTAAATAGAATATTATACCTGCTAAAACATTTTGATGACTTTGACTTTGTAATCATTGAAGGATTTAAAGATTACAACTATCCAAAAATAATAACCTCCCCAGATGTCAGAGACGAATATACCATAAAAGAAATAGATTCATTTACAATTGATGCAGATGGCGTGAGTGAATTATGCAATATTATTGAAGAAAGAAGTCATGATATAATTGATACATTATTTCTAAATAACTGTGGATTTAATAATGGAAAAGCAATTGCAAATGAAATTCGTCAAGGAAATTTAAGTGTTGATGATTTAGATAAAATCCACAGCTACTTATCAATAGATGGTCATGTAATTGGCCTTAATAGATTTGTAAGTGATTATCTAAAACAAGAAGTTATCGGAGTCATAAATACATTAAATCTCAAGGACTTTGGAGTAAGGGATGTTGGAAAAATAGAAATACTTATTCCAAATGACAATACTCCGCAAAATCCAATTGAAGCTAAATGCGCCATTTACATAAATGATGAAATACTTGAAATCAATGGATTTAGTGAAAATATTGTTGCAAATTCCATAAAAGGAATGATAAAATCAATTAAAACCAAAGAGGAAGCTAAACTTATCGATATTGAAATATCCAACATTACAGAAGATTTGATTGATGCCAATATAATTCTTAAAACCAATAACCATGATGTTAAAATAAATGATTTTACTCAAGGCATTCTAAAGGAAACCATTTATGCAATTGTTAATAGTCTAAAAATAGATTCAAAAATCAATAAAATAAAAATCAAAGTGGAAGAGATTTAAAATGCTTGAAAATGTAGTTTTAGACAAATATGAAAGACCCATTATTTCACTAAGAATCACAATAACAAACAGGTGCAATGTGAATTGTTTATATTGCCATCATGATGGAATGGTTCGCTCAAGAGATGAAATGACTGCTGATGAGTTATACACAATTTGCAAAGTCGCTAAAAAAATCGGTGTTCGCAAAATCAGACTTTCAGGCGGTGAACCATTACTTAAAAAAGATATTGTGAGAATCGTTGAAAAAATAGCTAGCCTTGACTTTGAAGACATATCAATGACAACAAACGGCATACTTTTAGAGAGATATGCTGAAGATTTAAAAGAGGCAGGTCTTGATCGTGTTAATGTCAGCCTTGATACACTAGACAAAGATACATACGAGTTTATTACTAAAAAAGATTACCTTGAAGATGCTAAAAAAGGAATTTTAAAAGCCGTTGAAGTTGGATTGTATCCTGTTAAAATCAATATGGTTATTATGAAAGACATTAACCAAAATGAAATCAAAGAAATGTTTAAATTCTGTAAAAAAAACAATATTGTTCTTCAACTTATTGAATTGATTGAAAGTGAAAACTGTGATGAAGACAAATTCAGCAAAGAATATCACTATAATTTGGACAGCATTGAAAATGAGATAGCGGATATAGCTGATGATATGTATGAACGTAAATTTATGCAAGGACGTAAAAAGTATTACATTAACGGGGGCGAAATTGAGGTAGTTAAACCTGTTGATAATGCCAAATTCTGTTCAAAATGCTCTAGATTAAGAATAACTCCAGACGGTAAAATCAAACCATGCTTGCTTAGAAATGATAATCTTGTTGAGCTTATTTCACATGTTAGAAATGGTGAAAGTGAAGAACAAATAGAAGAAATTTTCATTAAAGGAATTAATCAACGTGAACCGTCTATTACTATATAATTAAAAAGTTTCATCAGGAAAACCTTAGGTTTCTATGAATGGTACCTTTCGTGGAACAAAATTTCATCTAATTGGTAATGTTCCCATTCGCGTTTGTTTAACACAATTTCTAATTCTTGCGGGGTTATTAATGGTTTTTTATACATTTGCGAATCATCAATAGCTATTCTTGGACATGCGCTAACAACAAAAGCATCCAAATCAAGATACGGCAGTAGTGCATCAGGTGAGACATTATCGAGAAGTATGATGTATGCTTCCATTTCAGCATCTTCAATTGTTTTTTTAATTTCTCTAGCAAGCATCATTCTATATTGTCCTTCTTTAGAAGACACTATTACGCCCCATTTTTTTGCACTTCGTGCTTTCGTAATTCTTGCAAAACGTATTCTTAAGATTCTATCTGCAAACTCATCCATGCTTCTAATTTCTGAGTTATATGGGTCAAGTGCTATTACTGGAACATTTGAGAATAACTTAATCCCGAGAGGGTGGAAATTTCCGCTGCCAATAAATAAAATAGCATCAACTTCAAGGTATTTAATCGATGAGAAGTTACAACCAAGCACCTGTCCTTTTCTTGTTGAGGGAGATGAGCCTAAAATCACTTCTTTGCCATTGTCTTCTAAAAAATCCTTAGTTTCATTTAAGAGATGCAGGTGTTGGGTCGTTGTCACCAAACCTATTCTTGATACATTTTTCAGGTTTTCTAAACATTTTTTAAGATCTTTTTTAATATCGATTTTAGAATATGCTTCAATAAATAATGTCGGGACTTCATATTTCAATGGCAAAGGAGTATGGCCGTAGTGTACAATTAAATCTACCGAACCCTTCATTTTCCAGTCGCTAACATCACAAGCTCCAAAGCAGGGGTCTCCTGAGATAATGACAATAGTATCCGTTTCATTTTCAATCGCTTTAGCTATTTTTGTTGATTGTACTTTCAAACCTTCTGGAAATTGAAGTCCTACAGTTTTGGCATCAAGGGATTTGATTTTACGGATTGCCCGGTCTAAATCCATATCGTACATTGACATATTAATCATCAATCGTTTTTTCAATAACTACTTTCCCATCAGTAATGTCTAGTTTTATAATTGATAATACATCGACCCCTGTTGCGGCTTCAACAATTTCCTTACCCTTTCCTTTTTCAATAACCGCCACGGTTGATTTAATGTCCAAACCTAAGTCTTTTAGGGTTTTAATTAACGCAATTAAAGTTCCGCCAGTACTTACCACATCGTCAATAAGCAAAATTTTTTCTCCAGCATGCAAATCGTTTATGTAAAGGTTTGATGAACCATAACCTGTTTTCTGATATACCTGTGTTTCTCCTTCAAGACCATATTGTCTTTTACGGATTACAACAAATGGAACATCAGTTGCAAGGGACAAGGCAGCTGCAAGATGTATTCCCATCGCTTCAACAGCAACAATTTTATCAACATCCAAATCTGCATATTTGTGCACTGCTAATGATAACTCTCTTAACATTTTAGGGTTCATTGCAGGAACTCCGTCACTTATAGGATTTACAAAGTAATTATATTCGCCTTTTTTCACAATTGGCGAATTCTCTAAAGATTTTTTTACTTCTTCTAACATAATACTCACACGAAAATTATTAAAACTTATAATAAATATAAATATATCTTAATATAATAATTAAGTTTTCTTATAAGAAGTGATTAATATGCTTGGAAATTTAAGTGAAAATCTTACTAATACTATGAAAAAATTAGTAGGAATGTCTGTCATTGATAAAAAGACAATTAAAGAAATTGTAAAGGACATACAACGTGCTTTAATTCAATCTGACGTTAATATTAAATTAGTTTTAGATTTATCAAAAAAAATAGAATCAAGAGCTCTTGAAGAAGAACCTCCAAAAGGCATAACTCCAAGGGAATATGTCATAACAATTATTTATGAAGAGATGGTGAACCTTTTAGGCAGCGAAGCGGCAGACCTTGACATCAACGATAGGCCGTATAAAATACTATTTTTAGGTTTGCAAGGTTCAGGTAAAACCACTACAATAGGTAAGCTATGTAGGTATTTGCAAAAGAAGGGTTTCAACCCTGCGGTTGTATGTACCGACACATGGAGACCAGCCGCTTATGTTCAGTTAAAGCAATTAACTGAAGAGATGGATGTGCCATTGTACGGAGACCCTGACAATAAAGATGCCCTTGATTTGGCTCAAAAGGGTTTAAAAGAATTTAAGAATAGAAAAGTAATTATTTTTGATACTGCAGGAAGGCATAAGGAAGAATCAGATTTGATTGCTGAAATGGATAAATTGGACAAAATTATCAGTCCTAACGAAGCTATTCTTGTCATTGATGGAACAATCGGCCAACAAGCCGGCGAACAAGCAAGAGCATTCTCACAAGCAACTGATATCGGATCAATCATTATTACAAAATTAGACGGTTCTGCAAAAGGGGGAGGAGCAATGTCTGCTGTAGCTGAAACCGGCGCTCCAATTAAATTCATTGGAACTGGGGAGAGAATCGATGACTTTGAGCAATTTGATCCTGAAAGATTTATTTCTAGACTGCTCGGTATGGGAGATATTCGCTCTCTTATAGAAAAGGCAGAAGAAAATATAAATGAGGATGTTGCGGAAAAAACCATGAATAACATATTGACAGGCAAATTCACATTGATGGATATGAAAAACCAGTTTGACATGATGAACAGCATGGGTCCAATGCAGCAGGTATTAAACATGATTCCAGGTATGGGTAATAAAATATCTAAGGAAACTTCTAAAATGACTGAAGATAAAATTGAAGGTTATAAGGTCATGATGTCATCAATGACTGAAGAAGAAATGCTAAATCCAAAATTAATTAAGCAGTCACGTATTCAAAGAATCGCACGTGGCGCGGGTGTCGATGAAGATGAAGTTAAAGAACTGCTTAAATATTTTAACAATACCAAAAAGACAATGAAAGGACTCGGAAAACGTGGCGGCCGTATTAGAGGCGGAAATATGAACCGTATGTTGGGACATTTCATGAATAGATAATATGAAATTGGCTGAAGATATTTTAAAGGAAACTGATGGAAAAATCTGCAAACATTGTCTTGGGCGTAAATTATCTAAAACGATTGAAGGCACTAACAATATCGAAAGGGCAGATAAGGCATGCAGTGAATTAGGTATTAATTTGGATAATGTTGATTGTGTTGTCTGCGATAACTTATTTGATAAACTGGATGATGATTTATACAAAAAGATCGATGATAAAGTCAATCAGCTAAAAATTGAATTCGATACATTTCTTGTGGGATGTCAAATCGATAAGGACATTCAAAAACGTGATGAAGAATTGTCTGAAAAGTTCAACTTAGGTGTTGAAACTGTTAAAAAAGAAGTTAACAGATTAATAGGTCTTGGGATTTGGCAGAGATATGACAGGGAAGCAGAATTCGAAAGACAGGATATTGTTTTCAATGTTGATTTAAAAAACGAACCTAAGGTAAGAATTCAGATCAATCCATTATATATTGAAGGAAAATACAATAAATATAAACGCGGAATACCTCAAACTAAATGGCCATGCACCAAATGCAAAGGCAGAGGTTGTGAGGAGTGTTATGGCACTGGCAAACAATATTCCGAATCAGTTGAAGAGTTAATTTCCGAGCACTTTTTAAAATTAACCAAAGGAAGGGAAGCCAAGTTCCACGGAGCTGGAAGGGAAGACATTGATGTATTGATGTTAGGTTCTGGAAGACCTTTTGTACTTGAAATAAAGGAACCGAAAATTAGAAATCTTGATTTAAGTAAACTGGAAACTGAAATCAACAGGATTAATGAGAATAAAACCGCCTATCATAATTTAAAATTATGTGAAAGGCCAAGAAAAGCTGAAATAAAACAATCTTCTCCGGATACTTATAAAGTTTATCAGGCCATTGTTGAATGTGACGAGGCATTTGATGCGGATAAATTAGATGATTTGACAAAACTGAATGAAATTCACCAACAAACACCAATAAGGGTACTTAGAAGACGCACGGATATGGTGAGAGTAAAACACGTGCTTGGCCTGTCATATGAAATAATCAATGACAAGACATTTAACATGAGGATAAAAACTGAAGGTGGACTATACATTAAAGAATTAATTTCTGGAGATGGGGGAAGAAGCAACCCCAATGTCTCTGAAATTTTAGGCGTTAATGCAGCATGTGCACAATTGGATGTAATTGAAGTAAGCGAGAAATGATATTATGGGAGATGAATTTACACATTTAACGGAAAACGGAATACACATGGTTGAAGTTGGAGCTAAACCAGATCAAAAAAGACGAGCAGTAGCTAGTGGAAGCATATTATTAAATAAAAATACTGTTGATTTGATTCAAAATGAGGAAATTAAAAAAGGAAACGTTTTGACCACTGCTCAAGTTGCCGGAATTCAGGCCGTTAAGAATACCTCTTCAATGATACCTCTCTGCCATCCTTTGGCATTGACCGGAATTGAACTTGATTTTGAAGTTAAGGAAGATGAAATCGTTGCAATATGTGCTGTTAATACTTTAGGCAAAACCGGTGTTGAAATGGAAGCAATCACCGGCGTTAGTGTTGCACTTTTAACTGTATGGGACATGGTTAAAGCTGTTGAAAAAGATGAGTTCGGCCAATATCCCGATACAAGAATTAGCGATATTAGAGTTATCAAAAAAGAGAAAATTTAAACTTTATATATGATGAAGAAAATAAGTATACTACAGTTATTTTTATAAATTAATTTGATGGGAGATTACTATGGGTAAAAAAGATAATAAAATTTCTATGCCTCAAACCGGTGCAGGTTTAGTTAGATATTTTGATGAAGAAAGTTTGGGTCCAAAACTTTCACCTGAACACATTGTTGTCGCTACTATTATCGTAGCAATATTATGTTTTGTTTTAAGGTATTCTGCTTAAGAATATTTTACAAACAACCTTTTACTACTTTTTTTTGCATGTTGATACTATGTTGACCAAAAGAATCATTCCTTGTTTAGACTGTGATTTGCAGGTTCCGGAAGGTCGTGTTGTTAAGGGAGTTGAGTTTAAAGAAATTAAATATGCCGGAAATCCCGTTGACCTTGCAACTCGTTATTATGAAGAAGGAGCAGATGAAGTTGTGGTTTTAGATATTACAGCATCTCACGAACGCCGAGCAACAATGGCTGATGTTATTGATAGACTAACAGAAAATGTATTCATGCCGATTTGTGTAGGTGGAGGAATAAGAAAAGTCGACGATTACATTAACATGCTTAAAGCAGGGGCAGACAAATGCTCAACAAACACTGCAGCCATTAAAAATCCTGAATTATTGACCGAAGCTTCTAAAGTTGTTGGCTCACAAGCTGTTGTCATTGGAATTGATGCGAAAAGAAGATATGTGAATCATCCTGATGAGGCTAAGGATAAAACAGTTATTGAAACTGACAAAGGATATTGTTGGTTTGATACAAGTATCTATGGTGGACGTGAGTTTACAGGCATTGATGCAATCCAATGGGCAATTGAATGTCAGGAACATGGAGCTGGAGAAATATTGTTAACCAGTATGGATGGAGACGGAACTCAAAACGGTTATGATATTGAGTTGAATAAAAGCATTAATGATGCAGTTGACATTCCGGTAATAGCTAGTGGCGGTGTTGGAGAACCAAAACATATTTTGGAAGTTTTTGAAAAAACTGATGTTTCAGCAGCTCTTGCAGCAAGCATTTTCCATTTTAACCAATATTCAATTGGGGAAGTTAAAGATTACCTGCAAAAAAATAATGTTCCGGTCCGTTTATGATAATTAAAGCTCCAATTGACTTGGATTTAACAATCAATTCAGGCCAAACCTCACAACCTCCTTGGATGAAAGTCGATGGCGAATATGGAAATGTGGTTTTAATTGATGGTGAACCGGCCATTTTCAAAGTTAAACAATCTGGAGATTATCTGGATTTTAATTTAGAGGATAAAAAAGCCGTTTCTAAATTGAATTATATTTTTGACTTAGATTTTAATTTAAATAAATTCTACAAGTATCTAAACAGTCATGAAGAACTTAAAGGAATGTCTGAGTTCTGCCGAGGTTTAAGACTATTTTTAGCACCTGATCCTTTCGAATGCATTATATCCTCAATTTGTTCAGCTAATAATTCTATTAAAAGATGGACCAAATCGGTTTCTCAAATAAAAGAAAATTGGGGAAATAAGCACGGCAATTACTATACATTTCCTCAAAGCAATGTCCTTTCAAATGCATATTTGGATGAAGGTGAAGAATTTAATCTGTCATGTATTTCAGATATTTCAAAGTGCTGCACCAATCTTAAGAATTGTGGCGTGGGATATAGAGCAGCATACATGAGAAAGGCAAGCGAGTTATTTGCACTTGAAATGGACCTTTCGCAAATATTTACAATGAGTTATGATGAAGCATTTCAGACAATGCTTGAAGTTCCGGGAGTCGGTCCAAAAGTGGCGGATTGCATATTGCTTTATGGGTTTAATTTTAAAGAAGCTTTTCCAAGTGATGTATGGATAAAACGTATTGTGTCTTACTTGTATTTCGATGGTAAAGACATAAGTGTTTCAAAAGTTCGCGAATTTGGAATGGAAGAGTTTGGTAAAAATGCAGGTTATGTCCAATTGTACATGTTTCACTATGCAAGAAGGTCGGGTTTAATTGGCAAATTAAAATAAAGTGTTTATATTGCATTATGGCATTAAGCTATATTTGACGGAAAATAAAAATTTACTTCTTATTGGTATCAGCTTTTGAAGCCTGGAGAGGGGAAAGTCATTAGGAATTTACATTGCCGTGATATATTGTATCTCGGGCAACAGATTCAGAGGGATGATTAAATCAAGGTTTGTTTTAATCGATTCTGCACCTGTCCTGTAATCAAATTTATGATATTAAAATAAGTGGTTAATGGGTAGTAGTTTCGTTTAAAAAGAAGTGGGGGAAAGATAATAATTATCTTTCTTCGATGGTTACTTTGTTCATTACATCTCCTTGGCGGATTGCATTAACAACATCTTGACCTTTAATAACTTGACCGAATACGGTGTGAACGCCGTCTAAATGTGGCTGTGGGCTGTGAGTAATGAAAAATTGGCTTCCACCTGTGTCTTTACCTGCATGCGCCATAGACAATGCACCAGTTCCGTGTCTGTGTGGGTTTCCTTCAGTTTCACATTTGATGGTGTATCCAGGTCCGCCAGTACCGTTGCCGTTAGGACAACCTCCTTGAATTACAAAGTCGGGAATAACTCTGTGGAAGGTTAAACCATCGTAAAATCCTTTATTGATTAATTTTTCAAAGTTGTCTACAGTTCCAGGCGCTTCATTTGGGAACAATTCGAGAACGATGTCTCCTTTATCAGTTTTAATAGTTGCGACTTTCATTTTATCACCTACTTTTTATATGGTAGACTCTATTAATTAAAGTTAATGGGTAATCTGCCCAGATGATGTAATATTATTTTTACATATTAATCGGGATTATACTGATTATATATTTGATGTATTAGATTTGGTCGTTAGTCTTCGTTCTTATTTAAAATTCTCATTTCAATTTTTTATTTTGATTTTAATTATTTCTTTAATTTTTAATGATTAAATATTACTAATTTTTTTATTCGTTGTTTTTTAAAAGAATTGTGAAGTTCAATATATATTTAAGCTATTTTCAGTTTTATTTTAGTAATAATTAAGTATATTTAAATCATTGTAATATCTATCTGTTTTATCTAAAATAACTTAATAATTGTTATTTTTTAATATAAATTATCCTAAAACAATATATTTATATATAATTAATTTTAAAAAGTTTAATTGGTCTAAGATATAATATCGGTTAATTGTTATAATTATTTGTTTTCTTTTTCAAATATTTTTAGCACATATCCTAGATCGAAATAAAACTAAAGAGGTAATTTAAAATGTTCAAATTTGATAAAGAACAGACAGTTTTTGACTTTGCAGGTGTAAAGATGGGCGGTCAACCAGGAGAATATCCTACTGTTCTATGTGGCACAATCTTTTATGGCGGACACAACATAATCAATAATGAATTAACTGGAGATTTCGATCATGAAAGAGCTGAAAAGTTAATAAATGACATGGTTAACATGTCAGATGTAACTGGAAATCCATGTATTGCACAAGTTTTTGGTCAGACTGAAGAAGCTATTGTAAAATACTTGGAATTTATTGGAGAAATAGGCGATATGCCTTTTTTAATAGACTCAACATCTGGGGATGCTAGAGTAGCAGGAGCCCAATATGCTGACGAAGTGGGCCTGACTGATAGGGCAATATACAATTCTATTAACATGTCCGCTGATAAATCTGAAATGGAAGCACTTAAAAATACAGATATAGACGCTTCAATTATTTTAGGATTCAATCCAATGAATTCCACCGTACAAGGTAAAATTGCCATGTGGGAAGATGGTGATGACGGAGCTTATGAAAAAGGTTTGCTTGAAGTTGCTGAAGAGTGTGGAATTACAAAATTCATGATGGATACTGCGGTTACTCCATTAGGTCAAGGAGCAGGTGTTGCAGGAAGGGCTTCATTTGCGGAAAAAGCTAAATGGGGATATCCGGTGGGTTCAGGTATTCATAATATTCCATCAGCATGGGATTGGTTAAGGGATTATAAAAATGAATCAGGCAACAAAACAGCATTTACTGTATGTGATATTGGAGCAAATATTTTGCAAGTCATGTGCTGTGGCGACTTTGTATTGTTTGGACCGATAGATAATTCAACAATCTGCTTCCCGGCTATTGCCCAAACAGACATGTTCATCGCTGAAGCTGCTAAAGATTTAGGAACCGAATCAATCGAAACACATGCTATAAATAACTTATTGTAAACTTTGATTCAATAATTAACTTTTCGAGTTGAATTTAATTCCTCTTTTGAAAATTAAAATTTAAACATTGAAAACCTAAATAAAGCACTAAATTTTTATTTAGTGCTTTTAATGTTATTTTTGAAATTATTTCATGATAAATCTAATATATTATGGAAAATATAATAGATTGTAGGAGGATATAATGAACACTCAAGATTTAATAAAAATTGAAGACGATTATTTTATTAACACTTTCACAAGACAACCAATCGTATTGGATCACGGGGAAGGTGTTAAAGTAACGGATATTGATGGAAAAGAGTATTTGGACATGTTTGCAGGTATTGCAGTTAACACTTTAGGCCACAATCATCCGGCATTAGTGGAAGCAATACAAGCTCAGGCAGAAAAACTCATACATATATCAAGTATCTATTATAATGAACCTGCACTAATTTACGCTAAAAAACTGATTGACAGAACAAACTTCGACAGAATATTTTACGCAAACAGCGGTGCTGAAGCAAATGAAGGAGCTATTAAATTAGCCGTAAAATACACAGGCAAAAGCGAAATAATCTCAACTGTTGACTCTTTCCATGGAAGAACAATAATGACCCTTGCAGCAACCGGGCATGAAGAGTATCATGAGCCATTTAAGGCAGTAATGCCACAGGGTTTCATCAACGTGGAATACAATAATCTCGATGCCATTGAAGAAGCAATAACTGAAAATACTGCAGCTATCATTGTTGAACCTGTACAGGGTGAGGGTGGAGTAAATGTTCCGGATATAGGATATTTAAAAGGAATTGAGAAAATCTGTAAAGAAAATGATATTGTATTCATTGTCGATGAAGTACAAACCGGATTTGGAAGATGCGGAACATTATTTGCCCATGAATTATTTGGGGTCAGACCGGATATAATGACAATGGCTAAAGGAATAGGTGGAGGAGTTCCGATGGGCGGAATCCTTGCAACCGAAAAAGTAGCTGGAGGATTTGCACCGGGCGATCACGGAACTACTTTTGGAGGCGGTCCACTTGTATGTGCGGCGGCAAATGCTATTCTGGATACTTTTGATGAGGAAAATATTCTTGATAATGTTAATGAAGTTGGGGAATACTTCTTATCTGAACTGAAAAAATTGGATAAGGAAATCATTGCCGATGTGCGTGGTTTGGGATTGATGGCAGGTGTAGAATTAACCAAACCTGGAGCTGAATATGTCGATAAACTCCGTGAAGCAGGATTTTTAATTAACTGCACTGCTGGAAATGTTTTAAGATTTTTACCGCCATTGATAATTACAAAAGAAGAAATAGATGCATTTGTTAAGGCTTTAGATGAAATACTCTAAAGTTCACTTTTTAAATTATTTTCCAGTATTAAATTTCACTATATTCAAAGCGTTCTGTTTTTAATCCAATAAACTTATGATTTAATTTAGAGAACATATTGTCTTGTACTAGATCAATTAGACTTATCATTAATTAAAAATGAATATGGTATGCTATTTTTACCGCTGACCACATTTTCATTGATGATTGATTTATATCATCCAATTCATTTTTTCCAATACTTCTCTAAAACAGTCTGACAATTCCAAAGTCTTAATCTCATCAATTGAAGCGTATTTTGCATCAGTATGCTCTTCACTTATTTTTAGCTCACCTTCAACATCATCCAAATACATTATCATCTGCACGGTTCTTTTGTATGGATAGTCATGCTGTATGGCTATTGCAAGATCACCTACCTTGCAATCTAGGTTTGTTTCTTCTTTAATCTCACGAATAAGTGCATCATCAAAAAATTCGCCATTTTCCACTTTACCTCCAGGCAATTCCCAAGTATCCGGAGCGGTTTTACTATTCGGATGTCTTTTTACAACTAAAATTTCACCATCACCATTTTTTATTATTCCCCGCATTGTTAGGCCATAATCTCTTTTCATATTAATTAATTTAAATGTGTTTTTTATACATTTTTTCATTTCATTGGCAAATCCTGGGACTGTCAATTTGTTAGGACTTTTGATAACATCTTGTGTTTATTTTTTCAAAGTCTTTTTTCCAGCCTTCTTTTAATTTTTTACTTCTTAATTTTTCGTTAAATTTATATATTGGTTATGGTTTAGTTTTTTTTTAGTTTTTATATTTTTTTTATTTTTCATGAAATTATTTCGTTATATTATCGTTTAATTTTGATATATATTAACAATAATTTTTAAAATTAATTATTTATGATTATAAACTTTTTATAGTTTATTTTAAGTGTAATTAACTATTTATAGTATGGAAAACAAATAATTATATATGTACAGCAAAATTAAATGCCTTCCATATCTTAAATTGGTTGGCGAAGCTTGTATATTTATCGGTGCATTTAAGGATCCAGTTCGAAATGGATTTTTGGTTGAAAAAGATTTTGATGAAAAAATTTATCCTCAATTAATTTTGCCTATTGGTGCTATTCTCGACGATGATTACTTTGTTAATAGTCAGGGTATTGTTGAAGAACGTGAACCTTATTGTAAACATTTTGGTGCTAAAAAATTTTCTAGAAAAGGATATAATTGGAGATTACTTTATTTGGATGATGGAACTCCTGTTAGAATTAAAGTTAAGCGATATAAATGTAAAAAATGTAAAAAGAAGTTCCAAGTTGAATTCACTGAATACTGGGGAAAATTCTGCAATTATTCCAATAAAATGAAAAACAAAGCAAAAAAACTCCTACAACACGGATGGAAATCACTAAGAAACATTGGAAATGATTTTAAAACGTTATTGAACTTTAGTATTTCACATGAGTCAGTTAAAAAAGCTTTAAAAACTGATGACGGACTGTACTGGTTAAACGAAGAACTAAAACTCTCAGGATATTATGGATATGATGCCCAATGGGTCAGAAATGAAGGAAAATGAATATACAGACTAGATATATTTGATATAATCAATAATATACCCTAGCATACCTAATATCCAAAAAAGAAACATCAAAAATAATTCACGATTTCATTGACATATCAATCCCTTTAAAACACCGCAAAGCAATAATAACTGACTTAAAAGAAGACTATGAACAAATAATGATAAAATTAGGCTTTGCACACCAACAATGCACATTCCACCTAATAAAAAAACATGACAACCAACTTAAAACCAAAAATAAACGAAGAACTCGATAAATACGAAACAGAATTACGAAAAAAACAACACAAAAATCTCAGAAAACAAAATCAAAAAAATGAGAAAAAAGAAAAAAGAAGAAATATCTGATAAAATAAAAATATATGTTGGATTATTTTACGAATTATTCCACCAACAATCACTCGAAAAAGCAATAAGTTACATAAAACTATTAAAATATGAATTAAAGAATTTTCCAAAGATGATGCAAGACTACTTAAATAAAAATTTCTTCCCAGTTTACAGAAAATATCTAATAATCCTTGAAAAAGACCATATTGGAAAATTAGATAGTACAAACAACAAAATAGAAAATTACTTCGGAAATACATTAGATAAACACACAAAAAGAATCTATAGAACTCCTGAAGGAATATTTGACTATATCATGACAAGAAAAGATGGGTGGATAGAAAATCAAAAAAAAGTCCTAACCAATTGACAGTCCCCAAATCCTATTCCTTCACTACTTTTAAATAGATTAAGGCAAATAAGTAATGTCATAATGTAACTTTTTTAAGGAGTTTAGATCATGAATTTAAATATTAAAACAAACGATAAAAACCACTTGGATATTGGTGGTGCAGATGCAGTAGATATTGCAGAAGAATTCGGAACTCCAACTTTTGTAATTGATGAGAGCAGAATAAGGGACAATTATAATAGGTTTTATTCTGCTTTTTCAAAATATTATCCTGATTTTAAAGTATTTTATGCATGTAAAGCTAATACCAACCTTGCAGTAATGAAAATATTGGAAAGTGAAGGCTGCTGTATCGATGCTGTTTCACCTGGAGAAGTTCACATCTCAAAAATGCTCGGATTTTCAGGGGAAAGAATCTTGTTTACAGGCAACAACATTACCAATGATGAATTAAAATTCGTACATGATGAAGGTGCAGTTTTAAACATCGACTCAGTATCCGCACTTAAGAGATTGGCTGGTGTGGTGGATCCTGAAGGATTAAAGATATCCTTTAGGGTAAATCCTATGGTTGGTGCAGGACATCATGACCACTGCATTACAGGAGGGGTAATGAGTAAATTCGGCATCATGGATTCAGAAGCTGTTGAAGTATATGAAATGGCAAAGGAATTAGGTTTCAACCCAATAGGTATGCACTCCCACATCGGGTCAGGTATTTTAGATCCGGAGCCATTTAAATTAGCTATCGAATCTACAATGGATATTGCAGGAAAAGTGCACCAGGAAGCCGGAATTGACTTTGAATTTGTTGATTTTGGTGGGGGTGTAGGGGTTCCATACAGTCCCGAAGAGAATGTCGTAGATTTAGGCAGGTTTGCGGAAGTTAACATTGCCCTGTTTAAGGAAAAGTTAGAACAATATGATATGGGTTCTCCTACAATGTACCTTGAGCCTGGAAGATTCCTGGTAGCTGATGCTGGTGTATTGCTTGTAACTGTTAACAGTATAAAACAAAGCTATCGTAAATTTATCGGAGTGGATGCAGGTTTCCATACCCTTTTAAGGCCGGCAATGTATGAGTCATATCATCATATTGTTGATGCAAGCCGTATGGATGCAGAAAACACTCAGGAAGTAGATATTGCAGGTAACGTATGTGAATCCGGAGACTTATTCGCACGTGACAGACCAATGCCTGATGTATGTGAAGGAGACGTTTTAGGTATCTTAAACGCTGGAGCATATGGATTTACAATGTCATCCAATTATAATTCACGCCCACTTGCTTCTGAAATTTTAGTGACAGATGGAAAATGCAGGGTTGTACGTGAAAGACAAGAATTTGAAGATTTATATGCTAAACAAAGTATTCCGCCACACTTAAAATAGGCTGATAATATGGTAGAATTAAAAGGATTAAAATTTTCAAAGATGCATGGAATAGGCAATGACTTTCCAATCATAAATGAATTTGATGGGGAAGTTATTCCTGAAGCTGATAAGCCAGAAGCATGCAGAATCTTATGCCACAGAAACTTTGGAGTAGGTGGGGATGGAGTATTGTTTGTAGAACCGTCTGAAGTTGCTGATATTGGATATAGAATGTTCAATCCTGACGGAAGCGAAGCTGAAATGTGTGGAAACGGTATAAGATGCTTTGGGGATTTTGTATATCGGAAAGGTATTTTAAAACAAGAAAAAATGACTGTTGAGACAAGAGCGGGAATTAAAACTATTGAAATAACCTTAGAAAATGATGAGCCGGTATTATTTAAAGTGGATATGGGGTTATCCACATTTAAAACTTCAGAAATTCCGATGAATGCTGATGAGGATGAGTTTTTAAATGGGGAATTGGGGGTATTGGATACGAAATTCAACTTAACTGCCGTTAGTGTTGGAAATCCTCATGCAATCATCTTTGTTGATGATGTGGATGAAATTGACATTAAAAAGTATGGTCCTGCCATTGAAGCACATGAAGCATTTCCTGAAAAGATCAATGTGCACTTTGTGGAAGTTATCTCTGGAAACGAAGCTAAGATGAGTACTTGGGAACGTGGTGCTGGTGTTACGCTTGCCTGCGGTACTGGTGCAACTTCAACTGCAATTTCTGGTTTTAAACTGGGATTATTCGGCGATGAAATATTGCTCCATTTACCTGGAGGGGACTTAAAATTTAATATTTATGAAAAAGAAGGTGCTCTTGGAGCTTTCATGGAAGGTCCGGCAGAGCTTGTTTTCGAGGGAGAATTATAAAATTCCCTCATGATTTTTTAAAATTATTTTTCAGGATAAAAAGTATAAGAATTGCTTTATTTAAACTTTATAGGCATTAATCAATGTGATGTCTTCAAAAAAGAAATGTTCAGAGGCTTTTATTTCTGCCATGAATCCTAATTCATCTAGTTTGGCTAATGTTTCTTCATTGTCTGAAAGTGAAGACTGTATCATCTGGACAATTCCACCATCATTTAAATGACTTTTCAATTCATTTAAGAATAAATCAATAACTTTCCTACCATTTAATCCACCATCGAATGCATAATTTAATGTGTCATCTATAACTTCCCCTTCTTCAGTTGGAAGATATGGAGTATTAAATAAAATTACATCAAACTTTCTATTTTCAAGAGGTTCAAACAGATTTCCAAATAAAATTTCTATATTTTCAATATTATTTGCCTGGAAGTTTTTCCTTGCAAGTTCACAAGCATCAAAATTAATATCGGTAACTGTAATGTTGTCAGTCAATCTTGAAGCATACATTGCAACAATACCAGAACCTGTTCCAATTTCCAAAACGCTCATTCCATGTTCAATTTCTAAATTATCAGCTAATAAATAACTGTCTTCAGCTGGAACATATACATTATCATCGGTATTGATAATAAACTCTGGCATAATATCTACTCATTAAAAACTGGGTTTAATTTCTTTGAAACATACAAAATCTCTTCGGGAGTTAACACAATAACCCTTTTTGAGAGATATTCATTTATTTCATCATCTTCAATTGCATTTAATCTTTTTTTGAGAACTTTTTTATCAATATTACCAATAATGTGCCTTGAATCAATTAAAGCATTTCTAATTTTTTTATTTCTGTGCTGGAATAAAGCTTTTGTAAATTTAGAATAAATCTCAAAGTCTTCTTTAGATATCCTATTTTCTTTAGGCTTTAGCCTAACAACCATTGAGTCAATTTTCGGTTTTGGAATAAAACTCTCTGAACTTACATCTGTCAGTTTTTCAACATCACATTTAAAATAAAGCATAGCTGAAAGCCTTGAATAATTTTTAGTTCCAACATCACCTGCCATTCGCTGCCCAAATTCTTTTTGATACATTAAAATAGCTAAATCAAAATCGTAATCCAGAAATTTAAAAGTAATCGGTGATGAAATTTGATAAGGTAGGTTAGAGACGATTTTATTAAAATAGTGAAAATCTATATTTAATGCATCATCGTTAATTAATTCTACATTATCTATTTTTTCTTTTTTAAGCCTTTGAGTTAGTATTCCACAAATTCTAGGGTCTTGTTCAATGGCCATTACTTTTCCAGCTTTTTTGGCAAGGTCAATGGTTAGTGTTCCAATTCCTGACCCTATTTCTAATATAACATCATCTTTTGTTATATTTCCAAAGTTAACAATTTGATCTCTTTTATTCTTGTCGATTAAATAATTTTGACCAAGACTTTTATTTAACTTTATCCCATTCTGATTTAAGATATCTTTAGTTGTTTTAGATAATGATTGGGAATTTTCACTAATCAATTTATCACTTATTTTGTTCTTGAAAATCTAGGACATTGTGTAAATATGCAATATTTGTTTTTTCCTCTTTTTGGTATTGTTGTATCTAATTCTTGTTTAACTCTATTGACAATCATTCCTGCAGGATCGGCCAATGTCGGAAGTCTTTCAGCGATGTCTTTAAAACTTTCAAAAGGTTTTTCTTCTCTGGCTTTAATAATGTCCCACATGTATTTTTCACCAATTCCCGGAATTAATTCAAGTGAATGAAGTCTTGTACTTACGGAATCTGCCGTGTTAAAGAACTCAACATATTTCTCTTCATTAGCTTCAACAATGTCACGAATAGCATAATCCAATTCGATTCTGCTTGTTGCAGTTAAATTTTCGAAATCTAATTTTCCAAGAACCTTGTATATTTTCTCTCTTTTATCTCTTCCAATATACACGGTTTCTTGCATTTCTAAATCAACACCATTTTTAGGAGATAATTCAAGTAAAGTGAATCTTTCTGTACCAATAGCTTGAGCAATAGGCTTTCCACCAAATTTGGACATATCGGATTTAATATATCCTCGACTTAGGTAATCAAGCACAACAGCATTTTCTTCTTTTTTAACTGTTGGAGTCTTTCCATTTTTATTTTTATTATTCATATTATCACTCACTATTGTTTTTATTATATAACTAAATTAGCTATAACATTAACTTATTCTATAAGTTTAATCTTTAACTATAATAAAGATATCTAAAAAAAGTTGCTTTTTAAGTTAAAATTTAAAAATAAATAAAAAGAGGGAATAGTAAAAATACTATTCGACATATTCATATTGTTCAAGCATCTCAAGGATTTTTTCCATGTCCTCTTTGCTTGTTTTGGTTGCTTCTTTAGCAAAGATTAATCTCATATCTGCTAAATCTTCTGGAACCATATCAACAATATGAGCAGCGACTTTATCTCTTAATCCAAATTCCTCTTGGAGTTTTTTTAAGATTTCATCTGCATCATCAGCAGAATATCTTTTAAACCTTGAAAGATGGTTTAATGTAAGATTTTGTTCGTAATTTAATTCATTATCTTCAGCAAAATCTTCAAGTACTTTTTTAACTTTGGAACTTGGTATGGGTTCGCTTTTGATAATTTCTTTTCCAATCATAGAAATCAGTTTTGTAATTTTAAGTGGTCAGGTCGTACTATTAACTCTTTTGCTTTATTTCCATCTTTTAAAGCGACGAGGTATGCTTTTCCTTTTTGACCCACGATTGCACCGGTTTTACCATGGAATCTAGGAGCAGGCTGTCCTTTTTGGATGGATGGGTTAATAGTAATGTGAACTATATCTCCTTCTTTAAATCTTTGGAGTCTGTTAGTAATTGGGTTAGTTCTACCAGGTCTTTGTACTTTGGTCATTTTTTTTCTTGATCTACTTTTTAATCCTCTTGATCTTTGCATTATATTACCTCGAATCTGTTAAGTCTGGGTATGAATCTATGTTATCAGCGATCTAGTATTAAATTAGCCCATAAATACTAGTAACATAGAATGTGAAAATAACTATTACCATCAGTGATATGATAATATTATAATTTTAGTTTAATGTTATTAATATACTTTTAGTTTTGATGGTTGTGGGCTCTTTCAAAAACTTAGGTGATTGCACTTTAAAGAAATTCTTACATTATAGTTGGAAGTATTTTTAAAAACAGATTAATATGGTGTTGTTAAGATGGTGTGAAAAGAAGATAACTTCAGTTATCTTCAAATCTTCTTCTATCCATTAGTTCCTGCTGTTTACCTGGGTTCCATCCTCCGGATGCAGATTTTGCACGTCCGACTTGTTGCACGTAACCGGTAATTCTGTCATACCATTCTACATCTTCTTTTTCACCACAGGTAGGACAAGCATTGTTAAGTCCTTTCATTAAAGTTTTACAATTTAAACAGAAGCTCAATGCTGAACTGTAAGCCCAGAATCCGATATCTGATTTTCTTGCGATTTTATTAGTTAAACTCATTAATGAATCTGGATCGGAGTAAGATTCTCCCATGAATGCATGGAATATGTGTCCACCAGGAGTTAATCTGTGGTATTGTTCTTCAATTTTGATTTTTTCAACTAATGACAATCCAGTATCTACAGGTACATGTGAGGAGTTTGTGTAGTAGTTAGCGTTTCCATCACCTTGCACGATAGCCTGATCGGCATATTGTTTTTTATCAAGTGTTGCAAATCTGTAAGCGGTAGATTCGGCAGGGGTTTGTAAAACAGACCATCTGAGTCCGGTTTCTTCCTGTAATTTTTTAGCTCTGTCATTAACATATTCGAGACATTTTACACCGAATTTATTAGAGTCAGGGTTTTCAATTCCTTCACCGAACAAGCTCAATAACATTTCGTTAAGTCCAACAAAACCGAAGGATAAGGTTGAGTTTTGGATTCTGTAGTATGAATCTTCACCTACTTGTTGTTTTAAAAACGGTAAAATGTGGAAATCATTTAAACATTTTAATCCTTGTTCTCTTCTAAGCATTAAAGTTTCAACTGCTAAATCCATGTATTCGTCTAAATATTCAAATACCTGAGATTCATCTTTGGATTGGTATCCGATTCTTGGGAAGTTTAAGGTTACGTATGCGAGGTTACCGGTTCTTAAACAATCTTGATCCCAGTCACCAGTCCAGGTATCTTGTAAACATGTTCTGCATCCCATGTAGTTTGCCATTTTTCCTCTGTATTCGGGGAACATGTTTACAAAGTAAGATGAACCGAATTTTGCAGATAATTCATGCACTAGTCTTAAATCATCTTCGTATTCACCGGTCATTGTTTCAGGCCTTAAGGTATAAATAGTATTTGGGAATAAATGAGGTTTACCTTCGTTATCTCCTTCAAGTAATGTTTCAGTGAATGCTCTCTGGATTAATCTAGTTTCATCTTCAAAGTCAGCGTAAGTTCCAACAACCTGGCCTTTTGGCCCGTATGCGGTTTCTTCTTTTAAGAAATCAGGAACACCAAATTCCAATGCCATACTGGTAAATGGAACTTGTGATCCACGAGCTGCGTATGCCATGTTTAAGTTGTAGATAAGCATTTGCACAGACTGTTTGATTTCTTCATAGCTTCTGCCTCTTGCAAATGGTGCAACAAACACGTTCCATAAGGACATTCCTTGTCCACCAGACATGTTTTGCTGTGCTGCAAGCATAATTTCACCAGTGTGGTTCATTAAAGTTTCCATATGGTTTGGTGCACCTGCAATGGAGGTGTGGTCACCTGTACCATCTACTTTAAGCCCGTATTTGATGAAAGTTCTGATATCATGTTGCATACAGTTCATAGGTCTTCCTGCGAAGAATTCCAAATCGTGTATGTGGATGTCACCGGACATGTGTGCATCTGCTAAGTGTGCCGGCAGCATTTTTAAGAGTGCATATTGTTTCAGTGCTTCGTCCGCTACATGCTTGTGGATACTTTCTGGGTTGTGAATCATGTTTGCATTATCTCTGTTACCATTTTCGATTAAAGAGGTAATGTTGTATACGGGAATACCTAAACGAGTGTAACGGCTTCTTAAATCTTCTAATCCGTATTCTACTAATTTGGTGTTAACTATTTCCCTAATCATAGGTGCAGTTAAGTATTCCACATTTAATTTTTTGAGTTCCTTCCATGTTTCAGTGGCAATTTCGAAAGCGGTTTCTTGGCTAGCTCCGGTTTCTTCAATTAATGTGTTAGCAATTTTTGATAAATCAAATGCTTCGATAGTATCTCTGGAAGTGCGTACTTTTAATTGAGTACTTGCTAAATATTTATTTGCAATTTCAGGATCAATGTCTTCTAAGCATTCGTGCACGATTTTTTTGATTTCTTTGGTTTTAATTCCATCATATAGTTGAGACACTACGGTTGCAATTATTTTGTCTGACTCAAAAAATGGAGTTTCGACCATAATTAATGATTTCATTAATTTTTCGTAACTAAATCTTTCTTTAATTCCGTTGTTTTTTTCTACATTGATTTTAATGGATTCTTGTAAATTATTTCCTAATTCTGATATTTTTTCCATTTTCACACCATTTTTCCATTAATAAAAATTTATATGTCAAATTCTGAGAGGGGTGCCTCTCACTTACTATAGTATTAATACTCCCTTGTATAATTATTGTTCGCAATTACACGAACTTCTATTTAATACATTGGATTTAATCATATATAAAATGTTCGTCTTGAGCCGAACAAAGTTTATATGCTCTGAACTATCTTATATTGCTGATATAAAAAATCAATAATCCAAGAGAGCATTTGGGAAGTATCTAGAAGAATACATCCAGCGAGCTCTGTTTGGATTTATCACTTTCAAACAACGAGTTAATACCGTATTCTTGGATTTCAAGACGTTGCTCGAGATAATGTGATACGGGATATCTGTTAACCAGATCTCTTGAAATTTCAAGATACTTGGTAACCGATCCTTTTGATACAGATAAAATTAAATTACCTCCACATCTGCATTTTCCGTTAAGGGGCATTCTGCGATATTTGGCTCCACACTTTGTACATCTGACTTTTTGTTTGGAAAATGCACGGGAATTGCCCATAATATCTGGCAGGAAATGTGAAGATAAAACCTTTTCAACAACACCCCGTTGATCAACAGCTCTAATAGTCTCAGCAAGGGAAATTTGTGCTTCTACTTTTTCTTTCATGGAAGGTAGCCTCTTATAAAGGCAAACTGTAGGTCCTGCATGGATGCTTGAAGTATGATGAGAAAACATTAATCCTTCATACTGCTGGGGAGTTCCTAAATGCATTTCAACATTGTCAATATATTCAAGTACATCAGCAGGTTTATGTGGAGTATATGTTTCTTCATAAAACTCAACAGGGAATCTTTCAAAAATATCCAAGTTGTGGGACTCGTCATCTATCTCTTCAGGGTCAATTCTTGAGGACAAAACCAAAGGAGCATCCATACTGCCTCCTCTAGTGTTTGGCAAGTAAGTCTTTGAAAAGTTAATTAAAGCATCTAAAAGTAACATTACAGCATCTTCGTCACTGTCACAGTTTCTACGTTTAGCAGAGTGGAAGTAAGGATGAGCATAACAACCTAATGCTTTTGTAAATCCAACAATTCTTCCCAATACTCCGGCGGATGTATGGGGTGCAAGACCTGCCACTAAATGTCCAATCAAATCACTTCTTTCTTTAACATTATAAAACGGATCCATATCATAATACCTTGTAAGCTCATCATCAATAAATTGAGCAGTTCTAAGCAGATATTCCCCACAATTTTCAGATATTACAATATCCTGCACTCTTAACTCAATAATTTGGTCAATATTTTCAATCGGATTTCCATAGCAGTCCTTTTCATAACCCATTTCATGTAATTTTTCAACACTAACTCCAATTTCTCTTGGAATGAAATGAGTCAGCGGCAGATCAGTTGAATCGTGACGTATTGTTCCATCTTTAAAAGTAAATACTTCATGTTTAGCTCTCAGTATTCCTTTTTCAATAGGTTCAGGCAGTTTTGATTCTGAAATCATACCGACAACACCTTTAACCTCATCAACACGTCTTACTTTAACATTATCAGATGCTTTTTTAAGCATGCTTCCAAGAGGAATATTCTTCTTAGAAGGATTGCCCATTTCAGTTGGATGGCCACATTTGGGACAAAGTGCACCAAATGAGCTAATTCCACATTCGGGGTTAGTACATTTCCTTCTTGAAATGTCTATTTTAATATTGCCTTTTTTAGCAGCTGTTGCAACTAATCTTCTAGCTCCACCATTATTGCCAATAGGGATTAATCCATGAGGTGCAGGTTTCATCAACCTTTCTTTTGATTTTTCAGGTCTGCCTACACGGGTGCCAATGTAGGCCGGAGCTTTGTTTTTAATTTCAACAGGCGAAACACTATTGACAGCTTCAATAGTAGTTTTCATTTCAGGCAATTTCCTGGATAGTGTTACTAAAAGGGCATAAGAGTGATCTTTATCAATAATTATTTTTCCATCTCTTACAATATGGGGAACGCCTATAATTTCCAAAACTCTTTTTGGATAGGATAACTCCAGTTCAATTCCTTTTCCCTGACTGTAAGTTGATTTGGATTTTTCAAGCAAATCAATTAAAGCATTCAAATCCTCAATGCTCACGTCATTGTAGCAATAAGTGTATTTTGGATGGAGAGGTATACCATAATCCTTAGATAATTGAAAAGCTTCAACAGAGGAGATATAATCATATTCAAGCCTGTGCAAATCCAGGTCATCATTGAAGTTTTCACTTCTCATTAATAGTCGAATCCACCATTCTTCAACCCATCCTGATGGGCATAACGGTTGGTTGTTTCTTAAAAACTCACCAAATGCAACAAGCATATCTCCTAGGAACAATATTTCGACAACATCTTTTTTAAGTTCACGTGCCTGTTTAACACTATCAATAATTATTACATCGCCGTTTTTAAGTTTAACAGTTGGCCCTTCAATAGAATCCACCGGAACGACACAATTTCCTTTTCCAGGATATTCAATTTTAAGCTGTGTTCCTACTGCTAAAAATTCAAGCAATGCCATAGTAGCTGGATGAACTCCCATAGTGGCAAGGCCTGTGTTTCTAGATCTTCCATATCTTAATCTAAATGCGCCCTTTTCGGAAGGATATCCAAGAATGGGCCTTCCTCCAATAATGTCCTGAATATATTTTGGTTCGCTGGCAACGTCTGAATTTCCACTATCGTCTGAAGAGTCATTTGTTTTAGGTTTTGAATACTCTTCAAGCCAATCCCAGTCAAGACCTAATTTATTAGCGATTTTTTTAATCTTTTTAGATTTCTGGATAACTCCTTCAACCATAGCTAAAAGCGCTCCGCCACGAATATTATTAGTTTCCACACGTTCTAAATCTCTATGGGACACTTCTACTTTATCAGTTTGCTCTCCTGAAACTTCTACGGGTATATGGTTGGCGGCAAATCTCACTTCTTCTGGCGTTGGCGAGTATTGTAAATTTGTAACTTCGGACTCGTAAAGCTCAACTTCTTCTACATATCTTTCGATTTCATCATCGATTGGTTTAAATTCATCAATATTAATTGCTCTTCTGATTTTATCTCCTAAAAGCACAGCCAATGCAGCCGCTGTACCTCCAGCACTTCTAATTGGTCCTGCAAAGTAAACTCCAATATACTTTGTCCCATCAAAGTTTTCTTTAATTTTCACTTGAGAAATTCCTTCCAAAGGAGCTGCTACCACCCCTTCTGTTAAAATAGCAAGAGCAGTTCTTAAGCCTTGGTCACATCTTTGCTCTTCATTCCATTTTGCTTTTTCACCACTTAATTCGAACTTTCCAGATGCAATTTCGGCGGCAATTTCAAAAGCAACAGACTCCCTGTCCAAATCTGTTTCCAATTCTTTAATTCTTTGCGCTACACCTTCAGGACCTACAAGCCCTTCTACTCTTTCAGCCAAATCCTTTGCAAGTGGTACTTCAGTTTTTGTTTCAACGTCTAAACCTCGTGACCTTGCCATATTAGCAATTTCGTATAGGTGATTGGTTTCTTGTTCTAATCTATCAAAATAATCCATTGTATCGCCACAAGTTACAAAATTAATTTAGTATGTTACTATTAGTTTTCATGATTATTAAATTTTTTAATAATACTTAAATATCTCAAGATATTAATCTATTAGTGTATATCGTAGTTGAATTTATATTAAGTAGTATTGTTATTATGGTGATTTTAATGTCTGATGATAAACCATTAAATGCTATGTATGGGCAAAAAGTAAAATTAGATTTAGATAAATTAAAAAACAAACGTGTAGTTAAAACAGATGAAAAAGTTTTTAAGGAACCAGTTGCTGAAAATAAAGTTCCTAATCCTGTAGTTGAAGAAACTATTGATGAAAAACCAGCGGCTATTGGAGAAGAAAAGCCATTAGTTGAAGAATCTGTTGAAGAGGAAGTTCCTGAACCGGTAGTTGATGGGGAAGTGGCTGATGAGGATATTGGTGAAGAGCCTGTTGTGGAAGTTGATGAGGAAGTTCCTGAACCGGTAGTTGAAGAAACAGTTGAAGAATCTGGTGAAGAGGATGTTGAAGAACCTAAAAAACAACCAAAACCAAAACCTTCTAAATTAGATGAATTTAAAGATAAGTTAAATGAAAAAGATAAAAAATTATCTAATCAATCAGATGAACTTAACTACTTAACTAACAAACTAATTCCCGATCTTAAAAAGGAAAATGCCGAGCTTAAAAATCTTAAAAATGAATTAACTCGAGCGCTTGAAAAATCCACTAGAAAATATTTTGACCAATTAGATATTAATGCGGATTTAAGTAATAATATTGTTAAATTAGGTGCTGAAAGAGCAGTCTATAAAGTAAAATCTGATAAATTCGAATCCAAACTCGCTAACCTTAAAAAAGATTTGGAATCCAAAATATCTGATCTTAAAGCTAAACTTGATGAAACCGATATTGAAAAACTTTTAAAGGATAATTCTAAGTTATCTAACGAAGTTAACGAGTTAAAAAGAAAATTGTCTAGTGCAAGAAAAGAAAACATTTCTTTTTCAGAAGAAATTGACAAACTAAGATCTGAAATCCTTAACCTTGGAAATTATAAAGATGAACTTGATGCAAAAAATGAAAAGGAAATTTCTGTTTACAAAGAAGAAATATCTGCTCTTAAAACTCAATTAAAAATTAAAGAGAGCACTTATGATAAATTATCTAATGAAAACGGTAAAACAATTTCAAATTTAAGAAAACGGGTCAAAAAACTTGAAGATGCATTAGAAAAAGAATCCAATAGAAAAGGATTATTCACTAGATTCAAATAAATGAATTAAATTCCATTTATAACATTATTTTTTTCATGAAATCTGATAATTATTTTATGGGCGAGGCTATTAAGGAAGCTGAAAAATCTTTAGCTGAAGGAGGTCTTCCTATTGGATCTGTACTTGTTAGAGATGGAGAGATAATATCCAGAGGACATAATCGTCTTATTCAAAACAATTCTGTAATTTTGCATGCTGAAATGGATGCAATAGAAAATGCGGGTCGCTTATGTTATGATGATTACAGAAGATGCTGTTTATATACTACATTGTCACCTTGTCCGATGTGTTCAGGTGCTGTAATATTATATAATATTCCGCGTGTTGTAATTGGGGACAATACTACATTGATGGGTGCTGAGAACTTATTAAAATGTAATGATGTTGAAGTAGTTGTATTAAACGATATTAAATGTCGTGACTTATTTTTAGAATTCTCATGTAATAATTGTGAAATTTGGGATGATGAACTTAATAAAGTCGGAAACACTACAGAATCAAGATAAAATGGAAATAATAGTAACAGATGAGAACGATGAAAGATTTATTGAATTCTGCAAATCTTTTGGATGCAGTGTTGAAGGCCCTCAGATAGCTTTACTCTTAAATAATTATAAAAAGACAGTAGGTTGCGCTAGTTTTAAGGCATATGACTCAAAATCTGCTGAAATCACCACCTTATTTTTAAACTCTTATGATAATCGTGAAAAAATATCTTATAAATTAATTAGGCAACTTGAGAAAATAGCTATGGATTATGAATTTAAAAGTGTTGTAGTTAATTTCGATAGTCGCGAAGACATTTTGGTTGAGATATTTGAAAAATTAGATTATCAATTTGTTGATGAACTTTTAATGAAAAAGGAATTTAAAAGTTTAATTTAATGTTAATAGGATTTAATAGTTTCTTTTCAACGTTTTAACATGATATATTGTTTTGCAATAATACATAGGAATATGTAAGTGTTGCTGAAACTATAATTGAAAGTAATGTTGGTCCTAAGACAACCGAATCGAATAATCCTGCCAATTGATAAACCATAAATCCTACAAACCATGCAAACATATTCCATTTCCAATGAATAACATTGTCTTCATCATTTTTATTAAAGTAAAACGAAATCAGTAGCACTGCAGCCATTGGAGCAAACACTGATGAAATTAGATAAAGAAAACCTATGTAATGATTCATAATTCCTGAAATGGCAATTCCTACACTTAAGACGCTGACTATAACTCCTGCAATTTTGGGATTTAGTCTGCTGTAAATGGATTTTGCAGATTCCCCCGCCGAATTTGTTGCTAACAAGTTTGTAGTCACGGTTGAAAACACCATGATTATGACTCCAGGAGTTCCAAGGCCCATTATGAGTATGGCATCTGCAATGTTTTTTGATCCAATGCTGACAACCCCAATTCCTATGAAATACATCCATAGGCTTGCAAGTGTGTATGCTATTGCTGATGCTGCTGTAGCCTTAACAGGATTTTCAACATCCTTGGTGTAGTCAGATATTACAGGCAACCATGAAATAGGCATTGCAATCGAAATTTCAAAGATATTCCAAAAACTAAGCGCTTGTGAGCTGCTAAAAATCGAATTCACTCCAGCAGGGGTGCTGAACACGAACAATTTAACAGACAATATTACAAGTAAGGCTATCAATACTGACATGACGCTTGTTGTTATTTTTGTTGAACGTTGAAGTCCAATATAAACCCATAGGCCAACAAGTGCTGCAAGAATAGCCGAAGTCATCTCAAAAGATATTGGCAAATTCAGGCTAACAAGGGCAACCGCTCCTTGTGCATTCAATACCGCTACCCATGCAATTAATTGCAATACATTCAATGTTGCAAAAAACTTGGATCCATATTTGCCAAAAGCCGATTTTGTTGTTTCCATTGCATTTATTCGAAGTTTTGCACCAATAAACCCAATGAAAAATAGCAATATTCCGCCAAGTACATGTCCAAGGACTAATGGGAGCCATAATGAGTTTAGTGAAGACGCTGAAGCTATTTGAATACCTGCTTCGATTTCAGAAACTGATATTGCAACACCAAACCATATTAAAGTGTTTGTAAAAATTCCTGTGGGATTTTCCATATTCTACTTCCTAGTGGGAAAATTATTAAAATCACGAACGCTGTTCTGAAGAAATAAAAAGTTAAAAGATTAAGCTTCTTTTCTTAATCTTTTTACAACAAAGTCTTTGTCTAAACTCAACAAGAATGACGCCGCTCTTGGGCCTTGTTTTTGTCCAAGAATCATTTTATAAATAGCTTGGAAACCTTTTTGCGGTTTTAATTCTTGAGCTTCTAAGATTTCATACATTGCATCGTGCAGGTCAGCTGCATCACTGAACTCAGTAGTTTCCATCAAACCGGCTAGGTCAGTTAAGAATTTGTCTTGTTCAGTGGTTAAAGGTAATTTCGGTATACTTTTCTCTTGCACTTGGAATTTAACAAATTTAGGTGCATAAGTATCCAACCAGTAAATTACATTATCAACTCTTTGTCTGTATTGGGCTAATTCCGTTTCAGTTAAATCGCAGAATTCTTTATCTTCAAAGCTTTTAGTTAACTGTGAATTCCTTTTAAGAATGCCGAATATTTTTTCAAGGTCATCACCAGCTATTTGATAAGCATTAACTAAGAATCTAAATGAAGGTCTGAAAGGCAGAGGGCTGCCTTCATTAATCTGAACTATTTCATAGATTTCCTTGAATTTTTTACCTTCTTTTTCAGATGGAGCTTCTATTTCATCGTAGAATACTTTTTCAACTGTATCAAACTGGTCAATGAAGTCTAAGAAAGGCATTTTTGGTGAGAAATCTTTCGCTTTCATAGGTTTTGATCTAAATAAATAGTAATTAAGGCTTTCTGCAGGTCCAACTTTTAACCATTCTTCAGGAGCAAAGAAAACACCGTGGGATTTACTCATGGCTTCCCCATCAAGAGTAATCCATTCGTATGGCACTGGGTATGGTGCAGGATAGTCGAATATTTTTTCTGAAATCACGCTACTTACATCATATGATCCGCCACTTGCTGCATGGTCTTTTCCAAATGGTTCGCAAGTAGTTTTAAAGATTTTCCATCTTGCCGCCCATTCAACTCTCCAGGTAAGTTTACCATTTCCAGATTTAATGTCCATTTCACCGTCATGGCCACATTCGCATCTGTATTTGATGGTATCTCCATTGTAGTCATATGCGTAAGTGGTATTTACTCTATGGCATTCATCACAAATCGGATTGTACGGTAACCAATCGTCTGCTAATTTTTCTCTTCTGTATTCGTTAAAGATTTCTTTGATTTCATCAACTTTTTCAAGTGAAGTTCTAATGTAGTCAAGGTAATCTCCGTTTTTATACATTTCAAAACCGGATTTGGTTTCCATTTCAATTCCATAATCTTCCATCACTGAAAGCAAAGGTTTTTCAAAGTGTTCTACAAAGTTATCACAACAACCGTCAGGGCATGGAATCATTGAATATGGCATCCCCAGGTATTTGTCATAATCTTCAGGTAAAGGATATGGGACTTTTCTTAAAGGATCGTGGTCATCAGCAATCCAGATTGTTTTTGCCTCTTTTCCCATTTCTCTTAATTTTTTACCGATTGCGTTAGCTATAAAAATATCGCATGAGTTTCCAATATGAATGGAACCTGATATGGATGTTCCACTTGCAATAATATGTTCTTCTGTATCTTTTTTAGCCAGTTCAGTAGCTACATTTTCAATCCAATGTGTCATCTATATTCTCCATTATAATAATAAAAATAAGTTTTATATTAATCTTGTTTTTATATTTAATAATATAAAAATATTATATCGATTTGTCTTTTTAAAAAACTCGTGCGGCATTTTTTTGATATTCAGAGATATTCAAGTGATGATAGTAGTTTGTTTAGAATATTAATTAATTTTATTTAAGTATTGGGTAATTATCTATTATTTTTTAAACACAATATTCTAAACTAATTGGGATGCATATCCCCTATAAAACTCTAAGGAAAAGAAAACAGTACGGCCTATAGGTAAATAATTTAAATAGATGATTGTAATCAGAATATGGAAATAGAACATATCTCTGCTTTTATACGATACATGTCGAAGAAAAATACATGCCAGAATAATAAAGGGAATAAATTTTATCTCACATATCAAATAATAAAAAAGAGAATTAAATAGATGGGATATCTATTTAATTAATTCAGAATCAGATTGGTCTAACCATTCGTTCACGATTTTTACTGCACAGTAGTTGCCACACATGGTACAGGTGTCTTCTTCTTCAGGTGGTCTTTGGTCTCTTTTTGCACGTGCAGCTTCAGGAAACATTGCACATTCATATTGTGCTTCCCAATCAAGTTTTTTACGAGCTTCTGCCATCGCGAGGTCTTGTGTGCCGTCGATTCTACCAGTTGCCAAATCTCCTGCATATGCTCCTATTTTAGTTGCAATAACTCCTTCTTTTACATCATCAGGGTCTGGGAGAGCTAAATGTTCTGCTGGAGTTACATAGCAGATAAAGTCAGCACCCGCTTTTGCAGAGGATGCCGCTCCAATAGCCGATACGATATGGTCATAACCTGGTGCTACGTCACATACGATAGGTCCAAGCATGTAGAAAGGTGCATTTGAACACATTTTCTTTTGAATCATTACATTTGTCGGAATTTCATTAATTGGAATGTGTCCTGGGCCTTCAATCATACATTGTACTCCTGCTTCACGGGATCTGTCAATTAATTCGCCTAATATAATCAATTCCTGTATTTGTGCCCTGTCGGTCGAATCAGCAATAGATCCTGCTCTCATACCGTTTGCAAGAGATAATACTACATCGTGTTCTTTTGCGATTTCTAATACGTAATCGAAGTTTTCGTATAGTGGGTTTTCTTTTTCGTTTTCCACAATCCAACCGGACATGAATGATCCTCCACGGGATACAAGTCCAGTTACGCGGCCTTGTCTTTTGAGCCTGGTTAATGTTTCAATGTTAATGCTGCTGTGAATTGCCATAAAGTCAATACCATCTTTTGCTTGTTTTTCAATGGTGTTGAATAATTTATCTTCTTCCATGTAGACTACGGAACCTTCTTCCCTTATAGTTTCAATCGCTGCTTGGTAGACTGGCACTGAACCTACAGGTAGTGGGGACATGTCTAAAACTCTTCTTCTTATTACATCCAAGTCTCCACCAATACTTAACTCCATTAAGCAGTCTGCGCCATGGTCAATTGCAATTTGTGCCTTTTCCACTTCTTCATCGAAATTAACAATGTCGGTTGATGTTCCCACTGTCGCATTCACTTTTGTTCTAAGTCCTGCTCCAATACCTGCAGCTTCAATGTCTCTGTGAACATTTCCAGGTATTACAATAGTGCCTTCTGCCACGGATTTTAAAATAAAATCTTCACTTACACCTTCAATTTTGGCAACATGCTTCATTTCCTCTGTTAAAATGCCTTTTTTAGCATCACTGATTTGTGTCATTATTATCTCTCCACATAGATTTAAAATAGTCAAATTTACTTTATACTCTTATCATATAAAGTTGATAATTTCTTATTTTAATTTAATAGTATTTAAATTAGTAGGATATTTTTTAATTCCAACTTTATTGATTTAAATCAAGTTTTTTTTAAAAAATAGTAAATTTTATGTAGATATAACAAAAATAAAGGTGTTTTGAGAAAAATAAAGTATAATTGAAAAAATAAAAGAATTAATAAAATTCATTCATTCTTTCAAATGCTTCATCAAAAGTAGGCATATTGGTTTGACAACCTTGATGTTCAACGATAAATGATGAAACTGATGATGCAAATTTAGCAGATTCTTCAAGTGATTCTCCATTTAAGAATCTTGATAAAAATCCGGCTCTGTAGGAATCTCCAGCACCTGTTGGGTCAACTGCATCTCTTTTAACAGCATCGATAATAATTTTTTCCTCGTTTGAATAAATTTCACTACCGATATCGCCGCAAGTTTTAACGATTATTTTAGGTCCAAGAGCTCTAAGGCCGTCTAAATCAACTTCAAGTGCATCAAGGATTCTTTCAATTTCATGATGATTTCCAAATAGTATTGTCGTATTTTTAATAACGTCACATAGTTTTTTAGTATCATACATTCCAAGATCCTGACCGGGATCAAATGAAACAAGCAAATCTTCATCCTTGGCTTCTTGTGAACATTTCCAATTAAAATTAGGATCACCGGTAGCTAAATGAACTGCTTCAGCATTTTTAATAGCTGCTGCCGGTACTTTGCTTTCTGCAAATTCACGTGCTGCACCCCAGTAGAAATAACTGATCTGGTCATCATTATCGTCAGTTAAGACAAATGCTGTAGGTGTTGCTTCGCCAGGAACTATAATTAATGAATCAGTATCGACACCTAAATTTTGCATATGTTCATAATATTCGTTTTTTTTGAAATCCCCACCGACAGCTGAAACAAGGGAGGTTTTCAATCCTAACTTCGCTCCAACACAAGCCACATTTGCAGCCGCCCCACCATTAAAAGTTTCCATATTGGTTATGGGAGCTGAAAAATTAGCTTTTGGAAATTTAGGCACTCTTATAATATAATCATGAGCAGAGTGGCCAACCGCTACTAAATCTCTGTTTTTAACCATAATATCGCCTTTTTATTTTTTCAATATAATATTGTGTTTCATCATTATTTAATGCTTTTGAAAGTGCATATGGTCGTTTATATGCAATTTCATAAACTGTAAAAATGAGTGATGTTACTTAATATGTATAATTATCTAATATTCATTTTTTCCAAGGGCATTTGAAAAGTATTAGTGCGACAAGTTAGGGTCTATTTCCCATTTAAATCAGTGAAATTTTATTTCAATCACAGTTATGACGGGATTTTCCCTATTGAAACTTATAATTGAGTGATTGATTATGAGGTTGCATGATATTATGCCTAAATAAATATAAAGCATTCATCATGTTTATGGCTAGGGAAAGAATGAAAAAGGTTAACGACAGTGAACAATTGCAAGCTTCGTAAACCAAACCAATAGGCAGAATGCAATGTTAAATTTAATTTAACTACTATTGAATGTAAATTCATAGAAATAATCAGTTAGTACATGATTATTTAGTCATAATCTTATAGTAATTGTCGGAGTAAAGATTGAACCTTAATTCATTCGCTTCTGAAGTAGATCAACTTGGTAAGCCTCACAAGGTCTCACAACTATTTGTGAGTAAGTGGATTGTGAATGAAACCTAATTCCTTAGGAGGTAGAGGATATCAGAGAAAGCAAAAGCCATTAACAGTCGAAAGACAATAGGAAATTGTGGGAATAATAACTATAATGGATACCGCGCCTTCGTGTGTGGCATGGATAATATGTCAGACTTCTGATTGGCGGAAAACGTGAATATAAAACGAAATGAAGTAATTTATTCAAAGGATTAGTGATAAGATGAGATATGCTCAAAACGATAATGTTTATGGGTCCACAGCACAATACGCTACGGATTGGTCTAGTAATTGGTACAAGGTCGGGAAGTATGTAGATAAGTTACAGAAACGGATACATCATGCCGAAAGCATATGAGATTCAAGAAAAGTTCGAGAGTTACAAAGAATATTGGTGAGAAATTCACCATATGGCAGAAGTAAATAGGACTATTTTATGAATCGATGAATTATTATAATTGAACTTTTGGATTAAGTTCTGCTTGAGCCGTGTGTTCGGCTAACGGACACGCACGGTTCTTAAGAGAGTGCGGATGAGCAATCATCCAATCCTAACTCCCATAGGTGTGAAACCTTGTTTGGCAATATCTTTTTGGGCATCATTAATTAAAAATCTAACAAAATCATCAACATCAGTTTTATCTTCGCTGACCTTAACAACGCTGATTACATGTTGGGTATCATACTTTAAAAGTTCATTTCCTTTAAAATAACTTGCATTTAAAAATGTATATAAATTTTTGGAATTTCTTACCATTTTAAAGGCATCAAATTGAGAGCTGACACTTTCTTTTATGTTATATTTAATATCATAATGTTTTAAACTGTTCCAGGCAAGTCTTTGAGCAGATCCGTTAACATTGACAAAATCCAATCCCTCCAAATCAGATATGCTTTCGATATTTTTTGATTGGGGATTTGCAACCAAAACAAGATAGTCATAAGCTATTGGCATAAAGTTGATGTCTCGCTCATAGGCGATTAATGGATCATCCAACGTTAGGATATCAACGGCACCTCTTTTTGCAAGTTCAAAAGCATCTTCATCAGAGCTACTGTAAATATTGATGTCAAAAGGTGTTTCGATACTTTCTAGAAGTCCGGTACTAATGTGCCCTCCTGCAATGTTAATGTTAGATGGCTTTTCAATTTGAATGAGATATTTTTTAAATTCTTCAAGTAAACTCAACCCTTCCGATGTTAATATGGTGCCGTTTCCAACCTTTCTGGTAATTTCAACACCTAACTTATCTTCAGCTTTGAGTAATCTCCTATTAAATACTGTATGGGATATATTTAATTCTTTAGCAGATTTTCTTTGGGATTTAGTTCGAGAAAGTGAGTCTAGGCTTTGGTATAATTTATAATCGTAAACATTGCCATTTATCTCTAAACTAATTAAGCCTTTACTTTCGAATTTCATTAATTATATATAAAATTGTAACTATAATTAATATTATTGATTTATGAGTTGGATAAAATGGAAATAATGAAAACCTCTATTGAAGCTATATTGAATAATATAAAAACTGCGGAAGAATTTTTAGATGACAAGTCTATTGAAAAATTTGAAGAAATCATCGTAAACTCAAAAAATATATTTGTCACTGGAGCTGGAAGGTCAGGTCTTGCTGCAAAAGCATTTGCAATGAGATTGATGCACCTTGGGTTAAGTGCATATGTAGTTGGTGAAACTATCTCTCCTGCCATTTATGAAGATGATTGTATTGTTGCTATTTCAGGTTCTGGTGAAACTAATACTATAGTTTCCGCTGTTAAAATTGCTAAAAATAGAGGTTCTAAAGTTTTAGCTTTAACGTCTTATCCTGATTCCACTTTAGGTCAATTAGCAGATACATTTATTCTTGTTAAGGGAAGAACAAAAAAAGAAGTTGATGATGAGAATTATATTAAACGTCAAATTCATGGTAATTATACTTCTTTAACCCCTTTAGGAACTGCATTCGAGCTAACCACTTTAGTATTCTTGGATGCTATCGTCTCCGAGTTGATGGAAAAGATGCATCAAACTGAAAGTGACCTAAAAGCAAGACACACTGTATTAGAATAAAATCCTATTTTGGTTATTGTATATATTACAACGTTGGTCTCTTAAAAAGCCGACTAAAGTAATATTTCCTTTTTTTGCAATATTATATCCTGAATTGGCTGGAGCTGCATTCGATGCAAGTATTGGAATTCCAGCTCTTGTCATTTTAATGACCATGTCTGCAGGCATTCTTCCACTGTAAATTACATATGAATTTTTCAAATCAAAGTCATTTAATATTCCATGACCTATTACTTTGTCAACTGCAACATGGCGGCTCACATCTTCTTTTACTATAAATTGATCTTTATAGACAATTCCCGCTACATGTGTTCCCCCTGTGGCCTGCCAAATTTCCGCGTTATCTTTTAGCTCTTCAATTCTTGATATTAATTCATGAACATCAACCTGAAAATCAGATTCAACTGCTTTTACTTCATCAATTTTGCTTCTCCATCCTCCTGCCGAGTCTGAACAAAGGACAGTTTCGTTTGTTTTAAGCAATGTGTCATCTATTTCAACATTAATTTGCGGTCCGTCTATTTCAATTTTTTTAATATCTTCCAGATCCCTAACCATGTTTTCATTAAATAAATATCCAACTGCAAATTCTTTCAGAGAATCTTCTATTGCAGAGAGGCTGCGTGAAATATTTCTGTTGATTGTTAGTGTGATTGTTTCATCCTTTACAACTTTTTCTTTTGTGTTTTTTACAACACCTTTTTTGAAATTTATTGCATCAACTTCTTCAATTTTCATTGTATCACCATTAAATTATAATTATTGATTATCGTATATGTATTATTTTGTCAATGCCTTAATTTGCTATATGCAATTGTTTTTTGTTAAACGCCTCATAATTTTTTGGCATACCTAAATTTTATTCATTACTTTTTGCTTTTTAAAATTTTCATTAATTTCATGTATTTTTCAGCAATTTTAAGCAAAATCAGTCGAATTAAAGCTTATTTCATATGGTTACTTTTATTGAGTGATTAAGCAATAAGCAATTTTATGTAGTTTTTTTATAAAATAAGTATTATTAATCTGTTGTAAAGTATATTATCATTAATTATGGAGTAGCATATTAAAAAAATAGAATTTTCATGTGTGCATATAATCCATCATGATTTATCATTATATTAAATTTTAGATGGATATAGTATTTAAATATTTCTTTTACATTCGAATAATAAATCCTTTTTATATAAAAAATCTAAATATACTACTATAATACTGATTGAACTAAATTGTGGGTTTCATTAAGTATTATAAAATTTAATATAAAGGGAATAAAAAGAGGTTGATATAATGAGTTCATCTTTTAAAAGTCCAGTAGATGTTGCGAAAGCAATTTCCGCAACCGCTGGTTCTAAAAACTCTGCAAATGTGGTTAATGTAATATTGCTCTCATTTTTAGCAGGAGCTTATATTGCATTTGGTGGTTTATTAGCTGTAGTGGCAAGCGCAGGCATGTTAAAAGCAGGCGCACCGATTGGTTTGGAAAAATTCGTATTTGGTGCAGTGTTCCCTGTAGGATTAATTATCGTAGTTCTTGCAGGATCTGAATTATTCACTGGGAACATACTGTTCATGTCTATTGGTGTTTTGGATGGTACTGCATCTATTGGAGGTCTTGCTAAAAACTGGGTACTTAGTTGGGTTTTCAACTTTATTGGTGCATTATTTGTAGCATATGTTTTAACTGTAATGGGAGGAATCACTCCTACTGATACTGCTGCACCAGCATATGCGATTTCTGCAAAAGCGATTGCTGTAGCAGAAGCTAAAGTTACCATGCCATTTTCAGTAGCGGTTATTAAAGGTATTGGTTGTAACTGGCTTGTATGTTTGGCTGTATGGTTAGCTAATGCATCTGACGATATCATTGGTAAAATTGTAGGTATTTGGTTCCCAATCATGGCATTTGTATGTATTGGATTTGAGCACAGTGTTGCAAACATGTTTTTCATACCATTAGGTATGTTTTTAGGTGCTGAAGGTGTAAACTGGGGAACTATCCTTATTAATAACTTAATTCCAGTAACTATCGGTAACATTATCGGTGGTGCAGTATTTGTAGCATGTATTTACTGGTACACTTTCTTAAAAGAATAAGCTAGTAAACTTAATTTAAGGAGCTTTTTAAAAGCTTCTTATTAAATTATTTCATAAAAAATATTTTGGAGATTATAAAATGGTTGAGATTAAATATGTACCAACTATCTGTCCATACTGCGGTACAGGTTGTGGACTTAACTTCGTTGTAAAGGATGGTAAGATTGTTGGTGTAGAACCTTTAAAAAGACACCCTGTAAATGAGGGTAAAGTATGTCCAAAAGGAAACTTTGGATACCAATTTATTAATAGGGAAGACAGATTAACTACTCCATTAATAAAAGAAAATGGTGAATTTAGAGAAGCTTCTTGGGATGAAGCATTGGATTTAGTTGCTAAAAAGCTCAAAGAAGTGTCTGATGAAGATCCTAATAAAGTAGGATTCTATGCATGTGCTCGTTCACCAAACGAGAATATTTATATTACTCAAAAATTAGCAAGAGTAGCTTGTGGTACTCAAAATGTAGATCATTGTGCACGTATTTGTCACGGACCTACTGTTGCAGGTTTAGCTAACACTTTTGGATCAGGGGCTATGACTAATGGATTCGACAGTATTAAAGAGGCTGACTACATTTTCTGTATTGGTTCAAACAACATGGAAGCACACCCATTATTTGGACGTAAATTGATTCAAGCTAAACAAAATGGTGCTAAGTTAGTTGTATTGGATCCAAGATTCACTCCTACTGCAAAAATAGCAGATGAATATGTTCAATTCGAAACAGGTACTGATGTTGCATTAATGAATGCCATGATTAAAGTCATAATTGACAATGACTTGCAAGATGATGAGTTTATCGCTAACAGGACAAAAGGTTTCGAAGAAATGAAAGAAACAGTGCAAAAATACACTTTAGACATGGCTTCTGAAATCACTGGAATCAAACCTGAAGTAATTGAGCACTTGGCTATTGAATATGCATCTGCTGACAAAGCAGCTATTGTATACTCATTAGGTATCACTGAACACTCTCATGGTGCAGATAATGTTATGTCTACTGCAAACCTTGCAATGTTGACTGGTAACATTGGTAAGCAAGGTACTGGTGTAAATCCATTAAGAGGACAAAACAATGTACAAGGTGCTTGTGATATGGGGGCATTACCTTCTGATTATGTAGGCTACAGAAAAGTTAAAGATCCAGAAACTACAGCATGGTTCAATGAATACTACAGCGGGGAAGGTTATGAAGTAAACTTGCCATCCACTCCTGGTTTAACATTGGTAGAAATGATGAACGCTGCTCATGCTGGTGATTTAAAAGTGTTATACATCCATGGAGAAGACCCAGTTCTTTCTGATGCAGATATTGCTCATACTAAAGAAGCTCTTGCAAACTTGGAAATGTTAATTGTACAGGAATGTTTCTTAACTGATACTGCACAATGTGCTGATGTTGTACTTCCTGCAGCTGGATGGGGTGAACAGGAAGGAACCTTTACTAGTGGTGAGAGAAGAGTACAATGTTTACACAAAGCTCAGGAACCTCCTGAAGGCGCATGGTTAGATTGGAAAATCATGGAAGAAGTTGCAGTTAGAATGGGTGTACCAAGATCCTTATTCCACTACGAAACTTCTGAAGATATCTTCAACGAAATCAGAGAATGTGCTCCTATCATGGCAGGTATGAACCGTGAAAGATTAGACACTCCTGAAGCACTCCACTGGCCTTGTCCTTCTGAAGATGACCCATGTCAACCATTAATGCACAAAGAAAAATTCGCACACCCTGACGGTTTAGGAATTTTCCAAGCATTAGAACACGTAGGTCCTGTTGAAACCGTAGATGAAGAATATCCATTATTATTGACTACTACAAGAGTATTGTTCCACTACCACGCAGCAATGACCAGAAGATGTGAAACCTTATCTAATGAGGTTAAAACTGGATTCATCGAAATCAACACTAAAGATGCTGAAGCAAGAGGAATTTTAAACAACGAAGTGGTAAGAGCATTCTCCAGAAGAGGGGAAATTGCTATTCCTGCACGTGTAACTGATGATATCAGAGAAGGAATTGTAAATATTCCTATGCACTTTGCAGAATGCGCTGCTAATGTATTAACCAATTCCGATTCTTTCGACCCTAAATCTAAAATGGTTGAATTAAAGGCTTGTGCTATTCAAGTTGAAAAATTCGATGAAAAATTCGAAATTAAAAACGAGCTTTACAAAGAAGGTACAGATACCACTACTAAAGCTGAAAATATATCAACTACCACTGTGCAAGTAGGTAAATAATTGGGGAGTAGATTTAAATGAGCGCAAAAATGAATGATATGTACTACGCATACTCTGCTATTGAAGATATCAAACAAAAAGGGGAGTACGGTGGAGTTGTAACCACTATCATGAAATATTTATTGGAAGAAGGCATTGTTGATGGTATTGTAGCGGTTACTGAAGGGCACGATCTCTATGATGGTGTACCTACCCTTATTACTGATCCTGCTGAAGTTATTAAAACTGCGGGTTCAATTCACTGCGGTACTTTAAACATTGCTAAATTCGTATCTAAATATTTGGATGGTGCAAGGGACATGAAACTTGCAGTTGCATGTAAACCTTGTGATGCAATGACCATTCGCGAATTAATGAAAAAAGGCAAAATCATCGAAGACAACATAATCATGATTGGTGTTAACTGTGGTGGAACTATGTCACCTGTTCCAACAATGAACATGATTAGGGATGTTTATGAACTCGATCCAAAAGATGTTATCAAAGAAGAAATTTCCAAAGGTAAACTTATTATGGAAACCGCTGATGGTGAAAAAGGAATTGCAATCGGTGATTTAGAAGAACAAGGTATGGGAAGAAGAGAAAACTGTCAAAGATGTAATCTTAAAATTCCATCCAACGCTGACTTAGCTTTAGGTAACTGGGGAGTTATTGGACCGTTAGTTGGAAAAGCTACTTTTGTAGAAGTCTTTTCCGATAAAGGTGTAGATGTATTAGGTAAAGTTATTGATGCTGGTTTAATTACCACTGAAGAACCACTTGAAAAAGGTATCAAAATCAGAGAAAACATCAACAATTTCATGCTTAAAGAATCCTTAGAGAAAAAAGAAGTTGATTACGCAGGTACTACTGGAGATATTATTGATGTATTTTATCAATATGAAGATGAGTTCTCTAAATGTATGAAATGTTATGGTTGTCGTGAAGCATGTCCATTATGTTACTGTGACGACTGTTGTCTTGAAACTGAAGGTCCTGAATGGGTGCCTGGTGGATATACTCCTGCTGCTCCATTTTTCCACTTAACACGTTTGGTACACATGGTTGATGCATGTACTAACTGCGGTCAATGTTCTGAAGTTTGCCCATGTGAAATTCCAGTTGCTAAAGTATGGAGTACTGTAAACAACAAAGTTAAAGACATCTACGGATATGTCTCAGGTATGGGTAGTGATGACCCACTTCCATTTACCGATCATGTATCCAAAGCTAAATGGTTATAAGGATTTTCCCTTATTACCTTTATTTTTTTTTTTTTTTTTTTTTTTGAGTGTCCGCCAAAAATGATTTTTGAGTGTGGATTCTAGTAAATGGTCACATCAAGCTTTAATTGGTGTGTAGTGGATATACTTTCACAAAAATCAACAATATCTTCTTTATTATTTTGTTCTCCTTGAATAAGATTATATAATCTTTTTATATTGTATGCTAGTGCATCTAGGTTGAGTCTTTCTCCGGTTTTTACCATTCCGATTACTATTTCTTGTTCTACATGGTATTGTTCTTTGAATATTCCGAATGGTCCTTCTACACTTGGTCTTTTTTTGAATTCTTCTTTATATTCTTCTTTTTCCATTTTGAAGAACATTGCTCTTTCTAATCTGCCACCGTTTTCTGTGATGGTTTTATGTGTTTGTTTGTCTGTTAAGCAGGATTTTCTGTGAATGCAGTATTTACATGCAGTATAATTGTTGTAGAGTCTTTTTATTTTGTCGGGTTTGTCTGGTTCTTCGTTTGGTTGTGTGTATTCTTTGTAGAAGTACATTGGTTGTCCTGATGGGCACATAAATAAGTCTAGGTCGGATATGTAGTAAAAGTGGTCTTTATGGAATTGGTTTGGATTTAATTTGCCTATTTTTTCTTTGGATTGTTTTCTTGTTGGTATTAATCCATCTATTCCTTTGTTTACAAAGTATGATAGGCTTATTTGATTTAAATATATTGTATCTGCACTCATGTGTTTTGGTACTTTTCCTATGTTGTTTATTGCTTTGTCAGCTACTTCTGGTAGTTGGTAATGGTCTGTAGGGTTTTGTGTGACGTTTAATGCGCAGATTAGTTTGGTGTCGTAATCGACTGCAGATTGGATATTATAAGCAACCAGGAAGTTTCCTTTTTTGCCTTTCATCATGCGTGCTTCAATATCATTCATTGGTATTTTATCCTGTCCTGTGAATTTGAATTGAGTTCTGATGTCATATAATATTTCTAATTTTTCATCATTGGACATTTCCTTGTCATTTAGTATTTTTTGAGCTGGTTTATTGAGTTTTTCAAGCTTTTTAAGGTCAACTTCCAGTCCTTTGTAGAACTGGACCAGCAAATTGGTTTCTTTTTTGCTGATCATATTTTGGTTAGAATTGAATGCTTTTTTGATGGTCCCATCGACTACAACATGATTAAATTCAGTGAATCCTTTTTTTACGGCCATTTTTAATGTCATTTGAAGCAATACTTCATAATAACGTCCAAATTCATCACGATACCTTTGAATTGAACGTTCAGAGGGTTTAATTCTATCACAAACGAATTTATATATGTCATGGTACTTTGTCATTTCTGCAATGACTCTAGCACTTTCAATATGGTCTATTTTTGCATAAACAAGTAATTTTAACATGGAACATGGAGGATATGAAGGCCTACCGCCTTTTTTCTTATTCTCTTTAATTCCCAAAATCGGATAAAATTCTTCAATAAAATCAACCACAAAACGAGAAATATGATTCTCTGGAACATTAAAATCATAAGTCCTAATGCCTAATTCAGCCTGATTCTTAATAACTTTCTTACTAACCATAAATAACCAACACATAATAACTCATATCTAATATAAAATATGTACATCATAGTATATAAATATTACTATTCTAAAAATGACTAAAATCAAATATAAATAAATCATTATAATCCATATTAAAAATTATGAATAATAAATAATTAAAATTAAATTCTAATTAATTTAATGAAAAAAATTAACAAAACAAGAAAATTATAACGCAGTTATAAAAAATTCAAAATAAAAAAAATTAGTTTTGGCGGACACCCCCTAATAAATAGTATAATCGGCTTGTATTATCTTTATTTTGCACTGCTGTTTGATCTGCGAATACTAATATTGTCTTTTTTCAAATCTATTTTCTTTTGTGTTTTTTTTAGTTGTTCTGAAGCATCTTCTGGTGCTTCAGCAGGAATAATATAGGGTTTTCCATTATCCGAAGCCTAAATTTTTCATTATCCGCCTAATTTGTCTATCACTATAAGTAACGCCAAATTCTTCGATTATTTCGTGTTTTACTTCTCTAACGCTTGTTAATTGTTTTTTTATAATGTTCTCTTTTAGTTCTTCAAATTGTTTTTCTGATAATTTTGTTTTTCGTCCAGATCCTTCTTTTCTAAGTAATCCATCAAATCCTTCTTCATTCCAAGCTTTTAACCATGCATGGCCTGTTGGAATTGTTTTCCCACGTTTTTCTATTGCATATTTTACTGTTTCACCAGCATAAATGTCTTCAATGAATGTAATTTTTTCATAAAATTCTATATAACGTTTTAAATCAGCTTTAACTTCATGAATTTTAGAAAGTGGGATTTTTTTGTTAATATAAGCATTCCTACTCATATTAATATTTTAGTCACATTTAATATAAATATTTTTTGTCTAAAACTATATTTTAAAAATGAATGCTCAAAAACAAGATGATGAAACAGCAATATCAATAACATTAGAATTACCTAGCACACAAATTTCAGATTTTAAATCAGAAATTGAAGAATTTGAATTGGAAATAAATCAAATATAGTTATTTTAATTCAGCATAAGTTAAAATAACCTCTGCATCTCCAACTACTTTATTAAAGTATGCAGACATGAAAATATCCCAATATGACCATAAACTTACTCTTGACATATTCAAAGGAACACTGATTATATTTTTAAGGAGATTATAATGACTCGTATTTCAATTTTAGACAAAGATAGGTGTCAGCCAAAAAAATGTGATTATCTTTGTATTCATTACTGCCCAGGTGTTAGAATGGAAGAAGACACCATAGTAATTGATGAAGATACTAAAAAACCGTTGATATCTGAAGAATTATGTGAAGGGTGCGGCATCTGTACTAATCGATGCCCATTTGATGCCATTACAATTATTAACTTGCCTGAAGCAGCAGGCGAACCAATCCATAGATTCGGTCAAAACCAATTTGAATTATTTGGCCTTCCACAGCTGGAAGAAGGAACAGTTTTAGGTCTTCTGGGCCCGAACGGTATTGGTAAATCCACAATCATGAATATCCTATCTGGAAGTTTAATTCCAAACTTCGGAAACTATGAAAACAAGCCTGAAAACTGGGATGACGTAATTGAGTATTATAAAGGTTCATCCCTGCAACAATACCTTAAAGACTTATCCGAAGGCAGTATCAAAACAATATTAAAACCTCAAATGGTTGATAAACTTCCAAAAGTTGTTAAAGGTAAAGTTAGAGACTTACTTGATAATGTTAATGAAAGAGACAAATTAGATTATGTTACAAAAGAACTGCAATTAGAAAACGTGCTTGATAGAAAAATGGAAAACCTAAGTGGTGGAGAACTTCAAAGAGTTGCAATAGCTGCAACAGTTTTAAGAGAAGGAGACTTCTACTACTTCGACGAACCAACATCATGGTTAGATGTTTCCCAAAGATTGAATGCAGTTAAAGTGATTCGTTCACTAGCAGATGAAGGAAAAAGCGTTCTCGTAATAGAACACGATCTTGCTACTTTAGATGCGCTTTCAGACAATATTCACATATTATACGGTTCTCCTGGAGGATATGGTGTAGTGTCTGGAAGAAAAGGAGTGCGTTTAGGAATTAATGCTTATATTAATGGATTTTTAGCAGAAGAAAATGTTAGGATTAGAAGGAATCCTATTGAATTTACAATCAGACCCCCAACTCCTGAAGACGAAGGAGAACCGCTTGCAAGTTATTCCGACTTAAGTAAAGACTATGATGGATTTGAATTAACTGCTGATGCAGGAGAAATATTTTATGATGAAATCGTAACCGCATTTGGATCTAACGGTATCGGTAAAACCACATTTGCCAAAATGCTTGCAGGAGTGGAAGATCCGAGTTCCGGTGAAGTTGATGAAGAAGTTTCAATAGCTTACAAGCCCCAATACATTGTTTCTAACTTTGAAGGAAGCGTAAGTGACTTTTTATACATGAATGCACCTAGCTTTGGCAGCAATATCTTTGAAAGTGAAATCATGAAACCATTAACATTAAATGAAATGCTGGACAAACCTGTTAAAGGCTTGAGTGGTGGGGAACTTCAAAGATTAGCCATTGCTGCAACACTTTCCAAAGATGCTGAAATTTATCTTTTCGACGAACCGACAGCATTTTTAGATGTTGAACAAAGACTAATAGCTGCAAGAGTAATACGCAAAATGGTTGAAAGTAGAAATGCAGCTTCACTTATTGTTGACCACGATATTGTATTTATTGATTATATCTCTGATAGGGCAATGGTATTTAACGGAACACCCGGTTTGAATGGTCATGCTTCAAAACCAACTGACTTAAGAAATGCGATGAATGAGTTTTTAGGAAACTTGAACATTACATTTAGAAGGGATAAAGAAACAAAAAGACCTAGAGTTAACAAACTTGACAGTTACAAAGACCGTGAGCAAAAAGAAAAAGGGGAGTATTACTACTTATCCGATTGAATAGGCAGAATACTTTTTCAATATTTTTTCTTTTAAATATTTTCAAGCTCTTTTAAAATATATTTTTTCAATACTGATACTGCCTTTTCGCCATCATCATCCAAGCGAACAGGATCTAAAGGATTTAAATCATAAATTTTGACAACAGAATCCGCCGAGATATTTTTAATTGGATCAACATCCTTTTCTTTTAATATCACAGATGCACAATCGTCTCCACAACCTGTTATTGTAACTATTTTTGCATCATCTAAAATTGGTGAGCAGTTATTAGGTTGTGCTGAATACTCTGTTATGCATGCTGCCACAATATTATCATTTTCAAGTGCCAATTCCACACTAGCTACCCTTACAACTAAACCTAAAGGGCTTAATCCACTGCATGAAACTAAAGCTATTTTATCATTCATCTTTTCATCCTCAAATATCTTTTTTTGACTTTTTCATAACCCCATTTATAAAAGGGACAGAATAATATACACTGACTGCAACCTTCCTTATGTGCAGTGCAAACTTTCCTTAGAACTTTCCTATCACTGCCAAAAGCATTTTCCGGACATCTGTCAATGCAAACGCCACATGTTGAGCAGTAATCCTCAACCCATATCATATCATTTTCACTTTTAAATGGAAGATTTTCAATTGATGTTTGAATCATGAAAAGTCCTAAATTTAGGCCTTCTTTAAACATGCACATATTATTTCTTGTTATTATTGCATCATTTGATTGCATTGCAATTGCTCTTAGGCTTACTCTGTCATCAATCGGATTTAATAAGTCTGCCTTAAATCCATTTTTTCTTAAAATATCAGCAAGTGCAAATGTTTTATATGCAAAATCATGGAATTCGTTATCTTCTAAGCGACATTTTTCTTTTGAGGGTTCCATTTTTAAAATTTCACCAGACATTAAATATTTTAGAATAATAATGTTGTCCCAGCAAATATCCCATTCTTCTTTAAACTCGTCGCTTAATTTAGAATAGCTCAAACCGGCAAAATTCGAATCTAATGCAATATTTATAAATTCATCCAAACAATCATCAGAAATAGTGGTACTGGGATGGTGAGGGTTTTCGCAACCGTATGAATTTGGAACAGGCTGATGATATTTAAATCTCATAGGCAACCTATTTTGTCCTTAAATCTTCAACAGCTTTAGGGAACACATCACAAAAGATTTTAACTTCTTCTGTTGGGATTGAAAAACTTACACGTAAGTATCTGTCCCCAAATTCTTCAGAAGTATATTCCCCTTCTCTTGTGAATAATTTTTTCTCGATTAAATAATTAGACATGTCTTTTGGATCGATTCCGGCACCGGATAAATCAATTGCCATCATATTTGCATCTGATGGGTAAACCGGAAGGAATACACCTTCAATTGGTTCAATCATTTTACTGATTAATCTTTGGTTTTCAAAGCAAGTTTCTCTCATTTTGTCAAACCATTGATCCTTTGATTTAAGACCTGCAATAGCTCCATATTGAGAAATGATGTTTACTCCCAAATCATTAACAACAGCGTTTTTAATTGATTTGATAATAGGTTTTGAAGAAACAACCCCTCCAACTCTCAAACCTGCCATTCCAAATATTTTTGAAAAACTGTAAATTGTTAATGTTTGACCTGGAGCGTAATTTTCAACAAGGAAATGATTGCGTGCAAAGTCTTTATAAGTTATATCATGCAATAAATATAAATCGTTTTCTTTTGCGATTTCAGCAAATTCTTTAAGTTCGTCTTCAGTGTATGATGAACCTAATGGATTTAACGGATCGATTAAAATTACCATACGAGTGTTTTCATCCATATTTTCCCTTAAAAGATTAGGAGTCAATTTATAATTGTTTTCTTCAAAGTAAATTGGCACATACCTTACTTCACCTGCGAAACGATTTGCAAAATCACCTATAATGAAGTATCCTGGATCTGACAAGATTACATTATCTTCAGGTTCAAGCAATGCCTGCATACATAGATACAATGATTCTGTTGCGCCGGATGTTAACAATACTTCCAAATCTTTTAATCCCAAATCATCTAAAATTAATTGTTTAAGTTCGCTGAAACCTTCAGGGGCAGGATATCTACAAAAAGTATTTTCTTTAATAGCTTCAATCATCGCATTAGCTATTGTATCATCATGTAAATGGTTGGTGTTTTGACCCATCCAGATCATGTCTTTGTCCATGTACATATCTTCAAAAAATTCGTTGGAAGAGTTATATCCGTCTGGAGGAACTCTCTCCGTTTTTTTAAATTTCAATTTTGGTTCTTTAATATCGAAATCCTTATCCCTCATATTATCACTCAAACAATGCCAAAATAAATATCTATTTTTAATTATTAATAAAATTATCTTAAATAATTCCATTTGAAGTTATTGAAAAAATAACTTGTCTTCCCTCAGGAAGGCTCCTATGACGTTTTAATGTGGCTATTCTTTGATTGGTTTCTGTGCCACGTTCCAGCTTAATTATTACTTTACTGATGTACTCGAGTATATCTCCACCAACTGCTCTAATTTCATTATTTCCATCATCATCAAAAGCAGAATAAATTTGATTAGTTATAATTACTGCAATGCCGTACTTACGTGCAAGATTCGACAAGAGTTGAATTTGTTTTCTTAACTCCTTGCTTAATTTATATGATTTCATATCATCTACACGATAAAGTGCAACAGCTGAATCAAGTATTATCAAATCTACCTCTTCATGGTGTTTTCTAAGCCAGACGTCAATTGATCTTAAGTTTTCTGTTTGTTGTAAAAAATCAGTAGGTTCTAAAACCATTATGTTATTAGCTATACTTGAAAAATAAGATCCTGAAATTTGTTTAATTCTATCAATTGAAATTCCTCCTTCAGTATCTATATAAATTACTTTTCTATTGTTTTTAGCAACATTAACTGCTAATGTTAAGGCCACATTACTTTTACCTGAACTAGGAGATCCATATATCTGAGTTACACAACCTTTTTCAAAACCGCCTTCAAGTAAATCATCAATGGAGGAATTTGATTGAAGTTTAGTATTGTCTTCAAAATTAGCTAATACTTTCATGATAATGTTATTGATTTTTATAGGATATAAAAATTTTTAATCAAAAAATAATGTTGAAACAATATTAATTCTTTTAATCCCGTATTATTTTTGGTTTTAGGCCTGTTAAATCAATTATTGAAGAAGCCTTACTTGAATTTAGATTTCCAACATCGATAACCAAATCCACTTCACAGTCCAATTGCTCTAAAATTTCACATGGATTGGACAATACTTCATCATCTGATAAATTAGCACTGGTAGTTGTTATTGGAAAAATACTGGCAAGTCTGCAAGCCAGCTCACAATCAGGCACCCTTACACCAACATAGCTTGAACCGCTTGTAACATATCTTGGAACTATTTTTCTTTTATTTAAAATAAATGTGTAAGCTCCAGGCAGGCAGTCATTAATGCATTTCCTTTGAGATGAAGACAATTTAGCCACTGCATCAACAATTTTAACATCACGCACAAGTATTGAGAGAGGTTTTAGAAAGCTTCTCTTTTTAATTTCAAAAACTCTCCTAACTGCCCTGTTATTGAAAATATTAGCCCCTAAACCGTAAACCGTATCTGTTGGGTATAATACAATTCCTCCATTTGCCAATACATTGATTGCTTCAAAAATAATATCCTCATTGATTTTATCAGGATTTGCTTTTATTATCTTCATTCACCTTTATATTAGATGAAATCTTTATATATAAATTATGCTTCAAAATTTAAGACCCCTTTTAACAAGAATATTGAACCCGATTGCTAGAAATTTAAATATAAATCCCAATGTAGTGACTGTCATCTCACCATTTGTCGCTGTTCTTGCAGCATATGGTTTTGCAAATCACTACCTAATTTTAGGATGTGTTGCAATATTGATATCTGGATTTTTAGATGTTGTTGACGGCGCTGTTGCAAGATATCACAATAAGTCATCTAAATTTGGTGCATTTCTCGATTCCACTATGGACAGGTTTGCAGACGCCATAATTTATATTGGATTAATATTTGGAGGATATTGCAATTGGTTTGTTGGCATTTTAGCAATTCATTCTGCAATAACAGTTAGTTATGTTCGTGCAAGGGCAGAATCACAGGGTGCAGAATGCAATATTGGAATAGCTGAAAGGGCAGTTCGCATGATTATTTTAATGATTGGAGCATTGATTGGATATTTCACAGGAGATATCTACTTTACATATGTTATTTACATTTTAGTAATCTTATCTTACTTTACGGTTGTGCAAAGGATTGTGCATGTTTGGAGGCAATTAAATGAGTGATTTGGAAAGTCCGGAAAAGATAGCTAAGGATATTGCAAAACTAGAGAGAAATTTAAATCAGGTTTCTCATATCGACTTTGTTGGAAAAGAAAAAGAAGTGTATGATAGAGCTGTTGATTATTGGAACGATTCTAAATATTACCTTAAAAAAGAAGACATGAGAACAGCATTTGGATGTATTGAATATTCTCATGGTCTACTTGATGCTTTAAGAATGCTTCATGGCATTATTTAGGTAATCGCCAAAATTAATTAAATATTAATTTTACTATTAAACAAGGAATCATCACCTGCCGAAACTATTTCACCATCTAAAACTTCGATGACCCTGTCTGCAAGTTTGGCTACCTCCATATCATGAGTTACAATTATTAATGTTGCATTATTATTTTCATGCAAATCAATTAATTGACGAAGTATTTTGCTACTTGTTTTAGAATCTAGTGATCCTGTCGGCTCATCTGCCAATATTATTGACGGATCATTTGCAAGTGCTCTGGCAATTGCTACTCTTTGACGTTCCCCACCAGACAATTTATTCGGCAAAATTCCAGCTTTGTCTTTGAGGCCGACATCATCTAAAAGTTTAAATGCCTTTAGTCGCATGTCCTTTGAAGACAAACCTTGAGTATACATTGGAATTTCAATATTATCCACAACAGAAATATTAGGTATTAAATTATGCAATTGGAAAATAAACCCGATTTTTTTAGCTCTGAATTCGTTTAATTTTTTAGAATCATCCAAATCCTGACCTGCCACATTAATGCTGCCCGAATCTTGAACATCCAATGCGCCAATCATGTTTAGCAATGTAGATTTGCCTGAACCTGACGGTCCTATAATTGATACGAATTCCCCATCGGCAATTGTGAGGTTTATACCGTTTAAAGCCTTGATTTTGCCATTTTCATAGCTTTTATATAAATCCTTAATCTCTACCACATTCATCTTTACACCTCATTCATACCTCAATGCTTCTGTTGGAGGTAATTTAACCGCCTTAATAGCCGGATACAGTCCCCCAAGGATTCCAACTACAATAGCTATTGAAAATGCTTGGACAAATATTTTTGGAGTGAACAACGGTTCAATACCCATTTGCGGACCCAATAATGTGCAGCCTAAAAATCCTATTAAAGATCCGATTATTGCAGACACCACCGTAATTACCAATGATTCCCCAACAATCATTAAAAGTATTCTTTTATCGGACCATCCAACAGCTTTTAGAACTCCAATCTCTCGGGTACGTTCAAACACGGACATCAGCATTGTATTAATAATGCCCAATCCTCCAACCACAATAGCCAGAAGGGAAATTGCCCATGTTGATGCTTGAAGCATGTTTAACATATCAGCCATTTGCTTCATTTCCATGACTGAGGTAATTGTTGTAATATTATCCCCATATTTCGCATCAATCCTATCGGCCACTTCCTGAGCGTCTACCCCTTTAGCCACTTTAACGTAAATGTTTGAGATTGAATCTTCATCATCCATAATCTCTCCAACTTTAGAAATTGAAGTAAAAACCCCTCCAGCCATATTGGAATCCCCAGTTTCATAAATTCCAACGATTTCAAAGTCTTTACCATCGATTTTAATATTGTCCCCCAATTCATACTCATTATCCTCAGCATATATTTCACCCAATATTACTTCATTAGCACCATCTTCAAAAATCCTGCCTTCTTTAAGTGAAATATCCGCCAGTCCAGTTCCATTGGGATCAATACCAATCAAACTGTTCATATAATCATTGCCGACCGAAGTTAAAACAACATAAATCGGATATGCCTTGTCAACACCACTTACATTGGCAATTTTATCTGTCCATGATGCATCGATTGTATTTGTCCCATATGCAGAATCTCCAGTTTCTTTACCTGAAATCTGAAAATCAGCACCCCCTGCATGGATAGTATCTTCAAAAGTGTTTACTAACCCCTCTGTAATGCCGCCAAGAGAAACAATGACAACAATACCAATGGCTATTCCCACAATAGCTAGAACTGCACTGTTTTTTCTCCTGAACGGATTTTTCAAAATAAACTTTAAAAATGACATATTAATTAAAATAGAATTATAACATATAAATAATTAATTACAACAAGAACTGAAATGTCTAAATTAAGGAGTAAAATGCACAAAGAAAGAATTATAAAAAATATTGATAAAATCCATATTAGTGAAATGGGCGCTGGAAGAATACAAAAAATCTAGGAATTAACAAGGAAGATGTTGGCTATTGCATTTCTAAATTAAAAAAATAAGAAGTAAACGTTAGTAAAAATGGTAAAAACTATTATGTTGAAGTTGATGATTGCATAATAACTATTAATTCTAGCAGTTTTACTATAATAACTGCACATAAGAATTGATTGCTCATTTATGCCAATTTATTCAAAAGATGATTTAATTTGATTGCAGTATTGTACTTCATTACCATTTCTAAATCATGTTCGTTGATATCATCAATTAGCTTGTTATTTACCGCAGCTTCAATTCCTTGCAAAAAATTAGATAAACAATTAAAATATTATATAAAGAACAAATTAGCGGGTTTGAAAAACCAATCATAGGACAGCCATTTACTTAAACGAGAAAAAAAGAAATTGACAAATATCCAAATATAATAAAAAAAATAAGAGATTAAAAATCTCTTTAAATTTAATCCATATCTTCAAATCTGGATTCTAATTTTTCCATTACCCCAGGAAGAGAAGTATACTCCATTTCTTCAGCAGGCAATCTGTGAGGTTCAAATGGACCGTGTCTTCTGATATAATTTGCGATTTTAGCAGCTTGCTCACGGGTAGGATCAAATGCAGGATCATCAAATAAGTCTACAGGACCTATTAATTCACCGTTAGAAACTTGAAAACCTAAACCTACCACTCTAGGAGGTCCGTCAAATCTAATAGGATTTGCTTCTGCTTCAGATACAGGCATCATAGGACCATTGTGAGATCCTCTCATCCAACCGCTTACCATGTGCGGGAATGCAAATGGATCCACACATTCACCATTAGCTGGAAAACCAGACTGTGCCCTTACAATACAAACTGGGTCGTCTTTACCAACATATTCCCCAGCCATTAAGTTTAATCTTTCAGTACTTACTGCAGCTGCGATTTCACCGTTTTTCTTCCATACTCTTTTGATAACATACCTTCCAGTGGAACCGATTAATGCAAGCAAGTCATACATTTCTTCAGGACAGTTTAAAACAACTTTTCTATGTTCAATTACATCAAATACTTCGAATTTGAATCCATCATGTAAAGATGGGTCAATTACAAGACCTGCAGTGTTGAATGGGTCTGCAAACATTCTAAATACTGGTAAGTTAAATGCACCAGGTTCTGTTTTATCACAGCAGAATACCAAAACAGGGTCAGAAGGCCTTTCTTCAAATTCAAACTCCGCTACACCCGGACCCATACCTTTGATGTTTCCAGAGAATGTATCAGACAATAAGTCTTGACCTGCACCGTATAGTTTTAATTCACGTGCTCTTTCAGTAGCTTTCATGAATGCATCATATGCGGTTTTGTGTACTTCTTCGTTTTCTTCTCCTTTGTCGTGGGTCATAATTAAGTCAATGTCATCTCCACAACGGGATATATAGTAATCTTTTAGGATACCTGCTTCTAAAGCATCATTTAAAACTTCATCACAAATATCCATTAACTCAGGGTGTGCAACACAATGTCCTGACACACTTCCGATATCAGCTTTAATTACACTAACAGTAGTTTTCATTTTAAATACCTCAATTAGTAAATTCTTATTTACTAAACATATATTATTTTTGCGTTGTATACTATTTAATTATTATGATTAAAAAATGAAATTTCGGCAAACACATTTCTAAAAAAAAAGATCAATAGAAGTTGAAAACTCCTAATTAAAGTTTCTTGATATTTTTAAATGCCTTTTCAATTTCAGCATCCTGACACATATCCTCACAAGCTTGTTTTACACGTTCTAAATCGGCATGTGTTTCAGGATATTTTGGAACTGCACTGCATCCACCATCATCAATTTCAGATATTTTGAAAGTTCCAATTTCTTTAGAAATAGCTATAATTTCTTCTTTATCTAAACCAATTAATGGAGATAATATTGGCACTTCAACACCATAACGAGTAGCTAAAATATTTGATAACGTTTGTGAAGCAACTTGGCCTACGCTGCTTCCATCAACAATAGCATTTGCATGTAATTTACGGGCTAATTTTTCAGCTATGCGATACATTCCAGATTTGCATAAAACACAAGTCATTTTATCAGGAGCTTTATCTTTGGCGGTTTGTAAGTATTCGCCATAGTCGACAACATGTTTTTTAATTGGAACTCCTTTTGCATAGATATTTAGTTGATCAACCAATAAATTAAAGTTTTCCAGTGCTTTTGGAGTAGTGAATGGGGCATTATTGCAATTTAATGCAATCACTTCACAACCTCTTTTCATCATCATATATGCTGCAACAGGTGAGTCTATACCGCTTGATAAAAGCACGACAACTTTTCCCTGTGTTCCTAAAGGCAATCCCCCCGGACCTTTTATTTTTTCATGATAAATAAAAGTAGCATTTTCCCTAATTTCAACAAAAATAGTTAAGTCATGGTTTGTCAAATCAACAGGCGCCTGAACTTTATTTCTAACAACCCCGCCACAATGAGCTGCCATTTCCTGTGAGGAAAAATCATGTTTACCAACTCGGCGGCATTTAATGGCGAATTTAGTATCCTCATCAATTAAATTTTGTTTAATCAACTCTTCCACGTAATCCTCCAAAGTTTCATCGATTTCTTCATAGGTAGTGTGTGTAGAACAGGCAGGTGAATATGAAACCACTCCAAATACTCTGTTTAATTTTTCAATTCCATCATCAAAATCTTTTGGATGAATATAAATTCTTCCTTGGTTTCTATCGACTTCACATTCAAAAGTAGCTTTAATATTTTTAACTAGCTTTCTTTCAAAACGTGCCCTAATTTTGGGACTTTTAAGCCCTATTTCACCATATCGAGCAATAATTACATCATAATTCATCTAAACAACTCTCAATTTTTTACTACACTCTGAAAAAAATAGCAATACATACAATATATTTTTAAATATAACTTTTAAAGTTAATAATTAATAAAATTAATCTTTCAATAAATTATGACTCTTTCAAAAACTTGTGTGATAACTAATTTTTTCGATTAATCTATTCATTTAAATTTTTCAAAATAACTGATTAATTAGCTTTAAATTATAAAAATAACTCCAAATATTAAGAAAAAGTTTTTAATAAAAAACTTGCAAATATTTAAATCAAACAAGTTTTTGAAAGTGCCTAAATTATATTTTACTTAGCGATTGAATTTGTAAATAAAAAAAGTTTAAGGACAATAATTATCCTTAAATTAAATCAACAGCAGTTTGAATAGCCTCATCCATTTTATCTGTTTTTTTACCTGCACCCTGTGCAAGAGTTAAACGGCCTCCACCGCCTCCTCCCAAAATGCCAACTGCAGTTTTAATAATTTCATTGATTTTGATTCCATTATCAATAGCTTTTTGAGAAGCTGCACCGACGATTTTACCGTTATTGTTTCCCATAATAACCACATCTGCCTTATCATTATCTGTAAAGTCAGTGGCCATTTTTTGAAGTTCCTTAAAGTCAGCGTCGATCAAATGATGAACGACCTTTAAACCCTTAATCTCATCATATTCATCAGCAAGGGAATTCATTTTAAGTGACGCGATTTCAGATTTCAAATTGTCGATTTCGTTTTTCTGTGCTTTCCATTCGCTGAAAAATCTTTCACAAATTTTTGGAAGTTGGTCATTGTCAACCTTGAAAGTTGCTGAACTTTGTCTTAAAAGTTCACCATCATGTTGCATTGAGTCAATGGCTGCAAGGCCTGCTGAGAAATCAATTCTTTCAACTCCATCCTGCACTTTTTCGGTTTTGTTGATTTTAATTGGTCCAACTACACCAGTTCTAGGCACATGTGTACCTGCACAAGCTTGAACATCGACACCTGGAACTTTAACAACACGAATCATTTTACCTGGAACTACACCTCCTTGGTAAAGCATGAATCCATATAATTCTTGTGCTTCATCTCTTGAATGGAATTTGATGTCTAAATCAATGTTTTCCATTACATATTCATTGGCTAATTTTTCAATTTCATTAAGTTCGTCTTGTGTGATGCGTTTGTAATGTGACAAGTCAATACGTGCTCTTGTAAGACTGTTTTGAGATCCAGCTTGCCAGATATGTTGACCTAAGACTTTACGAGCCGCCGCAATTACTAAGTGAGTTCCAGTGTGGTGACGTGCAAGAGTCATTCTTCTTGTCCAATAAAGTTTGCCTGTGACTTTTTTACCAACAATGCCCTCTGTTAAGTCGCCATCTATATGATGCAATACGACGTTATTAACTTTTTCAGCATGAATCATTTTAAATGAATTTCCATCAATTGAAACCTCTCCAACATCAGAAGGTTGGCCTCCTCCTTCAGGATAGAACACTGTTTTGTCAAAGATTAAACATTTGTCACCATCTTTTTCAACCAATCCTAAAACTTCTGCTTCAAATTCTTTTTGGTAGAAATTTTTATAGAATAATAAATCAGTTTCAGGATAGTCCACTTCAAATGAATCTTTTTTATTAGTAGTGTCTTTTTCATGAGCCCCCGCTACTTGAGTGAAGAAATTATCTGGCACATTTACAGTAAAATCATCTCCAGCCATTTCAACTACAGTTTCAGGCGGAATTCCATGAGCATCATATAAATCTATTAACATTTCAAGAGGCATTTCCTTTTTATTCTCTTTTTTAAGCCTTTTAATAGCTCTTTTAACAATACTTTTTCCTTTTTTAACAGTAGCAGCATATCTTTCTTCTTCTAAAGAAATAATGTTCATAATATGTTCTTCAGATTCGCGAATTTCAGGATAAAATTTAGATAAGAAGTCTAATTGAATAGCCATTACATCAGACAATGATTCACTCATGTTTAAATCCTTCATGAATCGTATAGTTCTTCTTAAAACCAAACGCGCCAAATAGCCTTCTTTTACATTTGAAGGGATGATACCGTCAGATATCATAAATGCCAAACATCTAGTGTGATCAGCAATAATGTAAATTGCTTCCATTGGCTCAGCTGCTTTTAAATATTCTTCTAGAGATAAATCCAAACTATCGGCCACCTGTTGTCTAAGTTCCTTTAAATCTCCAATATCTTCAATATCCATCATTCCAGCAATTTGAGCATTTCTTCCTTGAATATCTTCATTAATTTCAACACCAGTTAATTCTTTCAATTTATCTACGACTGGTGCAAAACAAGCATCATAAGCTGTAGGAGTGCCTTGTGAAATCCAAGCGATACGTTCCAATCCATAACCAGTATCTACAACTTTAATTGGGATTTCCTTTTTGCTTCCGTCCTCTAAGGTTTCATATTGAATGAAAACCAATGTTGCAAGCTCCACACCCCTGCAACATACCTCATAGCAAGGCCCTTCATTACCTCCACCACGCCACCAGGATTTGATGAAAGTAATCTCTTCAGTATTAATTCCAATTGATTTGAAAAATTCATGAGAAAGTCTGATGGTTTCATCTTCCCAGTAAATGAAATCATCTTCTTTGTTAATTACAGTATGTGTTCCCATGGTAAAACAAGTCATGTGCCTACCAGTTCTTCCAACATTGTCAACATCGTTAAGTCTGATTGAAGGCTGAGCCATTTCTATAGGATTAGCAGGAGGTTTAACAAGACCGGAAGTAACCCACGGTTGGAAACAAAAGATTGATGCCCCAACTAAAAATACATCATCTCTCCATCGTTTAGCAAGAACCGGATATCTAGGGACATGTGTGTGCCCTTCACCTTCTAAAAATTCTCTAAAAACCTGTTGGATTTCATATAAGTTATATGCTTTATCAGTAGCAGGGTTTGCAATAAACTCATACTCATCACATGGAGCATCACCACAAGTGTGTCTTTCCACTTGGGAGTAAAACTCCTGACCACAAGTTTCACAAGTTTGTTTTTTATAACCAAGTTTGTCAAAAATCTCTACCATATAAATCAGTTTAAATTATTTATTAGGATAAAATATGTTTTTTGTTTAATAAATAATTAATGAAAAATTAATGGTTTAATTAAAAATAGTGTAAATTGATGTTTAAAAAAATAAAATAAAAAAAAGAAAGTGATAGATTTGAAAAATCTATCCGAAGAGAGCACCTAATCCAGCTGCTGCTTCTTCTTCAGAAGCTTCTTCCTCTTCCTCTTCTTCTTCCTCTTCTTCTACAGCTGCTTCAGTTGCTGCAGGTGCAGCTGCAGGTGCCGCTGCCATTGCAGTAGTTTCCATAGCTTCGTCGATGTCGACATCTTCTAAAGCTGCAATTAAAGCTTTGATTCTAGCATCATCAGCTTCAATTCCTGCTGCTTCAATAATACTTTTAACATTTTCTTCGTTAATATCTTTTTCTGCACTGTGCAAAATCATTGCCGCATATATATATTCCATGTTATCACCATTAGTTTAATTTAAAGTGTTAGTTTTTTATAATAATTATAAAAATTAAATTTTAACCGAAGAGCGCTCCTAACCCAGCTGCTACTTCTTCTTCACTACTTTCTTCTTCTTCCTCTTCTTCCTCTTCTTCTTCAACAATTTCTTCGACTGCTGGAGCAGCTGCTACAGCAACATTGGAAAGTTTCTCGACTAATTTGTCATCGATAGCACCAGGAACATCAGCGATTTCAGATGCTAAAGCTAACATTTTAGCCTGTGCTAATCCAATAATTGGTTCTGAAGTTTCAGAAGTCATAATAGCTGCTTCTACACCGATATTAATTGCTCTAGTGTATGCAAGAGTAATGATAGTGGAAATAGTTTCATCAGTAGGGATTGCTGCGTTTACAGATAAGTTAAATGCATTTCTAAATGCATTTTGTACGTCAGCTAATGTTTGTTCTTCATCGATTGCAAGTACATCAGAAGTATATACTGATCCTTCTTCATATACTGCTTTTAAATCAATTCCTACTTCCATTGGATTAATATCCATTCTTGATAAAGTTGCTGCAACTTGTTTAGAGACTTCATCACCAGCTTCTACAACAACAGTTTCTTTTTGAACGCAAATTTTACCTTTATCAATTTTTGCAGGAATTCCGACTTGTTGTAATTCACCTAAAAATGGACCTGGTTCAAATCCAGTGTCCCCTTCAGGAACAATAATATCATTTTCAGCAATGGCACCTGGTTTTGCAGGAGCAGAAGTTTTGCTGTCTTCTAATATTTTGTATAATTTGAAAGGATTCATTTCAGTTGCGATAATTGCAACTTGACCATCCATATGCTCAGATAAATCTACAATGTTGGTTTTATCAGCATTACAATCTTCAAAAGCTAAATCTATAAGGTTTTTCTTAGACATTCTGATAACAGCTTTACCGTGGAGAGATTTTCTCATTTCCTGGAGCTGTTTTGCAGGAATGTTCATTAAATCGACAATACCAATTACATCGTATTGGTCAATGATGCCTTTTAGCTCAATAACTTCTTCCTTTTTCCATTCCGCAACATGAGCCATTAGATCACCCTCACTACTGGTCCCATAGTTGTTTTTATAAACATGGACTTAATTTGACTTCTTCCTTTTTCTAAATTGCGGTCTAAGACTGTAAGAACAGTTTCCACATTTTCAGCTATATCTTCGTCAGCCATATCTTGGCTTCCGACAAGAATTTGGATGCTTGCTTGTTGTTTTACACCAACTTTGACTGTACTACGTAATCTTTCTAAAAGAGGATCTAATTTGATACTTGCAGGCACTGGTTTTGGCATTTTTCCACGAGGACCAAGAACTGGACCTAAAAATCTACCAACCAATGGCATCATATCAACTTGAGCTACAAAGAAATCTACAGAGTTTGCTAATTTTTTAGCTTCTTTTCTGTCTTTTCCTAACTCTTCTAAATCTACTTTGTTAATTACGACGTCAAGACCAGCATCTTTAGCTTGAACAATGAGTTCCCCATCAGCTATGACTCCAATGTTTACATCTTTGCCACGGCCATTAGGAAGAGTAACTTCCTCATTAAACCTATTTTCTGGTTTGTTGACATCCAAGTCACGGATATTAATAATAATATCTACGGACTCAGTGAAGTTTCTCGGCTTTGATTGTTCTTTTGCCTCCTTCACCGCGTTAACTATATCTTGTGTCATATTTATCCCCCATGAACATAAGTTCATTGGATTTTTTGGTTTCATGAGTATCGATTACAAGAAAAAAATTCTTAAACGATTGCATGAATTAAAAACAGTATATCAATTATAAGATTAATTATAATATCATATACACTGTATTTATTAACTTAATTTTAAATTTCAATAAGACAATATTTATTCAGTTAAAATATCATCGTATACTCCAGCATCTACGTCTTTTTGAGCTTCTCTTGGGTCTTTACCATCAACAGATAATCCCATACTTACACAGGTCCCCATAACTTCTTTAACACCAGCTTTGTAATCATTAGCAAGTAATGAATCAAATTTCATTCTAGCAATTTTTAAAGCGGTTTCGATAGGAACATCATTAACAATGTCTAAACCTGGTTCATGAGAAGCTTTTTCGATGCCTAATTCTTCCATGATAAGTGCAGTAGTTGGAGGAGTACCAATTTCAATTTCAAATTCTTTAGTATCTCTATCAACACTAATAATCACAGGCACTTTCATTCCTGCAAAGTCAGCGCTTTTTTTGTTGATTTCTTCTACAACTTGCATCATGTTAATACCGAGAGGTCCTAAAGCAGGCCCTAATGGTGGTCCTGGAGTAGCGGTTCCACCTTCGATAAGAACTTCGACTGTATCTTTAGCCATCAGTCAGCCTCCTTTTGAATTATTCTAATTTGATCAGCTTTAACAGTAACAGGTATTGGTACTGCAGCTTCTATTAACTCAAGAACGACTTCTTCACGTGATTCATCAATACGAACCACCTTTGCCCTTTCACCTTTGAATGGACCAGAAATAAGCTCAACAATACTTCCTTTTGAAATTGAGGAAATGATAGGTTCTGGTTTTAAGAATCTTTTCACCTCATCAAAGGTAATGTCAACACTACCTTCTACAACACCTCTTAAATGTTGCACTTTTAAATCAGGATTTCTAAGATCGATTTTTGTTGAAGATTCAACTAAAATATATCCTTTTAAAGATTCTGGAACAAGAATTGATGAAATGCCAATACCGTCAATAGTTCTAGCTTTACGAGCTAGGAGTCTTGCAACATTTCTTTCTTGACCAGCAGAGGTCTTAAGAGCATATATGGAACTGTTAGTATCTTCCATGAAAAATTCACCTATTTTTTAAATTTTTACTAAATTATTAAATTCATAAATTAAGTTAAAAATATTATAAAAGCCATTAATTTCCAGATGAAAAATTTCTGAAAAATAAGATTTCTATAATATTAATAATTATGGTAAATTATAGTATTTAAAACTTTGTAAAAAATAATAATATTTATTATAAAAAATGCAATGAAAAAATAAAAGATCGGTTCTATAAATTAATTAAAGAACCTAAACAAACGATGATATAACCAATACCTCCAATAACAACTACACCAATAGCTGAAATTTTAGCTAAATCTTTATATTCGCTTGCATCAGGCTTTCTAGATACCTTTAATACTCTTTTTGCATCTTTAATAAACTTATCAAAATCTTCTTTAATAGACATTTCAATACCCAAATAAAAAATTTATAAATTATATAAAATATAGTAATAAGATAATTTTTAATTTAAACATTAATAAATGTTTGCATGATAACAAAAAATAGAGGGAATTAGAAAATTCCATCAATAAAATCGTCTAATTCATCACCATTAGATTGACTATCATCAACACTTTCAGAATCATTGAAATTGGATGAATCATCAGTTCCATAATTTGACTTAATGCCTGAAACAACCACTGTGGTTCTAACAACATTTTGGAGGCTTTCATCAATTTGAGTACCCCAAATAATATTTGCTTCAGGATCTAATTTATCAGCAACAACCTGAACGATTTTTTCAGCTTCATGTAATGTTAAATCAGAACTACCAGTAATGTTAACTAATGCACCGGTAGCATTTGAAATATCAATGTCTAATAATGGGCTGCTTAATGCTTCATGTACGGATTCTAAAGCTCTGTCTCCAGATTCTGATTCACCCATACCAATCATTGCCATTCCAGAACCGCCCATGATACTTTTAATATCGGCAAAGTCTAAACTTACAAGACCTTTTTTAGTAATTAATTCAGTAATTCCTTTAACAGCTCTTCCCAATATTTCATCAGACACCATAAATGCTTTATTCAATGGCAAGTTTGGAGCCACTTCTAATAATTTATCGTTTGGAATAATAATTACAGTATCGGCTGATTCTTGGAGTTTTTCCAAACCTTGTTCAGCATTGTCTCTTCTTTTGATTCCTTCAGCAGAAAATGGCATAGTAGCCACAGCTACAGTTAATGCTCCTAATTTTTTAGCTAGTTTAGAGATGATTGGTGCTGAACCTGTACCTGTTCCACCACCAAGACCACAGGTAACAAATACCATGTCTGCGCCTTCTAATTCTTCTCTAATTTCATCTTCGCTTTCTTCAGCACATTCTTCACCAACTGACGGTTCCCCACCAGCACCTAGTCCTTTAGAAGTTTGTCTACCTAAAAGAATTTTTTTACTAGACTGACTGTAAAATAAGTCTTGAGCATCGGTATTTACTGCAATTGTTGTTGCTCCTTCAATACCCATCTCGTTTAATCTTGAAATAGTATTATTTCCAGCTCCACCAGCACCGATAACAAATATATTTGTTTTTGCTTCTTTAATTAACTCTATAAGATCATCATCGATGTTTGAAGAGAGTTTATCTGGTGTTTTCTCTTCCATTCTTTCTTCGGATTCTTTGATTGCATCATCTATAAATTTCACAAATTAACCCCACATACTCTGCTATTTAAAATAATTGTTAAATATTTCTATTGTAACTAATATTTAAATGCAACTAAAAATTCATTCTTTTGGCATTGTAATTATTTCATGGAATTTTAAATCGAATAGGTTTTTTGAATTAACTGGAGTCAATATAACTGCACTATCAATGCCGTGACCTCTACCACCAATTGCAATAATTTTCTCGCCAACAGGAATTAATCCAGCATCTGCAGCCATCAAAGAGATTTCAGCGGCTACTTTAATACCGTGCGAAAACATTCTTAAAGTATCCGCCACAATATCCAATGGAGAATATCCTCCATATTTATTGGTTATGCCTCTTGCAGCTCCACTAAATGCATGTATTCCCAAGTAAGTTTTTATTCCATGCTTTTCAAGTTTTCCAATCATCTCCAGTGAAATATCTGATTCATTTTCACCGCTAAAACCCATATGATGAGTAACATTGATTATTTCGACATCATTATCAATAGCCTCATGCAATTTTAATGCGGATTTGCCACTAGCAGACGCAATTAAAATCCTTTTAATATCATTAGAAGATTCTAATTTGTCATTAATCCCATTAATTACTTCATCTGTATAATCATTTCCTTGTTTCTCAAAATATGTGATAAATTTTCTTTCCATATTCTAACCATCCCATAGATAATTATTTAATAATCTATTAATTTATATTTATTATAATAATTTTTAATAAAGATTTTTATGAATATTCCAGAACTTGAAGATGTAAAAGCGTGATTAATGGAGATTATATATTAATACCTATTGAAACAGGATATATTAAACCTAATGATACGCTAGATTGTATAATTAAACCTGCAAAAGAATTAATGCAGGATGGAGATTATTTGGTTATTGCTGAAACTCCTATTTCAGTTTCACAAAATCGTTTAGTTGACGAGTCAAAATACACTCCATCGATTACTGCAAGATTCTTGGCTACGGTTTGGAGCAGGTATTTATGGGGCTATGTTTTCGGCCCTCTTTTAAAGATTAAAAAAAGAACCATAAAAAACTTAAGAAAACTTCCAAAAGAAACTGAAGCTCACAAAGAAGTAGTTCTTCAATTATATGGTCTTAAACATGCACTGAAACCCGCTTCAGAGGCTGGAATTGATTTAAGTAATGCACCTGGAACTTTTGTTTCACTACTACCTGAAAATCCCGAAAAAGTTGCAGTAGAACTCAAAAATGAAATAGATAAAGAGGTTTGTGTGATGATTATCGATACAGATGCAACTTATATGAAAAACGAAAAATATTTCACAGGCCTTCCAATAGCTATTGATGGCATTGATGCAGATAATGGATTTTTCGGATATGTAAAAGGACAATTATCAAAGAACATGGGGCCAACTCCTTTAGGGTGCAGTGAAAAAATAGATGTTGAAACCGCATTGAAAATCGCAAATATTGCTGAAGATTACCAGAAATCTCTCTCAACAGAAATGAAAACAATACATAGTGTTAAATCTGTTTTAGGTTCTGAAATTAATGCAATAACTATTGAAGACCTTGATTCGATTATTCACACACCAGCAGTAATTATTAGAAAGATTTAATTTATATAAATTAATTAATACTAATTTAAAATTAAAATATTAATTTTTAACATTTAAAACGCCCAAATAAATCTTTTAAGCTATAAAGTGTTGAGAGAAAGAAAGTTTTATATTTAACATAAAACAAAAAAAGTAATAAGTTATAAGTTAGAATTTATAACAATTTTTTTAAAAATAACATAACGGATTTGAAGTTTATGAATGTAGATGCTATTGCCAAGTATAGAAATTATTTATTGCCTATTATGGATAGTATTTCAATTATTTTTGGATATTATTTCATGTCAGTGCTGATTACTGATTCATTTCTTATGCACCCTACAAGTGCAGTAACAAGAAATGAAATATTAATAAGTATTGTATTAGCCATAATGGTTTATCAAGTCGTATTTAGATTATCAAAAAGATACACCAACATCATCCGTTATGAAAACAATCAAGATTACATTTTATATATCGTACTTTCATTAGTATCATCAATTATAGTATCCTTAATTGAAGAATTAGGGTTGCACATGATTAATCCTTCAATAAAATTGAATTTAATTATTGGATTGCTCATTGGAATTATCATGCTATCTTATCGTATGATTATCAGATATTTACTACTTTATGATGTTGCAAATAAAGGAATTAATTATACTGTTGAAAATCCTAAAAAACTGCTAATTGTTGGAGGAGGATATTCGGCTAATGACATTATTAAAACCTTAAATTCAACCCTTAAAGGTGAATATCATATCATAGGCATTGTTGATGACAATAAAAAACGTATAGGTTATTCTGTGGCAGGAGTTAGAATCATTGGAAATAGAAACGATATTGTAAAGATTTGTGAAGCTGAAAATGTTGATGAAATCTTTTTTTCAATAGTAAACATAGATAATAAAAATAAAAAGGAAATTCTTGAGATATGCAGTAAAACAAATGCTAAAGTAAAGGTCTTGCCAAGTTTAATTGAATTAATCACTGAAGAAAACCTATATCAAAGCCTAAGAGATGTAAGTATTGAAGATTTACTTGGAAGAGAACCTATTGAACTTGACAATCACAATATTAAAAATTTGATCAATGACAAAATTGTTTTAGTAACTGGAGCTGGAGGATCTATCGGTTCTGAACTTACAAGACAAATAATGCTTTACAATCCAAAACAGCTCATTTTATTAGATAATTATGAAAATAGCCTATATGACATTGAGCTTGAATTAAAAACATTGCATCCAAATAATGATATACGTGCAGTTGTTGCAAACATTCGCGAACAAAAGAGATTAGATGCAATATTTGATAAATATATGCCTGAAATTGTTTTCCATGCAGCGGCACATAAACATGTCCCTCTAATGGAGAACAATCCAACTGAAGCAATTAAAAATAATGTATTTGGAACTTATAATCTTGTAAATTGCTCGGACAAATATAAAGTTAAACGCTTCATATTAATTTCAACCGACAAGGCAGTAAACCCGACAAATATTATGGGAGCTACTAAAAGATTATGTGAAATGATAATTCAAGCCAAAAATAGAGAAAGTGACACTGAATTTGTTGCGGTTCGCTTTGGTAATGTCTTAGGCAGCAACGGATCTGTTGTCCCATTATTCAAAAAACAACTAGCTCATGGAGGTCCATTAACAGTAACCCACAAAGAAATTACAAGATTTTTCATGACAATACCTGAAGCGGTTGCCCTAGTATTGCAGGCAATTACCTACGCCCAAGGAGGAGAAATATTTGTTCTGGACATGGGAGAACCTGTTAAAATTTATGATTTGGCAAAAAGCCTTATTGAATTATCAGGATACAGGCTCGGCGAAGATATGGAAATTGAAATTACTGGAATGAGACCTGGAGAAAAGCTTTATGAAGAATTACTAATGAATGAAGAAAATTTACATGAAACAAATCACAAAAAAATATTTATCACAGAATCCATGGACTTTACAATGGAGGATGTTGAAAAGAAATTAGATATGTTTAGAGAAATCATAGACAACGAACATGCCACTAAAGACCACATTAAAGAAGTAATTAAAAATTGTGTTCCAACATATAAAGAACCTGAAGAGGTTAATGGAGAGTAAATATAATGAATATCCCATTTTCACCACCTGATATAAGCGAAACCGAAATTGAAGAAGTAATCTCAGCATTGAAATCCGGTTGGATTACAACAGGACCAAAAACAAAGGAATTTGAGAAAAAGATCACAAAATATTGTGGAAGCGATAAAACCGTTTGTTTAAGTGCGGCAACTACTGCCTTGGAGATGACTTTGCGAGTATTGGGTATTGGTAAAGGTGATGAAGTTATTGTGCCCGCTTATACTTATACTGCTTCCTGCAGCGTCATTTGCCATGTTGGAGCAACACCTGTAATGGTTGACAGCCAAATTAACAGCGAAGAAATGGATTATGCAAAAATGGCTGAAGCTATAAGTGAAAAAACTAAAGCAATTATCCCAGTTGATATTGCAGGCATCTTATGCGATTATGGTAAAATCTTTGAAGCAATAGAAAACAAAAAAGAGTTATTTGAACCTTCAAATGATATTCAAGAAGCATTCAATAGAGTTGTTGTCGTGGCGGATTGTGCCCATGGTTTTGGAGCTATCCAAAATAATAAAAAAGCAGGGACTCTTGCGGATTTTACTTGTTTTTCATTTCATGCGGTTAAAAACTTAACAACCGCTGAAGGCGGAGCGGTGAGTTGGAAAAACCATGAAGGAATTGACAGCGAAAAACTCTATAAAGAATTCCAGATTTATTCACTCCACGGACAGACTAAAGATGCTCTTGAAAAAACACAAAAAGGATCATGGGAATACGATATTTTAATTCCAGCATATAAATGCAATATGACTGATGTTCAGGCGGGAATTGGCCTTGGACAATTAAAAAGATATGAATCGATGTTGAATAGAAGACACGAAATCATTAAAAAATACAATGAAACTTTTAAAAACTCAAGAGTCATCACCCAAAACCATACAGGTGCAAATCACACCTCCTCCGGCCATTTATACTTAACAAGGATTAAAGATATAACTTTAGAAGAGAGAAATGAAATTATTGTTAAAATGGAAGAACATGGAATAAGTACTAACGTTCATTACAAACCGCTCCCATTATTAACTGCTTATAAGAATTTGGGATTTGATATTGCCGATTACCCTAATGCATATCATTTATTTGAAAATGAAATAAGTTTGCCGATTTACTCTACACTAAGTGATGAGAAAGTTGACTATATTGCCAAAACATTATTAGAAATATTAGATGAATATTGAATTCGTAATATTTTTATAATATAAAAGATATATATTAATAGCAATTTTAATTTTTATACATGTATTTAAGAGGAAATTAAATGATAGATGATCCATTAGTAAAGACTTTATTAACCAATGTTGTTGAAGATGAAAGCAATTTACCTATTGTTCAAGCATTAATTGACGGTGTTGAAACTGATGAAGAAATTGCTAATAAAACTAAAATCAAATTAAATATTGTTCGGAGAATATTATACAGGCTTTACGATATGGGATTAGCTAGTTATAAAAGAAGTAAAGACCCTGAAACTCAATGGTTTACATATTCTTGGAAGTTTGAAAAAGACGAGGTTATGAACCGCATCATTAAGGATTCCGAGAATTATTTAAAAATACTTAACGATGAGTTAGAACGTGAGGAAAATAATATGTTCTTTTTATGTCCACAAGGCCATGTGAGACTTGATTTTGATGATTCTTCAGAATATGAATTTATATGCCCAATGTGTGGTGAAGAACTAGAATTCCATGAAAACAAAGATACCATAAAACAACTTAAAGAAGATATTAAAATGGTCGAAAGTAATTTTAAATCATTTAGTGAAAAAAACAGATAAAATGGAACTTGAGTTACTTGAAAAAGAACACACCTCTAAAAATGTAATAGAACATTGCAAAGCTGTTTATAAAAAAGCTATGAAAATAGCTGCTAATTTTGATAATGTAGATGAAGACCTTATACGTAAAGGAGCTTTATTGCACGATATTGGAAGATCTAAAACTCATAGTATAGAACATGCAATAAAAGGAGTTGAAATTGCCAGAAGTCATGGCTACTCCGAAGACGTATTGCATATTATTGAAAGACATATTGGAGCCGGAATAACTCCCGAAGAAGCCGTTAAACTTGGACTTCCAAAAAAATCATATGTTCCCCAAACACTTGAAGAAAAAATCGTGGCACATGCTGACAATTTAGTAAGTGGAAGTGAGGAAGTAGATGTTGATTTTGTGATTGCTAAATGGCAGAGAACTATCGAAGATAGTGATGATAATATTAAAAGATTAATTAAACTCGATAACGAGTTAATAAAAGCTTTTGAGGAATAATATGAAAGTAATATGTTCAAGTGAAGAATCACTCTATCGTCCAGAAGCGGTGCGATGGAGACAAAGAATGGAAATAATGGAACCTTTAGGAGATACTGTTGTTTTATTACCTTGCAGTATGAAAAAGCCCTATTCCAATTCTAAATCTCATCAAAAGTTTAGAAAACTAACCAGATCATTTCAAGAACTCATTGTAACTTCCCCTTTTGGAATTTGTCCAAGAGAGCTTGAAAACACTTTTCCAATACAATCTTATGATGTAAGCACCACAGGTTCCTGGTCAGCTGATGAAATTGAAGAAACCGGTAAGTTAATAGCTAAATACTGTGAAGGTAAAAAAATTGTAGCCAATCTTGCTGGAGGATACTTAGAGTCTTGTGAAGCATATATAGATGACTTCACTAATGTCTGTGTTGATGAACATCCAACTTCTCCAGATTCACTTTATAATTTAAGAATGGAACTTAAAAATCATGAAAGAATCAATAGACGTGAAAAAACATTGCATGAACTTAAATCAATTGCTAAGTATCAATTTGGTGAAAATGGAGATAAATTCATTCCAGATAATGTTAAAACAAAGGGAATGTATCATAAAAGAATTTTATCAAATGGTGTTCAATTAGCATTATTAAATAAAGATTATGGATTGTTTAGATTAAATTTACCTGGCGGTGAAATCTTAAAAGAGTTAGGAATTCATATTGTCAATATTGATTTTAATCTTGAGACCAATACTGTCTTTGCACCGGGAATTGAAAAAGCAGACCATAAAATCATTCCAAATGATGAGGTCATTGTTGTACGTGATGATGCTGTTGTTGGTGTTGGTAAAGCAATAATGACAGGTCGTGAGATGGAAGAATGTGACAATGGCATCGGCGTTAAAATAAAACATCGTTTGAAAAAATAAAGGCTCTTTCAAAAACTTTGAAGCAATGCTTATCTTATTCTAAATATTCGATAAAGGATGGAAATACTAACTTTTCTCGATACTATTTTTATTTTTCAAAGCCTTCTGGAAAGAGCGACTTAGACTGTTGATTGTATAACTCCCAATGATGGGAAAAATAGGAGAAAAATAATGTTAGAAGATGAAATAGATGGAGTAACATATGTTTATATGCCAAAGAACCTGTGGGATAGGATGTGGGAAATTTTAGATAGAATTGAAAAACTAGGGAATATATATGGCAAACATAGCTGAATTACCAACAAAGGATACAATAACACTTATCATCAACAAAAAGAATGGTGGATAAGGTTACCTATGTATTCAAAAACAAGTACGGCAATAAGATTGGAGAATATGAAAACAGATCTCCTGCAACATTATCTTCCAGAAGTAATGTCGCAAGACAGTTCAGACAAATCATAAATCCAAAAGGTGATATGAAACCAAACAGGTTCAACAATCAGTTCACAGAACTCAAACAGCTCCTGCAGCTTCATTATGAAAATGAATTATTAATCATTGAACAGGAAATAGCTGACAAAAAGCAAGCTGAGCAGGAAAAGGATACTGTTAAATTAAAGGAAGCTATCACCAAACTGCAATCATTGGATTATCCTTTGATTTATATTGGCAGTATTGTTGAATGGTTTACAGCAGGTGAGCGAAACAACATATTGTATGCATTTACTGTATCAGGCCAAGTTGTTTTGGGAAGTCCAGTATCCGTAATATGTCTTGGTGAAGCAAGCAGTGGAAAATCACACATTCAGGAAACTGCATTAAGATTAATTCCAAATCACTACATTGTCAATGAAAAGAAAATCACTGAAGCTGCACTGTTCAATCGTGCCAAAAAAGATGAGTATTTTTATGACGGCAAGATTGTCAACTATGGTGACATGGGCGGAATCAATGACCATGACTTTATGGAAGAGTCAAAAAATCTCATGAAGGAACTGCAATCCGATGGATTTCTAAACAAGCCGTTAAGCATTCCGGATGGTGAAGGAGGATGGGACGTAAGGGATTTGAAACTTAAGGGTAGACCCTGCCTGACATACACTACAATACCCAACCACAATTTCGAGGAGCAGGAAATGAGCAGAAGCATATTCATAACTCCAAGAATGGACAACAAGGAAATATTCAATCTCAGAAACACTGCATTGGAATTCAAGCATGGCAAAAGCTACAAAATCTTGAAACAATATGAAAGTGATGCCGAACTTGTGCCATACATGCTGCTGCACCTTAATGAAGTGTTTAAGGACATCGTAATAATAAATCCCTATGTTTACTTTGTCATTAACTTTTTGAAAAACTCAAATTTCTATAAAAGAGATTTTGATAAGTTCAATGGCATATTGAAAACAATAACTGCCTTAAATTACTATAACCATGAAATCCATGACATTGACGGTGAAAGGGTAATCCTTACCAATATTGCAGACGTGCAACAATTCATGAGCTTATTAAAGCCATACAGGGAAAGCATATCTGCAAACCTGGCGCCTAAAGCGGTTGAAGTTTTAAATGACATCAGAAACAATATCGATGACTGGATGGAGCAAGATGATTCAGAGGCATTGAACATGGGAATTACAACCAACCAATACTTCTCACTCCAAAATCTTGGATTGAGCAAGGATTCAGTGAAGAAATACATATATGAATTGGCAAACAAGGGATTTCTTCAGGTAACTGATCAATCCGGAAAATCCAATGTATATGATTTGACAAAAAGTGAAGTTTCATACATCAATGATGATTTAAAGCACATTGACGATACCGTACACCAAATCATCTGCCGTGAGGTTGGAGAATGGGTTATAGACATTATGATGGAAGATAAGTTTGTAGAGGATTTAAGCATTATGAACTTTGATGATGAAGTGAAAAAGCCACCGTGGCTATAAAAAAAACTATGAAGATCTGAAAAGACTTTTTGAAAAGTCTTTTCACAAAATGGTTTAAAATCGTTTTTAAGTTAATTGAAACATTATTTATTGGTTTTGTGGTGCTTTGTTATTTGAAAAAACCATAATTTTAAAGATATGTGATGAAGTTTAAATACTGTCTCATGTTTTTAGAAAAATAGTCTTTTCAAATTGAAAATATCATAATAACTATTATTTAGGGTATTAAAGACTTAAAAATCCTTGTTGAAAAGACTTCGTGAAAAGTCTTCATGGTCTTTACAAATTAAATATATTATGAAATCCATAAAACAACAAATAATCAAAGCTAAACAGGAAAAAATAGAAAGGGAAAATGAATTGTGGTTTGTGGATTACTGCAACAACTGCAAAACAGGACTGGCATTTAAAAATGATGTTCCCTGCCATCATCCATATTACTGCTGGCATGAAGGCGAAGCAGCTATTGTGCAGGCAGAAATTGTCAGGATAGATGAGTATCGAAGACTACATGGATACGTTACAGCGCAAATGTCTGAAGAGTATAAACAATTAAGAAAAAGACAACGGCAATTAATATGGCACGGTAGAAGAAAATTACTAAAAGGCTAAAATTATAGTTAATTACCAAATTTTTGGTATAAATGTTTCGAGCCATTTGTCATGAACTTTTGTTTCAGAAATCGATTCATTATACGTTTCTATTGTTAAATCTCGCAGAAATTCTTTTGATTCAAGATAATAATGTTTTATTTTTCTTTTTATTTGTCTCCATATTTGTTCAATTGGATTTAAGTGAGGAGAGTATGGTGGAAGGTATATTAATTCAATATAAGATGTAATGCTATTTTTTGATGAATGCAGACTTGTGGACGCTATAATTATCTAGAATTAAACATATTCTTTGTTCGGTTTGCATTTTTGTTATTAATGTCTTCTTTTTGTAACAGATTTAAAGTTATTTTTCGTCTTATTTCTCTTCTTTTTTTTCACATTGTTAAGTAATTCTCTATTGCAGTGTTTTCCAATGATTCTAGCGATTGTTGAGGTGGTATTGTCCTTATATTTTTCTAATGTTTTTAAAATTTTTGCTGCGAAAACTTCATTATCTTTGTTGTTTTTCATTAATATTTTATCTATATCTTCATCAGTTAGATTAACATCGAATATTATTTTATTTAATATTTTTACTGTATTTTTGATGTTTGTATTTGCTATTCTTAATTCTAGAAGTGCTATTGCAATTTCTGGTGCGGTCGATGAATTTGTGATTGTGATGGTCGAATTTCCATTTATTGTTAGTGATCCAATGGCGTTGATTTTGAATTTGTATGGATTTACAGTTTGTGTGTGTTTGATTCCTTGTTTATATAGTGATTTTTGAGTGTAAGGTTCATTTTGGAATGATGCTTCATCAAATAAGACTATAATATCGTTTGTTGTTACGTTATGTTCTTCTAAGTTTTTTTTAACTGTTCTTCAGCATCCAGGGGATTTTGAAAATTTAGGATTATGCTTTGCTGTAATTGTATCCTAATTTCTTTACAATTTTTCCTATTTGTTTTAAACTGTAATATACATTAAATTTTTCATTAACAAGAAGATGTACATCTTTCATTGACATATTTGGTGTTTTTTCAATGATTTTGTCTAATTCAATTAGTTGATCATAAGTTAATTTTGATGGCCTTCCACCACCAAAAGAAGGTTTTAAACCTTCCAATCCTTCAGATTCACATGTTTTAATCCATCTGTGAACTGTTTGATATGATTTTCCTAGAATATTCGCAGCATCAGTTATTGTATTGCCTTCACTAACAATTTTAACAGCAATCAATCTTTGATAATACCTATGATAAGCCACATAATTGCTGATTTCCTCATCTAATGCGGTTTTAGTCATTTTATTAAAAACATCAATTTTAGATTTTCCAGACATATTTTATAATTTATCCGACATCTATAATAAAAGTTTGGTTAGTAACTATAATTCTAAATATTTCTTTTGACAATGCCAAATTTTAGATGATTACTTTACACATCATAAAACATTTATCGCAAACATCCAATTGGAACAACTTTCACTCCATCGGCTCTAGTGTAGGCCATTTCACCACCAGTAATCACTGCTAGAAAACTAGGCTCTTCCAAATCAATTTTTCTGTTTTCCACACTTTTTTTAATCAACTTTTTTAGCTTAAGTAAATTTTCTGCTCCCTTATCTATTTCACGGTTGCCCAATTTAAATTCTATTAATGCATATCTTCCATCATTTAGATATATTACACAATCCGCTTCAAGACCACTGTCGTCATTGTAATATAACACTTCACCATTGACTGAGCTTGAATAAACAAGCAAGTCACGTATGCACATGTTTTCAAATATGAATCCAAATGTTTCAAAGTCTTTCAGCAATTTTTCAGGTGTTAGGTTAAGGCTTGCTACAGCTATTGATGGATCAATGAATTCCTTTTTGTAAGATTTTCTGATGGTATTTGCTGAGCGAATATTTGGTGACCATGCAGGAATGTTTTGGATGACATATAACCTTTCAAGAGCATCAATATACGAATTGAATGTAGGCAATGAAATATCTTCATATTCTGTTTTTATATCTTTCATGAGTGTTTTTTTAGTTGCCAGTGTAGATATGTTTCTAGCGTAGGATTTTAGAATAGCTTTTACTCTTTGAGGACTGCGTTTAACTCCATCCACCTCTGAAACATCACTATTGCATATTATATCTATGTAATTTGATACTATTGCCAATTGCTGTTTTTTTGTTTTTTTGTTTAGTGATTCTGGCCAGCCCCCTCTGCAGGCAGCAAATATTAAATCAGGTATTGTTAAGTTTGATGTTACTCCATCAATGTTTAAATCCTCATTGTCAAATAGATCCATTAATGAGATTTTTCCTGTAGATTCTCCGCTTTCATATAGGCTCATCGGACGCATTATGATTCTTTTTATTCTGCCGGCTCCCGAGTGCACGATTTTACTTTCATCAACTATTGTTGACCCGGTTAAAATATACAGTCTATCTTCATCTGATTCATCTACCAAATATCTAACAGTACCCCATAGCTCTGGTGCCATCTGCCACTCGTCAATCAGCATTGGTTTTTCACCTTTTAGGAGTTCTATGGGATTGGTGTCTGCAAGTTTTAAGTATGATTTTCCATGAACAGGATGTTGTAATTCCTTTAGGCTTTTACATTGCTGTTTTGCTGTGGTAGTCTTACCGCACCACTTCGGACCAGTTATTAGTACAGCACCCACGTATTCTAGAGATTCTTTTAGTTCCTGGTCTGTATATCTTGATAAATATTTTTTCATCTTAATCACTTTTTTATATTTTTCACCAGTTTTATTTTATATTTTTCACTAAATTTATTTTATGTTTTTCATCTTATAAATTTTATGTTTTTCATCAAGTTTGTTTTATATTTTTCATCATAGATAATCTATTGTAAAATTATGGATTTATAAAATTTTTTTTGATAGCATTCAACAAAACATGCCAAATGTATCACTTTTCCACATCAATGACATTGCCCTTCACTAACCATGTTTATGATGTCTAAAAGTTCTTTCTTCAAACCTTTCATCTCCTCAAGTTCATTTCTCATGCTACCTACTTCTAATCTTAATGATTCATTTTCTTTTTCCATTGAGTGAACTGAGGTGATTTGATGGATAGCTTTTCAACATCAGTGTTGATTGTTACTGCTGGCAGATGCTCGATATATTCAAATTTCAAATCATCAGGGTTTGTCATAAAATATGCTGCATCTGTTTTGTTTTTGGTCTTTCCCTGCAAATCATTAACCTTGTCCAAACTCATACCACCATTATACAATGAGGTTCTGTTTGGCAGATATTCAGATAATGCCCCAATGTAATCTCCAATAGTCAAACTCAATGTTTCTGTTCTTGCACATCCGCTGGAACAGGAAAACAAAATTATAGCTTTCATTAAAGGAGAAGCAATTTGAAAAGCTTCTCTAATTACTGCCTTATCCGGCAAGCCCTTGAAATATATCGTAGCGGGCTTTTGAATACTTTTTTCATTAATCTTAGGTAGTGACAATATCTCTATTCATAGAATTTGTAGAAATATTTAATGCAGTTCATTTCTTTTCTGACAGTTCCTGGAGCATAATGCTGATACATGTAATGCTTATATTCGACCAATTTTGATTTTAACCGGCTATGTTTCCATTTTACTCCATTGTTTTCGTCTTCTCGGCTTCATAAATAAGATCTTAAGGCTCATACCAAAATACTCACAGTACTTTCTCAGTGAAAGTTCATAGCTGAAGAATGTACCCTGAGCATGGTTACAGCTTATTGAAAAATTTTTTAATAGCACGTCATCCATAATACTTAACACCTCTATTTCCCATAGCTATAATATCTTGAAAGAGAGCTGTTGAATACTAATAAGTATCAGAACTTTTGAAACTGTTCGTATAAAACAAAATTATATATAATAGAAATAGTATAAATTATATCAAATTCATAGTTTGAATTTAAATAAATCGGAGATTGTTAAAAATGAAAGCTAATGCAGAAAAAATAGGAGATGGTGTATACTGGATTGGAGTACTTGACTGGGATTTAAGATCCTATCACGGATACACATTGGACGGAACCACCTACAATGCTTACCTTGTATTTGGTGAAGATGAAGTAGCATTAATTGATAATGCCTACCCTGGAAAAACAAAAGAAATGATGGCACGTATCGATGATGCATTTGCTCAAGAAGGAAAAGAGGTTAAAGTTGACTACATCATCCAAAATCACGTTGAAAAAGACCACTCTGGAGTTTTAGTGGATTTACACAAAAGATTCCCAGAAGCACTTATATACTGTACTAAAATTGCAGTAAAAGGATTGATAAAACACTACCCTGGCCTTGAAGGGGCCAACTTTGTCACTGTTGGAACTGGTGATAGCTTAGATGTTGGTGGAAGAACTTTGGCATTCCTTGAAGCATTCCTATTGCACTGGCCCGACAGTATGTTTACCTTACTCACTGATGAAACAGGCATCTTATTCCCTAACGATGCATTTGGCCAACACTTATGTTTCACCAAAAGATTCTCAGACGAAATCCCTGAGCATGTACTAATGGATGCTGCACAAAAATTCTATGCAAACTTAATTACCCCACTTTCAAAATTAGTTCTTAAAAAGTTAAATGAAGTAGTAGAATTAGGATTGCTTGACCAAATCAAAATGATTGCACCGTCCCACGGACAAATATGGACTGATCCAATGCAAGTAATCGGAGCTTACCAAAACTGGGCTACTGGAGTATGTGAAGATAAAATCACAATCGTATACGACACTATGCATTACTCTACCCAACAAATGGCTCATGAAATTGCTGAAGGTGCGATGTCTGAAGGTTATGATGTAGAAATCTTCTACTTACATGAAGATGAAAGATCTGAAATCGTCAAAAGTATTTTGACCAGTAAAGGAGTAGCTATTGGTGATCCCACCATTAATGACGTTCCATATCCAAGTATTGGAGACATCATGTACTATTTAAAAGGATTGTTGTTCAACAGAACCGGCATTGAAAGAAAAGCAGTTACATTTGGTTCAATGGGAGAAAAAGGAGGAACTCCTGAAGTGCTTGCTGAAGAATTAAACAACTGTGGATTTGATGTTGTGGACACTCAAGAAATCTACTTTGTACCAACTGCTGAAGAGGAATATACAAGCTATGAATTAGGTAAAAAATTAGCAAAAGCATGTAAAGAATTATAAATATAAGGAGAGAATATTATGGTTAAATACGAACACCAAGTTGGCATTACAAAAGACACACCTGTAGAAAAAGAAGTTCAAAACAACTTTATGGGTGAAACTCAAGAGGTAGGAATCTATTTAGCAATGTCTAGACAAGCTTCCCGTGAAGGATATGGAGAATTAGCTGAAGTATTTAAAAGATTGGCATGGGAAGAAGCTGAACATGCAGCTAGATTCTGTGAAATGAATGGAATAATCAAACCTACCCTCAAAGAAAACATCGAATGGATGATGGATGGGGAAAAAATGGCTAACCAAGAAAAAAGAGATGCATCAGAAATTGCAGCAGAAGCAGGTATTGAAACTGCAGTTGACTTTTTTAGAGACAGCTCCAGAGACGAAGGTCGCCATTACAAAATCTTAGAAGGAATCCTGGAAAGGTACTTCTAGATTTATGAAAGAATTTAACTATTCTTTCAATTTTTATTTTTTTTTAATCAGATAAAACCTGCCCCCAAACTAAATACAATGACCATTGCTAAAACTACCGATAGGGCATTTACTGTTGGTTTATACTGTTCTTCAGATAATTTGTAGCTAAGCAATATTTCAAGCATGTACCCTCCATCTAAAGGTTTCATCGGAAGTAGGTTGAATAGGCCAATTCCCAAGTTCAGCATAGCCACCCATTTGAATAGCTCAACAAGCTCGAATAAAATCCATGGAAGTGGTCCTAAACTATCATCCACCAGTTCGAAATGCTTAACTGCCTGAATTCCGAAATAGCCTAAAGATTCATTATTTGGATTGGTGCCAAGAGTTACCTGATAATTTCCCTGATCCGTTTGAATCGTTACGTTATCCCCCGGAGCAAATGAACTTACAACCCCAACATAATCTTCTGAATTGCTGATTGTTTTATTATCAATAGCCTGTAGAACCATACCTTCTTTCAGTATTCCTTCACATGGAGAATCTGAAACAACCCTGTCAACTGCAATACCGTCCTCATCAAAATAATGTGGGATTCCCACTGATGCCAAAGACAGCAAAATTAAAGCAACGATTGCCAACGTCACATTAGCTATTGAACCTGCAGCATAAACTCTAAGTCTTGATGATTTTTTAGCTTCATTTAATTTATCCTCATCAGGTTCAACAAAGGCTCCGGGAATAATTGCAAATAATAATAACCCAATTGATTTAATTGGAATTTTTTCTCCAACAGCTTGAATGCCATGTGAAAATTCATGTATTACTAAAACTGTTGCAAGAGCTATTAATCCATAAACAAATGGAACATAAATCTGGGAACCCGGAATATCCACACCTGGAATTACGATTGAAACACTGGGAGTTTCAAAAACATTCGGCAACGTTGAAATTATCATCCATGTAATGAGTATCATAGATCCAAAAGCTACAATAATTCCTATGTTCATATACCAACGCCAAAATTTTGGTGAAAGTTTTGAGATTTTAGATATTAGCCCTCTTAACTTTTTAGTTCTCCACATTATGACAGGAAAGTTAAGTTCCAATCCATGAGCAGATAATTTTTCATGGAATATCAAGACCAACACCCAGATAACAACAAAAGCTATAAAATAATAATAAATTCCATTCATTAAACGACCTCTTTTACTACCAAAGTAGTGAATCGAATAAGATTACATCAACTATATCATCCTTTTGATATCCCTCATCATTTTCGTCAATGATGATATAGCTGTTAGCCTCAACCATTGAGCGAATAATGCCGGAACCCCTATTCAACACATGTTTCGCATGGTCATCATCACTAACCGCACGTACAAAATCTGTCCTGCCCAACTGTGAAGGTATTTTGAGCTGAGATGTTCTTTTAACGTTGTGGAAATCAAAATGTCTTCCTTGCATTTCAAATAAATATTTACGGGCAAACATGTCAAACTGAGACATTGCAGCAACAGGTTGACCGGAAAATGTGAAAATCATTTTACCATTAATAATCCCAGCACCTGCAGGTTTTCCCGGCCTAATTGCAACACCATGGAATAAAACCTCACCTATATCCTCAACTACGTCAAGGACAACATCGCCTTTGCTAATAGCTGTGCCTCCGGTAGTCATGATAACATCATAATCCTCACAATCATCTAAAATAGCTTCTCTGACTTCATCAAAAGTATCTCCGGCATGCCAAATATCACAAATAGCTCCGGAATCTTCAACCATCGCCTTAATTGTAAATTGATTAGAATTGATTATTTTGGCATCATCAATCTCTTCCTTAGTAGGTTCGACTAACTCATTACCTGTAATAATGAGTTTGACTTTTGGTTTTTTAAATACACGTACAGTATCATAACCTGCTGAAGCGATTAAACCTAACTCCTGATATCTAATAAACGTGTTTTTATCTAAGATTTTTTGACCTTTTTCAATGTCTTCGGATTTTGGAGAGACATTTTCACCAGGAGTTACCTGAGAATAAATTGTTAAGTCATCCCCTTCACCTGTGGTATACTCCTTCATTAAAACAGCATTAGCCCCATCAGGAACAGGAGCACCGGTAGCTATAATGACGGCTTCACCCTTTCCAACTGTCTTATCTGAGAAATCTCCAGCACCTATTGCATCGATTATTTTAAATTCTTTAGGTGCTGAATTAGAAGCGCCGAAAGTATCTTCTGCAATTAATGCAAATCCATCCATTGCCGATTTATCAAATGGAGGGGAATTGTGAAATGCAATAATATCTTCAGCCAGAACCCTTTTGTGGGCATCGTGAATAGAAATTTCTTCAACGCCGCATATCTGTTGATTATCATAGATCAGCATTCTGGCATTGCCTAATGAGTCTAATTTTGACAAAAACATTAAAACTCCCCCAATTTAATATTATGCCATAAATTTCTCAATGACACCATGATATGCACTGTCTAATTCTTCAAAACTAAATTCATGACCGTTAAGAATTAATGATGTGCCTTTAACTTCACCGATGAGCTCACAGGAAACATCGATTTTTGCTAAAACATCCTCAATTGCATCGGCTTTAACAGTCAATAAGTATCTTCCATGACTTTCTGAGTATAATAACTGGATTTTATCTAAATCGTCGTCAGTCATGATTACTTCGCAACCTAAACCGGATTTAATAACCATTTCAGACAATGCCACTGCAATACCACCTGCTGAGACATCGTGAACTGCAGTAATATTCTTATCTTTATCATTAGAAATTAAATCAAGCACACATTTGCCATTAGCTACCTCTTCATCAATTCTGATTCTTGGAGCAGTCCCTTTTTCAATGCCATGAACCGTCCTGTGATATTCTGAACCTGTTAACTCGTCATATGTTTTGCCTATTAAAATGATTTTATCCCCTTCGTTTTTGAAGTCCATGGTTCTTATATTTTCAATGTCTTCAACACCAATCACGCCAACTGCTGGAGTTGGATTGATTTTAATCCCTTCAGTTTCATTGTAAAAACTTACATTGCCACTGATAACTGGTGCATTGAAGTTTTCAGCAACAAGAGACATTCCTTCAATGGCTGTTTTGAATTGCCATAATATTTCAGGAGTTTCTGGATTGCCGAAGTTGAGACAATCCACAACTGCATATGGTGTTGCTCCCATTGAGATTACATTTCTGATAGCTTCTGCAACACATCCTGCAGCTCCATCAAATGGAGATAATTTAGTGTGAATGGTATTGGAGTCGGTTGTAAGTGCGATAGCAATATTTTCATCAATCCTAAGTACTGCAGCATCATCTCCAGGTTTTACTATAGTTCTTACTTGAACTTCATGGTCATATTGTTTGTAAACCCATTCTTTTGAAGCGATATTTGCAGAAGATAATAATTTAGGTAAAGACTTATGAAGGCCCGGATCTTTAAGCTCGATTTTTTCAACGTCTTCCGGAATTTCAGCTATCGGCCTTTCAATTGAAGGCGGATCTGCTAATAAAACAGTTGGTAAATCAGCAATTTCATCCCCTTCATCTGAAATAATCATATTATTTCCTTCAATTACCTCACCAATTACAGAGGATACGATTTCATACTTATCGCAAATTTTTTGAGCAAGTCCAACATCATCGGGATTAATAACAAACACCATTCTTTCTTGAGATTCCGAAAGCATTATCTCATATGGAGTCATTCCAGTTTCCCTTAAAGGAATTGAACGTAAATCCACACGTGCTCCATTTTGAGATGCATCTGCAAGTTCTGAAATGCAGCAGGTAAGACCCCCACCACCTAGATCCTTAACACCGCTTACATCGATTTTCTCAAGAATTTCAAGTGACGCTTCAAGCACTCTTTTTTTGGTAAACGGGTCAGCCACCTGTACAGCAGGCCGGTCTTCAGTTTCAGAGTCTGAAGTCAACTCTTCTGAAGCAAATGTCACACCATGAATGCCGTCACGACCTGTTGTTCCGCCCATCAATAGGAATACATCCCCGCAATTAGGTGCTTGGGCTCTTACGATATTTTCTTTTTCAACAAGCCCGACACACATTACATTTACAAGAGGGTTTGTTCTAAAGGATTCGTCAAATTCTATTTCACCTGCAACGGTAGGGACCCCTACACGGTTTCCATAATCGGAAATTCCTTTAACAACATGTTCAAACAAATATCTTGATTTTTGATCATCTTCCAATGGTCCGAAACGCAGGGAATCGAGAAGTGCTATTGGCATTGCACCCATTGATATAATATCTCTTAAAATTCCACCAATACCGGTTCCTGCCCCACCATAAGGTTCGATGGCTGATGGATGGTTGTGTGATTCCATTCCAACCGCCAATGCATATTTATCAGTTACGCTTACAAGTCCAGCATCATCACCAGGACCCAAAATAATGTTTTCTCCTTCAGTTGGGAAAGCCTTTAAAAATCTTCTGCTGCTTTTGTATGAACAATGCTCTGAAAACATTACATCAAGCATGCCCTCTTCTAATTCGTTCATTTCCCTTTTAAGGATTCCTTCAATATATTCTATTTCAGAATCGGCTAAAGTCATATTAAACACCTAATTTTTAATTGAAATAATTACTTTTACTCCTTCAATATCCCATTCTTTGGTATAATATTTAGAATCTCTACTGCACTCTTCTGTGTCAGTTATAATTAAGCTTTTAGCTCTTACTTCATGAGAAATAACTTCTGACTGCGGCACAATTAAATCTTTAAATTCAGATGATGTTTCAACATCTACGTGGATATTTGATTCGACATCCAAATCCAAGTCTTTTCTCATATCCTGAACTCTTCTTATAAGTTCACGAGCCATAGCCTCCTGTCTGATTTCCAAGGTAACGTTGGTATTTACAAATACATTTCCTCCTTCAAATTCAGAGGATACAAAATCATCTGGAAGTTCAGAGTCGAACAATACTTCTTTGGAAGACAATTCAATTCCTTCAATAACTACGCTTCCATTTGTTTCAAGTTCAGCTTTGATTTGATTGCCGTCAGCTGTTTTTAAGCCTTTTACAACTTTGCCCATGTCCCCCTTGAGTTTTGGACCTAAGATTTTAAGGTTAGGTTTTGCAATGAATGATAATTTTTCAAATTCGCTGGCCCTTAAAACTTCTTTAGCATTTGATTGATCTTTAATAATATCTTCTAACTCTTCAACGGCATTTAAGACATTTTCATCTTGTGACACTACAGTAATGTCAGATACTGGCCATCTAAGTTTGTATTGCGCCATGTCTCTTGCTTTAATTGATGCTTCAATTACTTCACGGGCAACATCCATTTTAGCTTCCAGTTCCTTATCTATCGCATCCCCATCATATTCCCAGTCAAGCATGTGAATACTTTCTGGAGCTTCAGGATTTAGGGAAGTGACAAGATTTTCATAGATTTCTTCTGACACATGAGGAGCTATTGGACATAATACCTCAATTAACTTAACAAGAGCAGTGTATAAGCTGTAATATGCCCCCAATTTATCTGGATTATCACTTTCAACCCAGGTCCTACCACGAATAAGCCTTACATACCAGCGGCTTAAATCTTCCAGAATGAAATTGTTGATTTTTCTTGTTGCTTTGTGGAAGAATAGGTCTTCCAAATCTTCGCCAACTTCTTTAATTAAACTGTTGGCCTTTGAGATAATCCATTTATCTTCAGCCCTTAAAATCATATCGTCCTCTCCCAAACCAATTGGATTAAAGTTATCAAGAGACATGTAAGTGGTTGAAAAGACATAAACGTTCCATAAGATGTTGAACATTTTGTTAATGTTTAAAAGTTCCTCCCATACGAATTTCAAATCATCCCATGGTTTTGAGGTCCACAATAAGTAGAATCTTAAAACATCCGCCCCATACTTTTCAATGACTTCTTCTGGAGACACCACATTGCCTAATGATTTAGACATTTTATTTCCATGTTCATCCAACACAAATCCATGCATCAATACTTTTTTATATGGACTTTGACCCATTGAAATTACTCCTGTACCAAGTTGCGAGTAGAACCATCCTCTAGTTTGGTCGTGACCTTCAGTAATGAAGTCATATGGGAACCAAACCTTAAATTTGTCATTTTCCTTTGGATAGTATAATGAAGCCCAACCAGCTACTCCAGAATCAATCCATACATCCAATACATCAGGAATCCTTTTAATTGGATGGTTGCAGCAATCACATTTTACTTCAACTTCATCTACATATGGCCTGTGGATAAGTTCAGCATCTGAAACATTAATTTCAGTTAATGATTCCTTCTTCAATTCATCTAGAGAACCAATTACCTTTAACTCACCACACTCAGGACATTCCCAAATTGGTATTGGAATACCCCAGTATCTTTGTCTTGAAATTGTCCAGTCACGAGCGTTATCTACCCAATCATGGAATCTGCCCTCTCCAGCCCATTTAGGCACCCATTCCACCTTTTCAATTTCATCCAACATTTTTTGCTTAATGTCAGTTACCTTTAAGAACCACTGTTTTGTTGCACGGTAAATAATAGGAGACTTACATCTCCAACATACTCCGTATCTATGTTCAATGCTTTCACAGCGATACATCAAGTTTTTATCTTCCAAATCCTTAATTATTTGATTATTTTCATCTTTAGTAAATTTACAAGCGTATTTTCCAGCTTCACTGTTAAAGCATCCATCCTCTCCAACAGGACAGAAAATTGGCAATCCGTTAGCCTTACCTATTTCAAAATCGTCCGGACCGTGTCCCGGTGCTGTGTGTACCAATCCTGTACCTTCACCAAGTTCTACATGGTCTCCCGGCAAAATTGTGTGAACCTTTTCAATTTCTGAGTCAAATTCCATTTGTTTTGGAACTTCGTCAGCTAAAATATAATCATAACCCATTCCAAGTAAATCTTCGCCCTTAACTGTTTTGACGATTTCATACATTACCTCTTTTTCCTCAATGATTTGGTCTTCATCATCATTTTCAGCAGGGATTTTGGTTCTGTGGATTTTAACTTGTTTACCTAATATGTCTTCCATTAAGTTTTCAGCCAAAATATAAGTTTCACCGTCTTTTAAGACATAAACATAATCAAATTCCGGATTTGCACAAATTGCAAGGTTTGCAGGCAATGTCCATGGAGTGGTTGTCCAAACCAAGAAATAAGTATTTTCTTCACCTGATACATGGAATTTAATATAAATAGATGGGTCAACCTTTTCTTCATATTCAATTTCGGCAGCTGCAAGCGCGGTTCCGCAATGAGGACACCAGCTGATAACTCTCTGGTTGTTTACAAGCAAATCCTGTTCATTGGCTCTTTTAAGCATCCACCATGAAGATTCCATGTATTTTGGATCTAATGTCATGTAGGGGTTGTTCCAGTCCATCCAAACTCCCAACTGGTCAAATTCCTTTTCCATGGCTATCTTATTTTCAATGGCGAATTCTCTGCATTTATCAACGAACTTGTCAATTCCAATTTCTTCAATTTCCTGCTTGGACTGGATGTTCATCAAATGTTCCACTTTATTTTCAATCGGAAGTCCGTGCATATCCCATCCGGCTTGTCTTCTTAAGTTAAATCCATTCATAGATTTGTATCTTAAGTATGAATCTTTAATGATTTTATTCCAGGCTGTTCCTAAGTGAATTTTACCACTACAGTATGGAGGACCGTCTAAAAATGAATATCTTGGACCTTTTTCCCTAAGTTCGTTTACTTTTGTAAAAGTTTCTTCTTCTTTCCAGAATTTTTGAACCTTTTTTTCTATCTTATCATGATCATATGATTTATCTGCCTCTTTTATTGGCATTATAAACTCCTCTTATAAATTTACATCAGTATAGGTTATAAATAAAAATAAAACCAATTTTTAAATAAAAATTAATTTATAATATGTATCTTTTTGTTTTAGATAATAAATAAAGGTTATGGCAATTTTGAAAAAATTCTAAAAAATATAATGCTTTATAGTTCAATTAAAATGGAAAAATGCGAACTTGTTTTAGCAGTTTCAAGATAATGCTATTGGATAATTATACAAAAGCACTGAATGGATTTGCATTAAATTAATATAATAAAAAAATAAACTAGTACATATGGGATTTTCTAGAAGATATAACGGAATTATCAGATCAATCGACAATATAAGAAAAATTTACAAATTATCCAAAAAGAAAGATAAATCCAAAAAAGAGGATAAAAATGAAAATAGCATATTGGAGTGACTTTAACTGCCCCAACTCCTATATCGGATTGAACCGTGTGAAACAAGCAGCTGAAGAGTTAAATTTAGACTTTGAATGGGAAATGAAGGCATTCGAACTTGAACCGATGCTTGAAAATACCCCCACAATTCCAACAGTTACCAAACATGCGATTAAGTATGGCCTCACACCAGAAGATGCTGAAGCTGAAATAAGTGAAATTGAAGAAATTGCATGTGAAGAGGGACTGAATATCAATTATAAAGATGCAAAACTTAGTAATTCAAGGTCTGCTCACAGATTAGTTAAATTTGCACAAAAGAAAAACCCTGAAGTTACACAGGATCTTGTTTTCAAAATCTATGAAGCTAATTTCACAAATAATAGGATTATTGCAGATATAGACGTGCTGAGTGAAATTGCTTGTGAAGTTGGTTTTAGCGAAGATGAAGTGAAAACTATGCTTTTGAATAATTCATATGATGTTGAAGTAAACATTGATGAAGAAGATGCTAGATTTAATGGCCTTTACTCAATTCCGTTTTATTTGATTATGATTAACGAAGAACAACTAAGTATTCCAGGGGCTTTTGGAAAGGAAGATTTCAAAATAGCGATGGAAGACCTGCTTAATGGTGAAATCAGATATAAAAGTTTTATTTAATCTTAATATTGCTTTTAAACTGTTAAAAGCTTAAATATCAGGGGAATTATAATTATTTTATGAAAATTATAATTGCAAATACTTTTTTAAAACGTTTTAAAGGATTGATGGGTAAAAAAGACTTTGATGATTGCTTAGTGTTCACCGATTTAGTTGGCTCCACAATCCATACCTTTTTTATGAAATTTGAAATTGATGTTTATTTTATTGATGAAAATAAAATTATTTTTGATAAAGTGACATTAGCCCCCTGGAAGATTTACAAACCGAAAAAACGGGCAAAATATATTCTAGAAACTAAAAAAAATAAGTTAAAATTAAAAATAGGAGATTGCCTAAATTTTATCTAACTACATCAATTATGGTTTTAAAGGCAAGAATATTATATTATCCTCTTAACTCTATTTGTAGTGTTAGAAATAACAGAACATAATCTAATTATAATATCTAATTGCATCTGAAATTTGTCTTTTATTTCACCAGGCAATGCTAACCTCAACAGGAATAATATCCCACATAACCGTGTTAATTAAAAAATCGACATTTTTGTCTTTGCAAGAATATACTAAAATCACTTAGTTTTTTCTTTCATGACAAGATTGTTTTGTTGAAGTTGTAAAAGATGAAACTAAATCCATATCTTTTTCAATTACTATTTTTCATATCAAGTGTTGTTTGAATAATCACCCCAGTTTTTTATTTAATGTTTGATTATTTTTAATTATATTATTAACTAATTTTGGAGTTAATTTTAAAACATTTATTAAATAATCTAACTTTTTTTCATCTTCCATAAACCTTCCAGACTAATTTTGAATATATTTTTATCCAAAAGTTAAAAAAACATCAAAATCAGGACGTATTATAAAATTATAAAGATGAACAGTCATTTAGTGTTTTAAAGAAAAAATACAAAGCAGATACAAAATTAAACAAAAAAGATGGAAAAATTAAATTTTTTCCAAGATTTCATTTGATTTTTAAAGACTTGAATATTATCAATACCTGTTAATTTACGAGTATTTTCAATATCAATTTCCCTCATATAGATTGTAATGATTTTACCTTCTGAAATTGCATCATAGGGGCAAGAATTCCTGCACAAACCACAACCAATACATTTTGTTAAATCAATTTCAGATCGAGGAATAATGGCACCCTGTTCACAGACTAATGCTGCAACACATTCATCGCAATTTTGACATTTAGATAATTCCATTTTTGAAGGAAGAACAGTATCAATTGGACCTGAATGAATATCTACCGGCACCATATATACTGGAACGGCACCTTTACCCGCCTGAGCTACTGCATTTGTAACTAGCGTATCTGCTATTCCATAAACGATTTTTGAAACAGTGTTCGCTGTAGCTGGCGTTACTATTAACAAATCATATTTGCCTAAAGATAGGCGACCGGTTATTGGATATGAGGATTTTTGATTAGAATCAGTGGCCAATTCACGATATTTGCCACCAGTTATACTGACAACACTTTCATAAAGTCCATACATTTTAAGAACTTCTTCTGCTGCTCCCGATAGAAACACTGATACTTCATGCTCTTCAGATAACTTTACAGCAGTTTGCACTGATTCTCTAAGTAAATGACCAGCTCCAGTAAATGCAAAGGCAATTCTCATTTTAATCTAGTTTATGATATTGGTAAGCATCACGGTTAGAGAATGCATAATCCAAAACAGTATATTGGTTCATAAATTCAGCTACTTCAGAAGCAATATCCTCCTTATCAACCGCCACACGTTTAATAAATTGAGCAACCTCTTCCATTTCTTTTTCTTTAAGCCCCCTTCTAGTAATTTCCTGAGTACCTATTCTAATACCAGAGGGATTATCTGAATTGTCCCTGTCATCACCAGGCAAGAGGTTTTTATTTAATACAACATTATTGTCAGCTAATTCTTTTGCAATATCAGATGCCGGCCTAATTGAGCTTAAATCTACTGCAATTTGGTGGGATTGGGTGAATCCTAAATCTTCACATAATACATCAAATCCCAACTCATACATTGCCTGACCAAGAGCTTGTGCATTTTTAATAGTTTGTTTAGCGTAAGCTTCTCCAAATTCCAACATTTCAGCAGTTGCAATACCCAAACCAAGTAAATGATGTAAGTGGTGATTGCTTACAACCCCTGGAAATACTGCATTATCAATGATTTCTTCATTTTCCTTATGAGAGAGAATGATTCCACCTTGCGGACCAGGGAATGTCTTGTGGGTACTTCCCATCATCAAATCGGCCCCTTCTTTTAAAGGTTGTTGGAATTGTCCTCCAGCAATAAGACCTAAAACATGAGCTCCATCATACATGATTTTAGCTCCCACTTCATCAGCAGCTTCACGAGCTTCTTTGATTGGGTGCGGGAATAAGAATAAACTTCCTCCGAATAAAACAATTTTTGGTTTTTCCTTAATGATTTTTTTATTCATTGCATCAATATCGATGTTCATTACATTTTGATCCAGCGGATGGAATACTGTTTTTAATCCACGAATTCCTGCTGCACTTACATCTGCATGAGAAATATGCCCTCCAGATGGCACTTCAAGAGCCATTACTTTTTCACCGGGTTTTGCAAATCCAAAGAATGCTGCAAGATTTGCAGTTACTCCTGAAACAGGTTGCACATTAGCATAATCACAGTCATATACTTTGCATGAAAGTTTTTTGGTTTTGTCTTCAATAATGTCAATGTATTGACATCCTTCGTAGAATCTTTCAAATGCTTGTCCTTCAGCATATCTGTGAGCAAAATCTGTTGCTAAAGCTTCAGTTACTTCTACACTTGTAACGTTTTCAGAAGCAATAAGATTAATACTATTTCTCATATATTCAGTATGTTCTTTTGCAATTTTTTCAAAATTTAAAATTTCATCATGATAATTAGGAATATTATTTTTATTATCTAAAATATATAAAAAATATAATAAATAGGATAATACAAATTATAATATATGACAGAAGATAATATTAGCTGGACAAGTTTTTGTCAGGCAATGAACTCAATAGCATTCTGGTTAATCCAGAACAAAAAGAAGTATAAGAAGCGTGACTATTACCAGATATTGACATTGAAAGGCAGCTGCAGTGATGTTGAAAAGAAAACCAAGAAATTAGGTTCAGACAAGCTGGTTGCAATGTATACAATGGCTGTGATAAAGGATAACAGCTCTTTGGATTTTCTTCCAAACTATGTAATGTTAAAGAACGGGGCCAAAATCGACAAGGCAGAATATGTGGACATGGCCATAAGAACTGAAGCATTCATCAGGGCAAACGGAAGGCTTCCTGCAATCGTTTACAGAATGTCAAAGCTTCCGGATTATAGTGACTCAACAATGAAACTATTTATCAAGACATTCAACTACAAAGGAAACACTATTGATGAAGCTTTAGCTATTATAGCAAAGAAGAAATTGTACAGCAAATACTTTGATTCTCAAAAAACAGACAAGAAGACAATCAATGATGCTAAAATGGGAAAAGGTTCCAATTGTGTAGACTGGGGACAAGTGTATTACAGAATAGCTAAATCTTTAGGTTATGATGTTCAGTTTGTCCATGTTAAATGCAGAGTATCCGGAACAGGCCATATTCGTCTGAGATTGAGACATAAAAAACATACTGGAGGAAACTGGATTAACAGAGATCCTGCAGCAGTAGCAGATACAACTTCAGGAAATGTCAGAGCAATCTGGTGTGAAGACGGTTACCTCATAGCTTATGACCCCTCATGGATATTCACAGATTTGTATAGCAGTTAACGTTAATATTAACTCTTTTTTCTTTTTTAATATTATTCATTGATAAATCGAAAATCTATCAATCATTATTAAAGTTATTAAATTTTACTATCAGGCCAATATTTATAAAATTTCTTTAATTCTTGTTCAACATCATTTATTTCATTTTCTATTAATTTCATATGTTTTATATGGTCTAATGAATTTAAATCAAACAATTTGTCTTTGATTTTATTATAAAAATCTAGCCTAAGTTTTATATCTCCTTCTTCTGAAAAAAGATTTCTCATATAAAAATCAGGATGTATTATACTTTTAAATATTTCAAAATCTTTATTCAATCTTAAAAATATTTCTAAAAACTCTAAATATTCTTCATGAGAATAATATTTCTTAATATTAGTAAAAGCACTTCTATAGATTTTTTATTTTGATGATTTTTCTCAATGAATTCCTTTATAAATTCTTTTTCTTTTAGAGTTTTTCCAGTGAACAATAATGAAACTCCTTGACAATCAAAATCTTTAGAATTTTCAATTATATATTCTATTAATGAAGATAATTCTTCAAAGTTATAATTTAAATTCCAAATAAAATTCATTTGTGAATCATCTTTGTAAAATTCATCGTTGTGTTCAAATCTCCATTCAAAATACTCTTTTAAAACATTTTTATCTAATTCACATAAAACTTTCAATTCTTCAAAATTATGATCCAAATCCATTTCCAATGATATTTTAGTAAAGTAAGCATTTTTTAATAGTTCAAAATTATCTTCAAAATAATGTTGATACTTCTTACAAAAAGAATGTGAAAAAACAAATGGAGAATTATAATCTTTATTAACTATTATTTCTGTTAAAAATTGGACAATATTGCTGGTTTCAGTAGTTAGTTTATTTTTTAATCTGATAAAAGTGGATTCATAGTTAATATACTTTTCAGGGAGGAAAATAAAATTGTTTGAGGTTTTAATATGGATTATTAATTTATAAAATATAAATTCATCAATTTGATTTTTAGGAATAACTTTAAAAATACATCATTACAGTTTTCTAAATCATCATAACTATTTTTATTTAACAATTCATAAATTTCTATGGCATTTAAATTTGAATATTCAAATAATTCATTTATAAATCCCTTTGATTTAAATAAAGTATAATTATTCCAACAATAATATTCAAAAGCTTCAATAAATAAATTTTCATCAAATCTGATTAATGCAGCAAATAGATAATCTACATTAAAATACCAATCACCAGATTCTTTAACTTCTTTTAATAAATCAAAAAACTCAATATAGTTCTGATTTTCCATTAAATAATTTTCAATTTTTTTATTTTTTCATCTGGATTAAAATCATCATAATCATTAAAAATTTTGGATAGTGTATTAATTTTATCAATAGATTCAACATTGACATAATCATAAAAATTAGGGAAATAAGGAGTATACATTTTAAATTTATCATAATATATTCCTGTTAATTTATTATAATAAGTATAGGATAATTTATTAGGATAGTATCTTTTAAAGTCCATTTTATTAAAAAACTTTTTAAGATATGTTCTTCATTAAAAATTAAATTTGAATATTCGACACTCATTAGTCTTATGTAACTATTTAAATTTTTTTCAACGCTCATTTTATAATCATCATAAATTTTTAAAAGATAATTTAAAAGTCTTAATCTAAATTCAGATAATTCTGTTGTATTAGGTAATTTAATCCTATAAATATTTACTTTATGATTTGATGTTTGTTGAAGTTCACTATGGTGCCAATCAAACATTCTATTTTCATTTAATAAAAAAACGAATATTGTTTTTTTAATAAGTTCTTTATCTGGATTTTCCAATTCTATTTCAATAAAATCCATTAATTTATTTTGATAGAGGTATTTATTTTGCAATGAATTGATACTGTAGGAATAAGTTTCTTTTAAATGGTAGAACACTTCTTTAGTTAAAGATGGTTTTTATAGATTATTTCAACAAAAAGTTTTAATGCAAGGGCATCATATTGAGAATACAATAAATGAGCTAATAATTTAATTATTCTGTTATAGCTATGGTAGTTATGCATATCAGGGATTTCAAATTTATTCACATCAAAATATTCATCTGATTCACTATCAATCCATTCATTAACAAAATTTAATATTTGTATTTCAAAATAAATGTGAAAAATATTATAAAATGAGATCAATCTTTCATTTTTAAGTTGCGATTCAATTTTAAGAAGTGTCTGAAACTTTTTATTTTTAAAATCTTCAAATCCAAAAGCAATTATAACTTCGTAAACTTTATTATTGATTACAGTACTGTAGTTATCGATGAAATTTAATATAAGGTCTTCAAAACTTAAAATATTTTGTGAAATAAAGGTATGATAAAATATGTATGTTGATAGAATTGAATCTGAAAATTCAAGGATATTTCCTTTCTTACTTAGTAATTCATTTTTTGTTAACTTCAGAATAATATCTTCATTTTCATTAAAATCAATTTTGAAAATATCATAAATTGTCGAAACTAAATTTTCATTGTTTAAATCAATTTTATCAAAAAATGACACACAACCTAAAACTTTCAAAGAAGCTTCATTTGATAAAACTGCTTCAAAAGATTTATAATTTTTGAAATAATTTTCATAAGCTTTTTCAGGATTTATAAGATAAGAATAGTCATCATGCTCAAATAATGGAAGTAAAATCATTAATGCAAATCCAATATTATTTTTAGATAAATCAATAATTTTATCAATGTAACTCTTTTTAATATTAAATCCATATTCTTTTAAAAGTTCATTTATGAAGGTTTCCATAAATTCACGTGAAACTTCACTGAGTTGTATTTTCTTTGTATTAAAATCAGATAGTTGTTTTTCTAAATCAATTAAATAAGGTTGTCTTAATGTAAAAATAAATTTAAATTCTGATTTATTGAATATTTGTGGAATTCTTTTAATCAAATAATCAATACTGTCATATTGGATATAATTATCAAAAATTATTAAATATTTATTATTTTTTTGAAGGATTTTATAAAGATTATCTTTTAAATTATTATCATAATAATTTACAACTAAAGTGGTGTAATTTTGATTATTAAATTCTTTAGCAAGTTCTATAGCTAATCGTGTTTTACCAATTCCTTGATTTCCATAAATTAAAAGAATACTTTCTTTTTCAAGAGTTGATAAAATAGTATCGAATGTATCAGATTGTTTTAAATAATTATTTTTTAAATCAGGACGTATGCCTCTTTTACTATTTTCAATGAATCCTTCTAATGTTGAAATTCCATCTAAAAAAGATATATTCGGGAAAAATTCATCAATGTCTGGAAAACTAATCAACTCTTCTGCTAAATTTTGAATTGAATATATTCTCAAATTGTCGTTTTTGTATTTTTGGGCAATATACTTTCTTAGTTCCCCATATTCTTTTGCATCTACTTTACTATTGCAAGCTAAAATAACTTCATCAACTTTAGAATTTTCAATGTTTGTTTTTTCATAATCAAAACAATGATCAATATCTTCTTTAAGTTTCTTCATGAATTTATTTTTATTATCCTTTTTATTTTGTGTAGTTATTTCACATAAAACATATTTGTTTCTATTTAATCCATGAAATAATGCATCAGGCGTACCTTTTGTTGTTTTATTTTTAGAATCCATTGCTCCAGGAGCGGAAACAAATTCATATCCTCTGAACATTAAGAAACGTATAATCAAATTTTGAAAATCAGAATCATTAATTGATCTTAATGAAGATTCAATGTAAGTTTTTGTTGGCATAATTTTTTCCTCAGATAATTAATTTATAATATGTTATTATAATATTATTAAAATTTGTGAATATGTAATTATTAACCCTATGTCTGATTATTATTCATTAAAAATTATTTTCAAATAGTTTCAATATCTGAATAGGACTATATTTGATGTTTCAAAAGTCCTTTCGTTTATGTGAACTTTTCAATGAATAAATCTAAAAAGTAACTATTATTTATATTAATTTATCTTGCACAAACTTGATGTTTAAATCCAGAAAAAATCAAACTTGATATGATAATTTTATATAATTGAAATAATAAAATATTATATTAATTATTATATACAGGTTGTAATAAGTATGGCCAATATAAATAATACCTCATCCTACATGGATGAAGACAAAAAGCAAATTATCAAAGAGTCCAATTATACCTATAGGGATGCTCTTGAAGTTTCAGCTTATCTCATTGAAGTGGGAAAGTTCGAAAGATTCTACAAGGAAATGCAAATCCACGACCTCCAAAAGGAACTTGACGAAATGGATGACGGAGAATAACTTCAAAAAATATATCTCATGTATATAACTCTTCAAAAGAAACTATTTTTCATAAGTGAAAGTAATATTTATTATTACTTTTATATTTTTTTTATAATAAAATTTTATATATAATACATAATATAATTATTTATTATGTTACCGGAAAAAACCAACATCAGTGCAAGAGTTGAAATTACACTCAAAAAAATAGTAGAAGAATCTAGTTTTACACACAAGGATGCATACGAACTTGGAGCTATGCTAATAGCTATCGGAGATGCACAGGAAACCATAACACTAATACACAACAATCCCAATTATGAAAGGATTATGAAACAAAGGGAATACAAGTTAATTGAAGAGAGAAAACAGGAACTTGAAAGAGAATTAAGGGATTTATAGGGGAACCATCACTATGAGTCGAGTAAATTCAGATATCCATTATTTTTTAGAACAACACGAACAGGAAATCATCAACTGCTGCAAGAAGGCAATGAGCAACAAGGAAATCATAGAACTCATAAAAACAAAATACGGTCGTGAAGTTTCACTCACAACATTTAAGGAATTCAAAGCAGGACTGAAACTGACAAAAGGAGATTTCCTTGAAACACTTCTGGATGAAATACAGGTAATGAAAACTTCAGGAGCAACAGACGAAAGCGTCAGAAGATGGCTGGATGAGGAACACAAACTTGAAGTAAGCAGAGCAACATTCTCAAGATTCAAAAAGAAATATCATCTAACAGACAATGACAAAGACCCAAGAGCCAGACAAAAGGATGCATTAACAAACAGGGCAATTACACAAAAACAGATAACCGACAATAACGTTCACGAGGACAATATAGATTTAGCTATTGATTCCATTCTCCAGCAGCAGGTCACCGACATTAAAACAGGTTTGGAAAACTTAGATAAGATAACAAAAAATGCGGTTGGCCTTGAAATTGACTTTGAAAAGCTGGACCAGGAAGTGAGATACAATGCCAATGAAAAAAGTCTTGCCAGATATTTAATCGACATTACAGAACTGAAAATCAGATATCTGGAATTATCCGTTAAAGCATTTGAAGCTAAAAACAGATTATTCAAAGATGAAATGGACAGACTGTTCAAAAACAGAGTTCTTGAACTGGAAGATAAGAAAATCGAAATCTCACAAAAGGACATCATGAATGAAATAGAAATCCTCGCAAAGCAAATAGATGATAACAATGTATGATGAAAAAGGTGAATTCTATCTGGATGCTATAGATAAAGCTATTCTTCAAAAATGCGTATATGAGAATCCATATATTCCATTCAATCCATTTCCAAAGCAGGCCGAAATGATACTGGCTAGAGAAAAGGAAGTCCTTATCGGCGGTGCTGCAGGCGGTTCCAAATCAACAAGTCTGTTGATGAGAGCATTGTTTTATGTTCAGGATGATGTTAATGAATATCATGCCCTCATCCTGAGACGTACTTTATCTGACTTGAAGCGTAAAGGAGCTTTAATTCATAAAGCAAGCCAGTGGTTAAATCGAAAGGAAGTTCAAAATAATGCAAGCATCAAACCAAAGTGGGATGGAACAGAACATTCATGGACATTTCCCAATGGAAATTCACTAACCTTTGGATATTTGAGAAACATCAATGACCTCGATACATATCAGGGTTCCGAATACCAGTTCATAGGAATTGATGAGCTGACACAACTTGAAAAATTCAAATACATTTACATGAGATCCAGAGTTAGGAAAACAAAAGATAACAAACTTCCTACACAACTAATGTGCTCCAGTAATCCCGGTAAACGTGGAAACAAATGGGTTCGTGAAAGATTCATAGAAAAAATAGATACAGATATTCAGGACAAATCACAAATCAGATTCATTAGCTCAAGCTATTTGGATAATGTTTACTTGGACAGGAAAGATTATGAAGAATACCTGATGGGATTGGATAGAGTAACACGTGAGCAGTTAATGAACGGTAACTGGTATGCATCAGTTAAAGGTCAGCTATTCGATGAATCAGACTTCCATTTGATTTCTCATGATGAATACATGAAAATACCAATCGTTAAAGTTATCAGATATTGGGATCTTGCAGCTACTGAAGTATTGAATGATGATAAGTTGAAAGGAAGTGATCCGGATTTTACAGCCGGCGTTATGCTTGCTAAAGATCTGTCCGGAAATATTTATATTCTGGATTCATATGAATTTCAATTGGAATCCAGAAACCTGATCAATGAAATATTAAATACTGCAGCACGTGACAAGTCAGATGTACAATACATTGAACTTGACGGAAGCACCGGTAAAAACTTCGGATTATTAATTATAGATGAACTGAACCGAAGAGGATTCACTACGGGAACAGGTAACTCAAGAGAAAACAAAGTTGACCGTGCAAGAAGAGTTTCAGCCGATATTCAAAAGAAGGGAATTTTCCTTGTTGGAAAGGATTCGACCGGGTTCACCAAAAAATGGGCGATGGAATTTCTGGAAAAAATAACTGCATATCCTAATGAAGCTATTCATGATGACTGTGTAGTTGCATTCACAGGAGGATATGAAAAAATAGTTTCTGAAGTTCAAACTCAAAGAGTTAATGTGGATAAGTGGTATTCTACTTAAAAAACGAATTATTACTAGATGTGGATTAGAGGAATTTATTATGAAGAGTTAATTGTAATAGTTCTTTAGAATGTATTATTCAAGTCAGAATATTTAATTTTAAATAAAACATTTTATATGATTTGTAGTCTATAATTTGTATTGATAGTTAATATTTGAATATATCTTTGCTCAAACAAAACACGGAGATTTACTATAATTATAATTAATAATAAAATAGAATTTTAAAATGTTATATTAAGATTAAAGGACACCAATATGATTATACAAGAATTTTATTATGATGATAAAATATTTTTAACTATTGTCCATGAAAATATGGATGAATGCATTAAAATTAGAAACATTGATGATACAATTAATATAAATGAACATATTATTTCATTCAATGAATATTATGTAGATGAATTTAATTTAGATGATAATGATTATGATTTGTTTATTGAAGGATTTCTTGATTGTAATAATGAAAAAAACCCATATAAAGATTATAGTACATTTTACAAAGAATTTGTCAATTTAAATCATGTGAATCCTTTTGAAGATAATTCACCAATATTGCCTTTAAAAGAATATAATATATTATCTAATTTAATTAAGGAATATGCTAATTATAATTTTACAAAATATTCCTTTGGAAATGTATTATTTTTCTCACCAATTAAAATTAAAACTGAATACTATTTAGATAATCCCCCATATGTTAAAATCACTGGCAACGATGTTAAAGGCAATGTTTATGTTAAATTTAAAGTTAATGAGGTTATATTGGAGTCTCACATTATTGAAGATATAGCTGATGGTCAAAAAATATTTTCTAAATATGATTGGAACAATTGCGAAATAGAAATCTATGACGGGGATGAATTACTTTATAAAATTCATCATAATTTAACTAGAAATATTGATTTGAAAATTAATATGAATACTGAAAATTATAAAGTTAATTTAAATAAATCAAAAAAACAATTTTCTTTAAGTCCTTCAAATTACGAATCTTTTACCAATAATGAAATAAAACCATTAGAATTTATTTCTTCATTTTTAACAGATGAAAAAAATTTCTATTCAAATTTTATTAATGTTGAAGAGGATAAATGTACATTTTTAAGAAAAAATGAACGTGAAAAAGCTTATGAGTTGTTTGATGATATATTAAAAAATTCTGGTGAAATTTGGATTTTTGATCCTTATTTTTTGATAAAAAACATGATGATTTTAGTGTAATAAAAGATTTTTTAATGTTTTTAATTAATAATGATTATGAAAAACATATTGTATTTTCAAAATATGTTAGTTCATTTGAAATTTTTAAAAACCAGTTAAATAGCTCTGAATTAGCTTTTTTAAAGACTTTGGATTTTCAAAAGTTAATTTCATAGAATCACAAGAACATTTTCATGACAGGTTCATATTTTTTGTTTCTAAAAATAAAATAGAAGGATTTCAACTTGGAACTTCAATAAACTCATTTGGGGAAAATTATTCAAATATTGTCAAATTAAGTCCTTATTGCTGCCATTATATTTTTAAGATTCTAATGGAAGACATTGTTTCAGAAAATATTTTCAAGATATGTGATTAATATGGATAAAAATGATTTAAATATCATTGCTAATAAAATTGCCTCTGAAGGTATTGAAATCAAAAATAAAGACTCTTTAAAAGACATATATAATTTAAATGATTTAAAAAGTTCATTCGATGAATTTGATATTTTAATTAATGAAGTTAAATTTAAAAAGCAAGAAGTAACTTTGATATTTTATTTAGGTTTGTTTAATTTAATTGATTTCACTGAAATTAAATCATGGAATATTAAAAAATTGGATTCATATCCTTTATTAAAAGGAGGGTTGATAAAATATTTTTAGGACACATAACAATCACATATAAATCACCTGAAATATCATTTAATAGAAATTACTTCACATTTATTGATCAATGGTATTCATATAAACTTCATCCAATGAAACCACTTTTTTCACTATTAAACTGGATTTATCGTGATGATAAAGAGTTCTTTTTTGATTTATTTTTTAAAGATAAGACAAACTATTTATTTATAACATTAATCCACGGTGGAATAATTGAAGATTTTAAGTTTGATGAAAAATATATTCAATTTGGTTGTGAAGATGAAATAAAACTTTACGCTATTTTTTATTATTTTATTAATCCATACCATTATTTACAAAATTATGATGATGAAAATTTTAAATCAAATTTAGATATTATCATGAAGATTCCTTTAAATTTTTTAATGAAAATTGTTTTAGATTATATTCGATCAGAACATGTGAAAATTGTACCAATTGAATTTGTAAATATGATTAACGAGAATGACACATTATTTTATGAAACATTTAATTGCATGAAGTTAAATAATATCCGAGAATTACAATCGTTTTTGTTTTTATTGGATTATGATTCTGTCCATTTTCAAGATATTATGTTTAAATTTATTTTAAAAAAATTCGAATCTTTATTATCAAGACAATTTATATTTGTGGAAATAGATGATTTGAAATTAATCTATGAAAGCTTGAGTAAAGAACAAATTTCGGAAGTTATTTTGTTATTAATTAAAATTAAAGAAAATTTAGTTTTTGTGCCTGAATTTGATTTACAAATACGATATAAGAAATATCTTATTGATATTCGTAAATATAATCAATTAAATGATTTAATTGAATTTTCTCTTTCATTTAAATAAATTAAAAGAAGTTAATATTCCTAATTTGAAATGAAAGATAGTACTCACAATGAAGATATTCATGAAGATTATGTAGGCATTAACAAAAGATTGTGAAAAACTAAAACTCAAACTCAAAGAGTTAATGTGAACTGGTGCATTCAAGCCTATGTGCATTTTTTATAAATTGTAAATTAAATTCTTTTTAAAAATTTTAATCAACATTTTTCATGGACAAATAATTACTTTTACTTCAATTTCGCTTGGAATATCCTCTAAATCATTTTTTAAACCTTCAAAATTTCGAATATATCCTTTAGGATCATATATGAAACAATATAATGTGTCACAAGAAGGGTGTTTTGAGTATCTTTGAATGTCTAATATCAATTCACTTCCAACTTTTCCATCATCTAATGTTTCTCTCATCATTTTAGTTTCAATAACTGTATTACAATCTTTTATTAAGAAATCAACTTTTGTGGATTTCCCCGCATTGTTTGGAGTAGGGTCTTCTTCTCGAATATCTTTAAAGTGAATAAATAATAATGAATGCAATAAGTATTGTACATCATATTCGTCATTAATTATTAGTGGGTCTCGATTTCTATTTCTCTTTGAAAGTGTTTTAACAACTTCATGAAAATTATTTAGTATGGATTCAATGCAATAATATGGTTCTAAATCGTAGTTATCTTCATAAGAATTTTCTCTAAAATCATTACTTTCGATATCTTCGACTAATGATTCTAATATCCCAACACCAATTTTTGCATCAGTATAATAATTTGTTTTAACTTCCTCTTTAAATTTTATTAATCTAAAATCATCTGGTTTTAATATTTTTTCTAAAAAAACAATGGTTTTTGATTGCCATTTTGTAAATTTTAAGTCATTGACAGTTTCTTTAAATCCAATAGCAATAACTCCATCTTCTGCAAAATTTGGATCATATTTGGTTTTAAGAATTTCTTTGCCTTCTTTTAATAGTTCGTTTAAACGATTTATGGTAGTCATATATTATAGTTATTTTAATCGAATTAAAATATTTTTTTCACCAGCATTAAAATAACTCTTTAGTATAGTGGATAAATGATATTCACATGAATAGCTATTTAAATCCATTCAGCAATCGTCTTCTGCCTCGCCATATTAACTGACGCTGTCTTTTTCTAAGCTCTTTATATTCCCAATACATCTGTGACGTGACATGTCCATGCAGTCTTCGATACTCATCAATCCTTACAATCTCGGCCTGTACAATAGCTGATTCACCTTCATGCCAGCAGTACCATGGATGATGGCAAGGGACATCATGCTTAGAAGCCAGTCCTGTTTTGCAGTTGTTGCAGTAATCTACAAACCATAATTCTTCTTCCCTTTCCAGTTTTTCCTTTTTGGCTTCCATTATCTGTTCTTTTATAGATTTCATAACAAATCAAAAATTTATAAAAACCATAAAAACTATTGAGAAATTTTGGGATGGTTTTTTTAAATAGCTTCCAGAATCCTTTAAATCAGAAAAGAATAGCTATCATCACTTTCCAATATTATGATTTTTTAAAAAACCTTATTTTTCCAGAGTATGGGGGAAGTATTGTTAAAGTTACCTCCTCCTTATCCTGAAATACATTGGTTTTCATCAGAAAAGCCATTACCGATTCCAACTAAAAATTCTCCAATTAATCTGAAAAGGATTGTAAACAGTTTTTTATAAAAACTTTCACCAAAGTTTTTTAAAGTTTACAAGGTTTTTTCAGTTTTTCAGTTTTCATGGTTTTCCTAGTTTTTATGGTTTTTTACTTATCCATGTCGGTTTTTTTACTTCACCGTCAAAGTTCATGATACTTAACCCCTCAACAAATTTATCTTCTTTCATAATGTCTATAACCCATTCGCCAATCTCATAGCAGATATTCTCGTATATTGAATTGTCAATGTGCTTTAAGTCATAGTTGATTGATGCGACTTCACTTTTGGCCAAGTCATATACATTAGCTCTGCCGGAACGAGTCGTTACTTGAATAAAACCCTTGTCTGCCAATTCATACATGTATTTCCTGACTGATGCCTTACTTAATCCAAGATTTTGAAGTGAGAAGTATTCGTTGGTTGTAATTCCCATGTCCAATACTTCCCTGTCCTTTTTCATTCGCCAGTCTTCGATATTGTTTCTGATGTCGTTTAAAACCTCAACTGCCTTAGGGGACAGGTTTGCAGATATGCTTTCCTTGTATGGTTTTAATAAGCTCATGAATTCCTGCACATCTGCAATGTTGGTCAGAATTACTTTCTTGCCGTCAACCTCATAGACTTCATGGTTATAGTAATTCAGGGCCGTTATTGTTTTCAGTATGCCGTTGAACTTGTCAAAATCCCTTTTATAGAAAGCGGAGTCCTTCAGGAAGTTGATGACAAAGTAAACATATGGATTTATTATTGCAATGTTTTCAAATACTTCCTTAAGGTGCAAAAGCATATATGGTACCAGCTCAGCTTCCTTTTCATAATGTTTTAGGATTTTATAGCTTTTACCGTGCTTGAATTCCAATGCGCTGTTTCTTTTATTGAAGATATTCTGATTGTCCATTCTTGGAGTGATGAAAATGCTTCTGCTCATTTCCTGATCATCAAAATAATGGTTAGGCACTGTAGTGTATGTAAGACATGGCCTGCCGACAAGTTCAAGATCCTTTACTTCCCATCCACCTTCACCGTCAGGAATATTTAACGGTTTGTTTAGAAAACCGTCAGACTGCAGTTCCTTCATGAGGTTTTTGGATTCTTCCATAAAGTCATGGTCATTGTTTCCTCCCATATCCCCATAGTTAACGATTTTGCCGTCATAGAAATACTTGTCTGTTTTTGCACGATTGAATAGTGCTGCTTCAGTAATCTTTTTCTCATTGACAACAAACCTTTTAGGAATCAGTCTTAAAGCAATTTCCTGAATATGTGACTTGCCGCTGCTTGCCTCACCCAGACATATTACGGATACCGGATTTCCCAGTACAACCTGTCCTGCATATACGGTAAATGCATACAATATGTTGTTGCGTTCGCCTGCTGTAAACCATTCAACAATACTTCCGATATAAATCAAAGGTCGGGTCAATGATTGAAGTTTAGTGATAGCTTCCTTTAATTTAACACTATCCTTTTCCTGCTCGGCTTGTTTCCTGTCAGCTATTTCCAGTTCAATAACGGATAGCTCATTTTCATAGTGAAGCTGCAGGAGTTGTTTTACCTCTGCGAACTGGTTGTTGACAATCTTCGGATTTATGTCACCTTTGGGATTTACAATCTGTTTGAACTGTCTTGCGACATTACTCTGAGAAGATAATGTAGCTGGAGTTTTGTTTAAGTATTCTCCAATTTTATTACCGTCTTTATTTTTAAATACATATGTAACACTCTCTACTTTCTTTCTGTTGATAATGAGAGTTATTGTATCTTCAGTAGGTAATTCAGCTACATTACTCATTTTGTTCTTGCTCCATCTATTTTACTTGGACGTCACGTACAATGAAACTGTAATAGACATAGCTTCCGGATTTCTCTTTGACCTGAATTGTCATTTCATCTAAGCCGTTAACGAATTCACGGTATTCTGCAAGATTGACGTTTATGAGGATATTGGATTCGCCAACACTTCCAGCATTTTCAAGTTCAAGGATTGAAGTGATGAAGTCAAAGAGCACACTTCCTTTTCTGATGTTTTTGTGAAAGTCCCCATCGTTTTTGAGATTGACATTGATTTCAATGTATAATTGGTCATCATCCTGGAAGATGTAGAGTTTGAATCTGTTTACGGTTTTTTCTTCACCGTCATCATCGAAAGTGTATGATGTTACTGAAGACATTTCAGGTCTTCCTCTTAAGAGGGTTCCGTCTTCAAAGTCTCTTAATTCTGCTTTTTCATATCCTTCCGGAATTTCTACAATTTCTTCGTAATCTAATTCTGTACCTGTAAATATTGTTTGTTTAGTATTTTCAAAACTCATTTTATTTGTCTCCTAAAAAATATTAAAGAGGATTAGATATTGTCCTCTTTTAGAAATTTTGATTGGTTAACTGTTCTTTCAGCTGACATTTCTTCTGCTGACACTTCACCTGCTCCAATCAGTTCAGCTATTGCACGATTTGTTGCACGTGTTTTTGCAGTAGACATGATAGTGTGATCACTTACTTTGTCTTTACCTTTTTCAGAACGGGAGCATAGCGCATCTGATTCAACACTTCTGCCATTTGGCAATGTTGCTCTCACACAGTAGTATGCTTCTTTAATTCTACCGGTTTTTGTTCTTTCCAAATCACGGTCAACAATTGCGGTATCAACATTGAATGCTCTTGACAGCTTTTGCCATGCTGACTTTTTCTTAAAGTGTCTTTTCACTTTAACGTAGTTACCTTCTTCATCTTTTTCTTTAACGATTATTTCCTGATAGTCTGTGTCATTCAATAACCCTTTACAGAGTTTTTGATAAGCGTCCCATTGTTCATGGCCACATCCACGTCAGGGACATTATCAACTTTAACTAATTCAGTTTCCTGAGAAACCTGTGGTTCTTCTATAAGTTCTGCTTTTACCATTTTTTATCACCTTGAAAATTTTGGGAGGATTGGTTTATAATCCTCCTGTGCTTGTTGCTATTCCAATCCAGCCGATGGCTACAGCAAATATCATGCTTCCGATGAAAATCATTTATGGATTGGGATCCATCGGTTCTTCTTTTGGATATAATCTTGCTGGTTTAGGCATATTGACCAAACCTCCTTATGCAGACCTCAATAATGAAATTCAAATTGATTATTGTAGTCATTCCACCATTTCTGTGAATAACAACTGTTTTATTGTCTGGGAAATTCAATTCGTCTGATTTCATTACCGCACAATACGGATTTTCATCTGCAGATACGAATGCAATGAAATGTTCTTCATCCAGATTCCTTTGCATTTCAAGAATTGCATTTTCCATATTTCTCATCCCTTTTGTGTTTCCTGAATCCGACAATAAAAGCTTCTCCTCTTATGAATTTGATTAAACCTATATCTCCTTCAGTTGCATATTGAATTAATGACAGTAGTTTGTCATGTATTATTGTCTGGTATGCTTTTTTTCCACCATCGACCAATACGATACCGTCATCATCAATGTAGAGGATTTCCTGTTCAACGTCTCCTTTGGCAATTTTGATTTCGCCATTGTGAGTTAAAATGCCATGGAAATTATCTTCAAATTGATTAATTGAGGTTGTCATAATTTATCAACCTCATTTAATGCAATAGGTGAATAGCTATTCATTTGAATTCGCCCAAGTGTTCTATTCTATCAAATACCAGCCATATTCTAGCCCAGATGTTTTTTGGGACTAAAACATGGACTTCTCCGTTTATTTCTTGTTCCTTCATTATTCTTAGACTCCCGATTTTATCTTAAATTTTTAGTTCGTCTGCGTGTTTAATCAAGCCTTATTATCTTGATTCTGTATGATTCGAAGAATTCTCTTTCATTTCGGATGTTTTCCGATTCCTGAATTTCAGAGATAGTTTCTTCAAGTGCCCTGAAATTATTGAAAATTATTATTTCGTTGGGCCGGGGTTTTATTGCTTCACACATTTTTTGGTGTCTCCTGTTTTCCCTCATGGGGAGTTAGTGATCAACAGTCTAAAACTCAAGTGGCCAGAAGTCTTTGAAAATAAAAATAGTTTGTAGGTAAAATCAATATTCCATTCTTAATCGCAATATTTGGAACAAATATAAGTTTTGCTTTATTTAAATTGAAAATCTTTATATATTCCTTAAAATAAACTAGATATTAGGTTAAGTCTGGAAAATATTAATTTTTAACAAAGTTTGTCGGCTCTGTTTAACTATTTCTATTTTTCTCGACTGGCCTTAGGATTATATTAAAAAATAATATTTATAAGCTCGTTATTCATAATAAAATTATTTTTTTATAATCCTTTTTTATAATCTATTTTTCTCATTACTTTCTTGATATTTTACCTCTCTATATTGATTTTCAGGCCTCACCAAAAAAAGTTGTCTCTCCGTGAAATGTTGATTTCACTTCGTAAAATTGACTTCAATGGTGGAGGGTAGTTGATAGTTTGTTAATTTGGATATATAAACATTTTTATTAGTATTTATTGTTAAAATGTTCATTTTTTTGAGAAAAAATTGTGTCCATAATCCTTGTATTTTTCGAAATTTTGCTAAACATTAAAACATAAATTGTCTATAAAAAAAGTCAAATGTATAAATCAGAAATGCTTCAATAAGCATTAAATTAATGTTTCACGCCTAATAGGGTTTTATTATCCTTTTTATTATCCTGTTTATATAAATTAAATAATAGTGTCAACAAATGCCTTCCAAAAATTTTATCACTTGTAAAAAATAAAGTTTGTATCAGAGTTTTAGTGGTCCGAATCGATAAGTATCGGAACTTTTTTATTAGTTTTATACGAATTGTTTCAATAAGTGTGAATTATTGTTGGAGTATTGTATCAATTGTTATGGCTGTGAAAAACATTCCATTTAGAAAACGAACAGGAATCTTGCCATCTTAATTTCCATTTGAACCTCAGTAATAATCCCAGGATACTATTCACTTAATTTTTGGCTGGACAGGATTATAATCAATATAGGTTATAGTTTCCAGTGTTGACTGCTTATAAATTATATGCTGATGGTAGGTGATGAAAACATTTTAGTATACGAACTATTTTACATGTTTTAAACGAACAGTTCGTATTTTTAACATTATTTATCTTATTGTATGTTTAATTTTTTTTCAATATTATTGAATATTTTAGCAATTTTTGATTTTTAGATAATTTTATTAATCAATAAAATTAAATATTGTTATATCCAGTGGGGGATTAGTTATGAGCGAACAAAAACCAATTCAGATTTTTTCAAACTTGAATGAGAACATCGGTGTTAATGTTGTAAAAAGTCCAGTAAAATTGACAATTCTAGAAATGCTTAGAGATAGCGAAATGGAGTTTGAGGAAATTGTAACAAATACAGGCAAGTCAAAATCCACCGTATCAGTTCATTTAAAAAGCTTAAGAGAAAATGGGATTATTTCATACAGAGTTCATCCTATAGATAATAGAAAAAAGATATTTTTTATAAATTCCAAATATTTAGGTTCTGTAAACATATCCGAACCAAAAGAAATTGAAGAAACTAGTTCTGATTATTTAATAGAAAATATAATCGAAGGGGATGAGGAATTTTCAACATTATTGTTCCATACATTAAAAGCAATGCTTATTCAAGAAGGGGTAAACATAGATCCTATTTTACAATCAACCGGAAATAGCATTGGCAAATCTATTTTTGGAAGGTTATATGATGATGATTTATATATTTTCATGGAAAATATTGCTAATTTTTGGCAAAGAAAAGGACTCGGCAGATTAACCTTTGATGTTGGTCAGATAATTAAAATCACAACATATGATTGTTTTGAATGTAAGTTATTGCCAAGAACCGGAAAACCGGTATGCTTTTTAGACACTGGAATCTTTGAAGGTTTATTCACTAAATTCTTTAAATTGCCTGTTAGCGTAATCGAAACTCAATGTTACACTATGGGTGATGAAAAATGCGTATTTGAGATCGAACCTCAACAGGTTAAATCTCATTAATCATCAAATTTAATTATTGTGGTTGTCAAATAGGGTTTTTCATTAAAAAATCCTTCAATTATCTTTTCGTTTTCACGTGTACAATTTTGAACAGAATAGATTTTTTTAGGCCTATTTTTGGCTTCAATTGCAGATTCTAATTTAGAAGTGTTTCTTGATGCCTTCATAAGCACAATAGAATCACTATATTCTAGAACTTCTTCTAATCTATCATCTATTTTAGGAACAACAGTTAAAATATCATTCTGTTCAACAAGAGCCTCATTTTTAGCAGCGGCACAAGCCGTAAATGAAGTAATTCCAGGTACTGTTTCAATTTCATAGCTATCAATTAATCTTTTTTGCACATAAGAATAGGTGCTGAATATTGAAGTATCGCCAAGGGTTATAAATGCAACGTCTCTCCCGCTGTTTAAGTATTGTGCAATCATTTCAGATGCGCTGTCCCAAATTTTTTCAAGTTCTTTTTTATCTTCAATCATTGGAAAAATAGGCTCTACAATCATTAACCTTTTATAATCTTTTCTTTCTTTAAGTATAGGCCTTACAATAGATAATGCAATGCTCTCTTTTTCTTTTGCAGATTTTGGTGAAAATACTACTGGGACTGTTTTTAAAATATTAGCAGCTTTCAATGTTAATAATTCAGTATCTCCAGGGCCTACGCCAATTCCAATTAACTTTCCTTTCTTTGCCATATAATCACTTAAATATAATTTTGTAAAATAATTGTCTACTAATTATTTATAGTATACCTAACTAATATATTTTTAATGTCAAATTCAATGTTTTGTCCAAATTGTGGAATGCTAAAAAGCAATTGTACTTGTGGAAAGTACAATAATGATAAACCTAAGAAACCTACTAACTTATTCAGCTTTTCAAAATCTAGAAGTTCATCTATTTCAGACGATGATATTCCTGAGGTTTATTCAGCTGAGGATCACAGGCAAGATGAAGGGACGGCTGCTTATTTAAAGGAAATTTATCCTAATATCGATGAGGATATAATAGTTAATTTCCCATTCAAAGAACCGAGAATGGGGCAATTAGACATTATTCAAGACATCAATGATGCAATTAAAAGAGGATATAAATATATTATTCTAGAGGCAGGAACTGGTACAGGCAAGTCTGCAATAGCTACAACTCTTGCTAAAATGTATGGGTCAGCATATATATTGACAATGACTAAGCAATTGCAAACCCAATATTCCAATGAGTTTTCTTTTCCATTAGTTAAGGGCAGAGGAAATTTTGCATGTCTTCATGATAATTTGGAGTCAACTTGCGATATGGGGGCATGTAAAACAACACCTACATCAAGTAAATTTTTCTGTCCCTATGGGGTTGCTAAAAATCCAACATTGGATGCAGAATTGGCTTTTGAAGATTCACATGGTGGAACTATATTTTATCAATCGGATAATCACTGTCACTATTGGAATCAGAAAGCTAATGCAATAAACTCCCCAATAACATTAATGAACTATGATTATGCTATTGTTGAGTTGAATTATGTAAAACACTTCGGTACTCGCTCATTATTGATTTTAGACGAAGCTCATAATATTGAAAATAAATTAATGGCTACAATGGAAGTCAATTTGTATAATAGGACTCTTGAAAAAGACATTAATAAAATAATGTCCAGATCCATTTTGGAAGATGGTGAGCTTGAAGACTGGACAATGGAAGTTGATGCAATTAGAGACGCTTATGAAGATATTGATTTAAAAGATGTAAGTAAGAACAAGGCCGATAGGATCAAGTCAACAATTGGAAGACTTAAAACTCTCAAAAACAATCTTGAAAAAGAACCTAAGAACTGGGTCATTGATATTGATGAAACTGGTGTGTCATTTAAACCATTAAGGGTTCATCACTATGCCAAAAACAACCTGCTTAAATATGGGGATGTTGTCATATTTATGAGTGCAACAATTTTGTCCCATAAAATGTTTTCTAAATGGTTAGGTTTAAATCCAAATGAAGTTTATCACATAAAAGTCGATAGTCCATTTACAAAGGAAAAAAGGCCAATCATTCTTAATTTGGCAGGTAAAATGTCTGCAAATAGGATTAAAAAGACAGCTCCAAAAACAATTCCAATCTTGGAGGAAATCCTAAAAAAACATGAGGGGGATAAAGGTTTAATACACACCCACAGTTATAAATGCCAACAATATATTCTTAATAATTTATATAACTCAAGATTGATATCACATGCCTCAAAAAATAGGGAACAGGTACTTAATTTCTTTGAGAAAGATGAAAATCCTTTAGTGCTGGTCTCACCATCAATGAGTGAGGGTGTTGACTTGCCTTATGATAAATGCAGATTCCAGATTATTTATAAAATGCCTTTCCCATACTTAGGTGATAAACAAGTCAATATGAGGATGAAACGTGATAAAAAATGGTATGCTTATAAAACTGTAATGACATTAATGCAGGCATACGGTCGTGGAATGAGGGCTGAGGACGATTCATGTTACACCTACATTATAGATAGCGATATTAACATGTTATTTAAAAGTCCGATGTATAGATCATTAATGCCTGACTTTTTCAAAGAAGCTGTAGTTCGTATTAAAGAATAAGCGGACCTGGAGGGATTTGAACCCCCGATTTCAGGATCCGAAGTCCTGTGTCATTCCTGACTAGACCACAGGCCCATAAAAATTAAATAGATTATTTCTCTTTTGTTTTCTTATCTTTTGAATCAACAGAAATAATTTCTAAGTCATCCATATCTTCTACTTCAGCGAAAATATCATCAATGGATTCACTATCAAGTTTAGCTTGTTCATATTCCTTTTCTTCAATTTCTTCAGCAGTCAAATCTTTTTTTTCATGTGATTTTTCTTTTGCCGGCGGAATATTTTCGATATCCTCTGATTTTTCTTCAACTTCTTTAACTTTTTTAGTAGAATCAGTAGGTTTTTTAAGAGAAGATTTCAAATCATCCATATTAAATTCTCCCACCTTGTAGGAGTCCTTATCTAATGGAATTTTGCTTTTTGGGATAACTTTTGGGGATGGTTCTTCATTTTTTGGTTTAGGAGGGTCTTTTTTTTCATTTTCAATTGAATCAATGCTCTTTGTAATATTTGACAATGGATTTCCAAAATCTAATAGTTTGTATAGGCTATAAATCAATAATAATGCTCCAATTGCAAGGAATATAATAAAAGCAAAGCTGGTTTCTCCTGCAACAACATTGTCGATAATTCTTTCGCTGCGGGATTGGAAAATAAATATTGATATGATGATTAAGATCACACCTATGGCACCGCTTACAATAGCTAAAATAGGTTTTCCACCAATTTTTGCATTCATGACATTATCAAAGTTTTCACTTATTTCCCCAACGAAATCTTCATTATATTCATCGGCAATGTTTTCTTCATCGCTATCTTCAATTTTTGGGGGTTGTATAATAAAATCCTCATTAATTAGGTTTTCTTCTAAATTAATAGCACTTTCGTTTTCATCGCCTGGATGGTAAATGAATTCATCATCAATTTCTAATTTCTCAAAATCACTGTCTGAGTCTTCATTGAGATATTCGATTAGCTCGTTATCTTCTTCTATATCTCCATAATTATCGATTTCATCTTCTTCTTTGACATTATTAATCATGTCTTTGAGATTAGAAATTCTATGCTCTTTTTCTTTAGAATCTTTCATAAGCAAACCTCTTAGTCGTATGCTCTCCACGTATGCTTACATTTGGTACATGTAAAGATACGGGTAGGAGCTTCATCTGCACTGCGAGTTTGTAATAATTTATAAGTAGCTTTGTCATTTCCGCATTCCGGACAAGTTTCATTTGTAATTGGGCCAACATCAATATCCTTTCCAAGTATTTTAACATTGTCTTCAGCATTAATTTCTTTAGAAACTTCATACATGTCATTATTTTCTAATTCATTAGAATATCCACATGTTTTACATTTTAAAATGCCATCGTTAGGAAGCATCATCGCTCCACATTTTGGACAAAATTCCATATTAACTCCCCCTTTTAATACATTATATTTAAGTTAATCACTTATTTAAATATAACTTTATAAATCTATTTTTTTAGATTTAACTAAACATTCTTTTATTATTTTGCCGTGGTCAAAAGCAAGGTTGATTTCATCTAGTTTTGCTGCATTAAAAATGCCAATATCTTTAGCATCACTGGCTGCTTTACGAGCTCTAAAATCACCTTTAGCAGTATATGCAACAGTTACTGTGTGTCTTCTCGGATCCCTATCTGGTGCGGAATAAACATTGACTAAATCTTTGATTTCAACATCAATGCTGGTTTCTTCTTTCGCTTCTCTTATTGCCGCACTTTCCACACTTTCACCGTATTCGACAAATCCTCCAGGCAACGCCCAATAATCTTTAAAAGGATCATTTTTTCTTTTAATCAATATAAAATTGAAATCATCATCATAAATAAAAATATCGGTAGCTAATGAAGGAGTTTTATAATCTGCCATTAAATCACATAAAAATAAACTTATTGAAGCTATAAAGCTTCATCAAAAAGTTTTTTAAGTTCAGAGCTTTCATTTTGGAGTTCTTCAGCTGCTTTTTTCAACACGTTTCTTGGTCGTTTTCCTCTTTTGGTTTTAATAGTCATTTCAGGCTTTCCGGTAAGGGGATGATCAATGTTGTAAACAGCATATTCTACATCAGGGTTTCGCATTAAAATATGTCTTAAAGCATTGTAAACTCCATGACTTTCATCAGAAACAACAAAAGTGAGTTCCAAAGTTTTATCTTCAATAATTTCAAAATTTTCCATTTTATCAACCTTAATTAATCATTAACATAATTATTAGAAACTTTACGTCTTTCTTTTTTGTTACAAGTATTACATTGAAGTTCGCTTTCTTTTTGTGTAGTGTGCATGTAATCTCTACAACGGGTACACATTGCTTTTAAGACTCCACAGTCCTCATCAACAGTTCCCAAATCAACATTATCTCCAGTTATTTTAATCACTTTTGCTTGAATAATGTCTCCAATTCTAAAAGCGTCTGATAATTTTTCTAAGTAGTCTTTTTTTGCTTGTGAAATATGGATTGCACCCATATATGGCAGAGCTAATGGTCGTCCATTATCTTTCATACATTCAATTGTTACATTTGCTCTTTGAGGCTTGATATCGGTAATTTGACCGTAAACGATATCTCCTACTTTTAAAAGAGCAGGTTTTGCATCTGACACAACAGAAATAACCTTTCTTTTTTGATTAATTTTAACATTTCCAAGTACTGTGGATTTAATGTCACCATCATCATCATAAGTACCTTCTCCTGGGAGATACTGTTCTATAATTCCTAATTTATCTCCAGGCATTACAATTTTTTCATTTTTCATATTCAATTAAAATCACCAAAATAAAGATTTATAAAAATTTCTTTAATATAACAATTTTATTTCTGTTCATATTTAAAACTATTTGTACCTTTCAAAATGGCACTTTCAAAAACTTATGTGATTTAAATATCTGCAAGTTTTTTATTAAAAACTTTTTCTTTGGAGTTATTTTCATAATTTAAAGCTAATTAACCAATTATTTTGAAAATTTTAAATGAATAGATTAATCGAAAAAACTATTTATCCCACAAGTTTTTGAAAGAGACAAAATAGAAATTGTGGAAACATTTAAATAGTGATGCATACATAAAACATTAAGTGAAAGATTCAGAAGGTAAAAGCCTCCAAGAGGTTTAGCCTCCTTTAGCTTCGTCGCCACAGGCGACGACATTATACTGCAAGGAGGTTCTTCAATCTTCAAATACTCTTTTTATAATACATCATCAAGTAAATCAATAAATAAAAAATCATCAAATTCTATGCTTTGAAATACAGGCCATACAATAATATCTACAATTTGAAGCCCCTTATGATTTACAGAATCTTCATGTTTAATATCAACATTATAGCCATCAACATTGTCTAAGATAGGTAAAAACATGTTGTTGAAGTTATCCACATATTTTTCTTTTGATTTACACTTATCTACGATTATTATTTATTTTTAATTCTTTTGATAATTCTGAAGCTATTGTATCATAAACTTATAATCATATTATTAGCTATTATATGGTTTGGGCGTTCTATTTCCATTGAGTTCCTTGGATTTATCAATTCTTTTCTTATGTATGGTTCTAGCTTTTTTTACTAATCTATCTACATGAACTTTAATTTCATCAACATTATCATCATTATCCCACCATAGTTTTTCAGCATAATTTCACAACTCCAAATTAAGTTTCTTTTTCTGAGAATCAGAGAATCTAAATGAAATATTCAACAAAAATCCATATATCCGCCTATTTTTTGATTAATTTCATCCCACAACTCACCATTATAAATTTCAGCACAAAATTAGTTTCAGCATATGAACTGTACGATTATATGCAACATTAATCAAATCTTCAATATAATCATTAGTGACCCCTTCAAATTATCTTTCCTAATATTTTTTTGTATAAGCTAATGATGTCCAAGGATAAACCATATTCATTCAATAATTCATTACCAACAATATAATCTTGGATTTTAGCAATATCATTTATTCTAGAAACATTATCAATTTCTGCTCTCATATCATTAACATTAGAAAGAAATCTTGTAATTTCATCCTATTAAGTTAAAAGCATTACCTACACCATGAAGAGATAACTAGAAAAATCTATCATCCTCTTAAGATCTAATCTGCAATTTCTTGCTCAGCTTCTTCAAGCAAGGTTTCAAGAGTTTTTTGATGGTACCCAACATATCGATTTAGACATACCAAATACTTCGTTGAGTCGATTCTTTTATTCCATTCTCCATACAAAATCGTATAAACTTAGGATCCTTCCAGATATCATAACTGATAAGGCGATATAGACATATAAATCATTAGTTAAATATTATACGGTTCATATCTAGACTTAAAGAAATTCCTGCTTAAAACCAAATTCCCCTCCCAAATTGTCGGAGCATTAATTTTATTTCTATTTTTTAAACAGTTTACAATTTAGCTAATTCCATTTTTTTCAAACGAATATTATCCAATTAAAAAAATATCCAATTAATAAAATATTCAATAATTTTTAAATAAATACAAATCAAAATTGCCAAAATCAATACAAATAATATATAAACTTCAAAAGTAAATATAAATGTATTAATTTAATGTGATAAAATGACAGAAACTAAAAAATCAGAATGGAATAGCAATATCACATTTGTCATGGCGATGATTGGCTCTGCTGTTGGACTTGGAAACATTTGGCGTTTCCCAAATGTATTATACTCCAATGGTGGAGGATCCTTTATGATTCCTTATATCATATCATTATTCCTTTTAGGAATCTCATTCGTTCTTGTTGAATACGCTGTTGGATTCAAGTTTAAAAAATCATTAGCACAGATATTATATTTCATTAAAGAAAAATTAGAGCCAGTAGCATGGTTCGTTTTATTAATTGTGTTTTTAATAACCACCTATTACGTTTGTGTAGTGGGATGGGATTTAATTTATGTTGTATTAAGTTTAACAAAAGCATGGGGATCAAATCCTGATGTATACTTCTCAAGTAATGTATTGCAGGCAACCGATACAATTGCTGGAATAACTACTATTGTTCCAACTGTGTTAGCTTCAATATTTGTTATTTGGTTTTTATTATGGTTTATTCTTAAAAGAGATTTGAACGAAGGAATTGGCAATGTAAGTAAGATATTACTTCCAATTTTATGTGCAATTGTAGTTATAATTGTAGCATTCTCTTTAACATTGCCTGGAGCGTCAATAGGTTATACTCAGATATTTACACCTGACTGGTCCGCCCTTACTAACCTGAATGTATGGTTGGCCGCATTTGGACAAATTGTATTTTCCTTAAGTTTAGGTATGGCAATAGCTCTAACTTATGCTAGTTACTTGCCATCAGGCTCAAAATTAGTTGATAATGCAGTAGTTGTTGCCTTTTCAAACTCCGGATTTGAAATATTTAATTCAATTGGAATCTTTTCAATTTTAGGATTCATGGCAATGAGTACTGGAATTCCATTTAATAAACTTGTTACCGAAGGAACCGGACTTGCATTTGTAGTTTTCCCACAAGTATTCAATATTATGGGACCATGGGCATCTTTAATTGGGCCATTATTCTTTTTATGCATTTTATTTGCAGGACTTACCTCTGCAATGGCACTTCTTGAAGGAGTATGTTACTCAGTTTCAGAAAAATTCCTTATTGAACGTAAAAAGACTGCAACCATAGTTTGTATTATTGGATTTCTAATTTCAACAATATTTGCAACAGGAGCAGGAAGTCTTATTTTAGGAGTATTCGATGCATTCTTAAATAATTTCGCATTATTATTCGCAATACTCATTGAATGTATTATATTCGGTTGGATTTACAAGTTTGATGAGTTAATTAAAACCTTAAATGATAATTCAAGAATTAAAGTTGGTAAAACTTGGAAAGCTGTAATTAAATACATATTACCTATTTGTATATTAGGCCTTTGGATTCAAGGAGTTTATTCAACAATAACTACCGCAGATAGTAGCAGTTTGACAATCATGGCAATATTGTCTGTTATATTAATTGTTGTGCCAATTGTCTTTGCAAAATTACCTGCCCGTAACAAAAATTTCTTTAATCCAGAAAATTGATTTAAATAGTTAAATTATTAACTATTTACTTTTTTTATTTTATTTTAAACAATTTACTTCGTTTATAACTTCTTATTTTAAATATCATTATAGTAATACTAATTATAAAGATTTTAAGAGGTTATAAAATGATAAAAGTATCTTCAATAAAACAATATATGTACTGTCCTTTGAAGTTATACCACCAAAACCACATAGATACTAAAGAAAACAAAGATTATCGCCTTATAATTGAAATTAAAAAGCTTAAAATTGATATTCAAGATTTAATTGAGAAAAACATGCGCAAAATCAAAAAAGACATGACAATTAGTGAAATTGAAAGCATTTTATCTGAAAATATTGATTTGTACATCAAAAGCACTGCAACTTCAATAAAATCAATGAATTTAAATCTTGAATCATCACAGATTAATGAAATTATTGACAATACATATTTTAAAATTAAAACAATGGCTCTAAGAGTAAAACAATCAATGACCATTCTTGATAAACATGCATATGAAATAATTGATATGTTTTTTCCAAATTGCATGTATTCCTTTTTAATTAAAAACACAAGTCTTGGAATAATTGGAATGTGTGATAAAATAGAAATAATTGATGGCGAATATTACCCAATACTTTTAAAAAGCGGTAAACCTCCACTTAAAGGTGTTTGGAATCAAGATGCGATTGAACTCGTAAGTAATGCAATATTGATTGAAGAAGAATTTAACACAGATGTATATGTTGGTTTTGTGGATTATGAAAAAATAGGAGACCGACGTCCGGTGATAATGAATGTTGAACTGAGAAAAAGCTATTTTGACATTCTTCGTGAAGTTAAAGAGATAATCAATAATAAAAAACTTCCAAAGACTAAAATAAATCTGAAAAAATGTGAAAAATGTAAATACAAAGATATTTGTGACAAAAATGAATAAGATAGGGGATTAGAAATAATCCCCCTATATGTCCATAAATATGAATTTAAAATTTAATATTATTCCCTAAGCGAGTTATATCAAAGACAGCTGTATCAGCAATAGACATTACAGCTAAAACACCAGCCTGAACAGGATCAGTAATGATTAAATCAGCATATTCAGTAACGCTTCCAGGCATATTTAAACAAATAACAATTAAATTACCTTGTTCTTTTACTTTACGAACGGCTTCTGTGATTTCTCCACCCATAATTGAACCGGCAAGGACTAAAGCACTAACACGAGGAAGTCTTGAGATAGCTTCAACAGCTTCAGCCAAATCACTTTCACCAACCAGAGGGATTGTATCAATACTAATGCGTTCTCCACGTATATTATGCCTATCAGCTTCAGTAATTGCACCCATTGCTACTTGTGATACTTGTGCTCCACCACCGACAATGATAATACGTTTTCCATAAATATCCAATTGAGAACCATGCAGCTCAATTGATTTTACTTCATTAATTTTATCCAAATCTTCAATTAGGGCATCAATATCTTCAACTTGCTCAAGTTCTATATTAACAGAACCAATGTTATTTTTTTCAACAAAAAGGTGAACATAACTAATATTAGCACCATGATCAGCGATAACATCAGTAATGTCATCTAAAACACCCGTTTTTTCATCTGATTTAATCGTTAAAGTATAATCACTCATTTTTTGGCCTTATTTTATCAAGTTCTGCATGTGCTCTTTTCCACATGCTTAAAAAATTATCATTAAAACTAACCGGAAGCACATCAAGACCTAAATCCCTATGCTCCTGAATCCATTCCTCACGAAATACAGGTATCTCCACTTTAATTGGTTCAGAGGTTTTATTTATAATTATAAGATTTCTGTAGGGAAAATCCCATTCTACAATATATCCTCCAAGACTTACCATGTGATACGGTCTCATAACAAACTTCATAAATAATCCTCCTTATAATAATCCAATTACAATAGCTAAAATTCCAAGTAATGTAGCGCCTAAAATAGATGGCAATAACTGTCTATTTGTAAATACTGGAGCAAATGCAGAAAATATTCCCATCATAAATACCAATATTAATGCTACTGCAATATTTATTAAGATTCCCCATGACAAAATTGTCGGTGGAATTCCAATGAACAATACTGAAAATACCGCACCAAGTACAAACATGAAGAATCCTCTTGTTACAACAACAACTGCACGATATTTAGCTGCATATTCCATATATGGCCCTTCAATTACATCAGATTTAGCTTTGATAATTGAAAATGGATACTCGTTTAATATAATCATGTAACCAATGAAAAATACAATTGCTGCGATTCCACCAGCTACTGTGAATAAGAATGGCCCATGTACTTGCTGAAAAGTTACTATATCTTGTAAGAAAATGCTTCTTGAAGAAGTAATAGGTGCAAATAATGCCAAATATAGTGGAAATGAAGCATATGTAATCATTCTAAGTGATCTTCTTGCACTTATATCTTCAATAAAAGAACGATTTGCATTAGTGTGAGCTGCTCCTTTAATTTGATCTGGAAATGGCATATTAACTGACATTACAGATTTAGACAATGCTCCCATCAATACATAACATATTTCCTCTACCTTTAAAAATCCAACAATGGCCACTAAGCTTGAAAGTGCTGGGATTTTATAAGCTTCAGGAGTTAATGCGATTAAAACACATAAAACTACAATAAAACATATTATTGGCAGAGCTTTGTATAATCCTGGAACAGGAGATGAAACTTCAACATTCTCTTTAAACATGAATTTAATTGGAGCCATTATTCCTGGAGACGTTACAGGAGGCCCGATTCTTTGTTGGATTCTTGCATGAATATATTTTCTTTCAATTCCCGGAAGCAATGTTGATATTATAAAACAGACAAATACTGTAAGAGCTACTGCAAGAACCGAATTTATAATTGTATTTTCAAACATTGTCTACCTCCTAATTATTTCAATCGATCTATCGCTGCAAGTGAAACATGGATCACATTGCACGATACATAATTGTGCATCTGTAATTTGATCACCAATACAAGCATATTGCATTGCACCAATATTTGACATTGAAGGTGTTCTTATAATTGAATGCCTTACCCTTCCACTTTCTAGGGCATATGAATGATATAGAGTTCCTCTTGGAACTTCAATGTAACTTTGAATAATGTCGGTATCAAACATTTCCCAATCACGATTTACTACTTTACCTTCTGGAATGTTTGCAATAGCTTGCCTAATAATTTTAATTGACTCTACTGATTCCAATGCCCTCATAACCAAATTTGATTTAACGTCTCCATCAGGTTGAGTGACAACATTAAAGTCAAAATCTTCATATTCAAACATTGTTGTTCTCAAATCCCTTGCAACGCCAGTAGCTCTAAGAGTTGGTCCGGTAACCGCTAGTTCGATAGCTTGTTTTTGAGGAAGCACCCCCACACCAGTTATCCTTGATAAAACTATAGAATCTCCTAAAAATCTTTCGGTAAAAGAGTTAAGTGCCTCTTCTAATTTATCCATATCATTTTTAAGTCTTAATATTTTAGCCTCATCCAAATCACATCTCGGCCTTACTCCGCCAATAACTGAACATCCGTATTGTACACGATTTCCTCCAATCATTGCAAGCAATTCCATTACGATTTCTCTCATGTAGAATACTCTCATTGAAAATGTTTCATGAGACAACACTTCACAACCATGCGCTAAATACAAGAAATGTGAATGTAAACGTTCAAGTTCACCCATAATTACACGAATATGCTTAGCCCTATCTGTAATTTCAATGCCCAATCCCATTTCAGCAGTTCTGCATGAATTCCATATATGTGAATTGGAACAAATTCCACAAACCTTTTCAGTAAGAGCATTTGCCTTTTCAACTGGAAGGCCTTCCATAATCCTTTCTATTCCCCTATGATTAACACCAATAGTTATTTCAGCTTCTTGAATAATTTCATCTTCTACAAAAAACCTTACCCTATATGGTTCCAATGCAGCAGGGTGAACTGTACCCATTGGAATTTCTGTTTCAATAATATTGCTTGTCGGTACTTTTTTATCCATCTAATCCCCTCCTAGTCCGCATCTAATAATTTAGGTAAAAGTGATACAACTCCAGCTAAAACATCCTGAGGCCTTACAGCACACCCCGGAACTTTTGCATCAACAGGTATAATATTTTCGACTGGTCCTTCAATTTCTTCAGAAGGAATGTCGCTATAACAATTCTTATAAACACCACCCATTAAAGCGCAACTTCCAGCAGCCACCACCAATTTTGGATTAGGAATAGCTTCATAAATTGCCTCTAACGGTTTTCTATTTAAATGTGTAACCGGTCCTGTTACCACCAGCACATCAGCTTCACGAGGATTCCAAGTTAAAAACACTTTATATTGCTCAGCATCAAAACGAGGAGATAAAATTGTATTAACAATCTCAATATCGCAACCATTACATCCCCCTGTATAAACCAGCAGGACATGTATTGCTCTTGCTCTTGAAAATGATTTAATTCCCATTTAATCACCCTCCTCCCTATTTTTCAATACTGTTTTATCAGATAAGTATTGTGCAATAAATTTAAGTTTATCATCTGAAATTTTAAATGGATGATTTAATGCTTCTGTTATGTCAACTTCCTGATCTCCAACATTATTTGGATGTATTGTTCCTTTTTCGCCATAAAGTGAATAAACAGGACAGAAATCATGACAATAATAACATACAACACATTTTTCAAGATTAATTTCAGGCACTTCAATTTTAACCCAGTTCTCAGTTAATTTAACAGGTTTTTTTAATTTTTTCATCTCAATTGCACCTGTCGGACAGACATTTGAACAACCTGCACATCCAATACAGGCTTTTTCATCAACTCTATCGTCAACTTTTACTGACAATGTTGCAACTTGATTTCTCATATCCATATCTGTAACTCTATCAGCTGCAAAAAAGATTCTTTTAAAGTTAGTAAAAGCTCCTTCTAAAGCTATTCTAAGTATGCTGCTCATTTAAATACCCTCTATTGAATCTTTAAAATTTCTTTCAAATAAAAATGCCCTTGCAGGACATGCGTTCTTACATGCGCCACAGTAAATACAATTTTCATCATTAACTACGTAATTACCATCAACTTTATCAATTGCATCATATGAACAAATTCCATAACAAACCCCACAATGCATACATAATTCCTGTTCAATGAAGTTAAATCCATCTTTAATTTCATTTTTATACATTGTTGATTTAGGAATTGCATCAACCGGACAGTGAACTGCACAATTTTCACATAATATACATTTATCAAGATTAACAGAAATCTTTCCCCTGTGCAATGTAATGGCTTCTTCCTGACATACTTCCACACAAATCCCACAGGAGATGCATTCCTCAGATACACTCCCATTCCATGTTTGAGTCATAAATAAACGCGCATTTTCCTCATCACAAACCTGCACACATTTCCCGCAGCTTACACAGAAACCTGCTAATGTAGGAAACTCTTCATCTTTATGCTCATCATAAATAAACATTTCGCCATCTTCACGTAATGTATGGACAGGACAATGACTTATTGCCCGGTCATGAGTAACATTTTCCGTATCAACAGTTGGATCATATCTTAATTTTCCTTCAACGTTTCTAAGTGATTCATTTTCACATAAATTTGCACATAATCCGCAATTTAGACAAGATACGATTTTTCCAGTTGCTTTTTGATTTAATTTATTGACAACAATCTTAAAGTCATCTAGAGAAATCGCATCGTGAGGACAAGCCTTCAAACAATTAAGACAAAGAGTACAGGTAGAAGTATCTACCAATTGATGTTTGTTCATTGATTGATTTGGACAAACGTCAGCACATAATCTGCATTCTCTACAAATTCCTTCATCCCTATCTACTTTAACATGAATTGCACCATTCGGACAGTATTCTTCACATCTGCCACATAAAATACATTTATCTATATCAGTTCCAAAGTAAGTTCTTGAAACTTCTTTGATTTTATTTTCAGTTTTATGAGGCACATTATCCAATGGCGGATTTAAAATATTAAATGCTTTAATTAAGGAAAGCTGCTTTTCTTTTTCAAGTTCGAAACCATCTACACGACATTCAGGATATTGCTCTGCACATACTCCACAACGAGAACATATACCATAAACTACTCCATCTTCTATGGTAATGTTGTTTGTAGGGCAATTGTACATACACATTCCACAACCATTACATTTGGCTCTGTCTACAACATATCCTCCATAGCTATTTTTAAATATTGCATGGTTTGGGCAGTTTTTATAACAAATTCCACAAGTAAGACAACTAAATGGAATGCCATTAATTAATCTAATAGATTTTGTAGGGCATGATTTAATACAGTCTTCGTTTTTTTCACATATATTAGTCGATAAAAACATTATAAAAACTCCTTATTTACTCCTTGCAAATATTAGTTTGCCTACAAAAATCCCTATTAATGCAGATAAAAATGCAGTGGAAAGCGGTAAATCTGTGTAGAATGGGAAGTTGCCAGACTGCCATGCTACAATAATCCCTGCAATAATTATTATCATAAAAGCTCCAAGAGTGAAGTGAGTATCATTAACATTAAGTTTAATCTGTGAACCTATGATTAAACCTAATATTATTCCAAATATGATTGGTCCTAGAGATAACATTATTCACCCTCCCCTACAATTTTTTTAAAACCTGCAAATGCAATAACTATTGAAGATAAACCTACAAATACTTTTAAACCTACAAATATGTTAAGGTATGGAATGATACCTGCATTTGTAACATCTGGATAATGTAAGATGCCTTGGATAGTTTGAGGAACAATATTCAATATATCTGTTCCGACATTATATAAGAAGAACCCTCCTACAAACAAACCTATCAATCCAAAGACAATGAATCCCAATGCACCGACAGATTCTAAAACTTCAATATATAAGTGTGAAAATTCTAATGGAGAATTGCCCACTCCATAAACAATTACAGACAATATAACACCACTAGCTATCATTGCACCACCTTGGAATCCTCCACCAGGAGTGATGTGACCTCCAAGAATGGTCATTATACCTAAACAAAACAATATGATTGAAATTGGTAAAGATATGAGTTTTAAAATTACACTACCTTGGCTCATCTTTTACCTCCCAATAATCCTCTACCAAATATTAGTAAAACAACTAACCCGGCAGATAACAATATAATTGATTCACCTAATGTATCATATGCTCTAAAATCAAATATTACGACAGTAACCATGTTTGGAGCAATTTGAGTTCCTAAAGCATTGTAAATATTACTTACACCCGGATTTATCATGCTACTTAAATGGAATATCGCATCAAGTAAACTAACAGAAAATATTGCTGTTAAAACCGCTGCAAGTAAATTACGAACAGTTGTTTCAGACAAGATTACCACCCCAGTACATGAAAGTAACTATAAGTGCAAGTGTTGCAATTGCATAGAACAACATCTTCTCTAATGAATCTTCCTGTTCTATTTTGAATTTTGGAATAAGTGGAATATTACTAATTAACACAATAGCTAGCATTAATGAAACAAGTCCTGCAAGCAACACACTTACATGTCTTAATAAAATTGCAGATAATACTAAAGATACAATTAAAAATATTTCCGCTGTAATGCTTCCTGAAACGTCTGCATTAGTTACAGGCCCCGGTGAGAACAATTGTCTGAATTGCTTTACAACATTGAATATTTGATCATACAATTTCATAATATCCCCCCTACAAAATCAGAAATTCCATTTGTGACAATGTCCGGGAAGACACCTAACAATAATATAATTATCAATAATATTCCCATTGCAAATATCATTGATTTTGGAACCTCTTTATTTTCAAGATCCAATTCATTAGGTTTTGGTTTTAAAAACATTGTATAATATGTTTTTACAAATACTACAAATGTAGCGATACTTACCATAATAGCTAAAATGGATATTTCCGGAAATCCACAACTTAAAGATGCCTGAACAAGCATTAATTTAGATTGGAAACCGCTTAATGGAGGAATTCCAGCCATTGCAAGACCTGCAACTAAAAGCATGACCCCCACTTTTGGATGGTATGCAAGAAGTCCGCCTAATTTTCTTGTATCCAATTCATTTGTTGCATCTACAATTGCACCAAATCCGATAAATAACAGTGCAGTAATTACGATTTCATTTAATGCTTGGAAAAGTCCTGCAGTTATTGAAAAATTTGTTCCAAGCCCTATACCTAATCCGATGAAACCTAATTCCCCTACTGCTAAAAACCCAATCATTCTTCTAAAGTCTGTTTGAGTCAATGCAAGAGAAACACCTAATATCATGGCCAAAATAGAGAAGAATACTATGAGAACTTCAAAGATTGGAAGTGATGAATATATTCTAAACATTATCAATACAATTGAAATCATTGAAATAACTGTAAATGATTGCAGTAAAGCTGCTCCATGAGGTTCTGCTTTTGAATAAATTCCAGATTTTATAGTATGGAATGGCGGTAAACCAGATGCATATAACCATCCAAAGAATATTAATGCGAGTGACAATAAAAATACTGGAGAGTTGGCGTTGACCAAACCACTGTGAACCGCATGTGCAATATCAGTAACATTTACACTACCAGTTAATGCCAGCAAGAATCCAATTCCTAAAAGCATTATTGGAGAACCAATTGATCCTAAAATCATATATTTTAAAGCCATTTCGTAACTGTAATCAATTGAAGATGCGGCAACTATGCCCACCTGTGCAAGCGCCAGTATCTCAAAGAATACAAACATGTGGAATATATCATCTGTTAATATTATTGCAGTTACAGCGGCTGTACCTAAGAATAACAGGAACAAATAAGGTCCAGAAACTTCTCTGTATTTAGTCAAGTAAATAAATATTACTAAAAATGTTAAAAGGCCAATGCCCCCTATAAATATCTGCTGCAAGAATGTAAATGAATATGTAATTGCCGGATGATATGCAACTCCAGTTACATTATCTAGAATTGGTTCATAACCTCCGAAATAGTGAAGACCATAATTAGACAATAATGGAATTAGGGGCAAGCATATTGCTACAACAAATGCAAAAATTTTAGTAGCTTTATTGAACTTTGAAAATGCACTAATTAATAATGCCGCCATAAGAGGAACAATCACCATAAGTGGAATTAATTCATTCATCATATTCCTCCTGTTTTGATGTATCGGCCAACATTACTTTTGTAGATAATGTACCATGTCTTCTGTATAAAACCATCACTAAAGCAAGCATCACTGCAAGAGTGCTTGCACCGATTACAATACTGGTAAGTACCAATCCGAAAGGAAGGGGATATGCTGCATTTGATGCAAACCATGAAGTATCCATTCCCGGCATTAAAATTGGTACAACTCCACCTGCCTTATAACCAATAGCAACAATGAATAAATTAGCTCCCTCTTCAATGAAACTAATACCAATTATCTTTTTAATAATATTATCAATGAATATAGCTGAGTAAAGCCCAATAATGACTAAAGCAGCTGAGGTCAATAATATTACAAGTTGTAGTTGAGCCATTATTCATCACTCCTTTGAGTTTTTTTAACAGCAAGTGCAATAAATACCGGAATAATAGCTACACCCACAATTGCCTGAGTTAAAGCAACATCTGGTGCTAATAATATCTGGAACAATAAAGCCAATGCCCCCCCACTAAATCCGGTTAGAATAGCTGTTTTTAATAAATCTTTTTGAATAAGGGCAAGAATGGTACTTAATATTACTATAATGCATAAAACGATTTCCAACATACTACTCACCCTCATCAATTTCCAAGGTAGTTACTGAAAATCTATCATCTACTTTAAGTTTTTCTGAATTTTCACTTTCTAAAGCCTGTACCTTTTCTTTAGAATGTAAAAATGGATGATTTTCATCTACTTTTTCTTCAACTACCAATAAATCCTCTTCATTTTCCCTATCTTCCTTTTTCCAATAGGCATTAGCTATTGCATGTGCTATAAATGGTGCCAGAATAAAGTAAATTCCGGCTAAAAGATATTGGCCAAGACCAATCATTGCAATAATACAAGCAACATCAAATAAACCCACTATGTGGATTCTAGCATAAACCACATTTTTAGTATTTTTATCCAAACTTATAAGACCTATTGCTGCAATTATAGTAATAACGGCCGCTATTAAAAGAAGAACTGATTGAATATATTCGATCATATGTCTTCTCCCCCCAAAGTAACAGCGAAAGCAATAGTTCCTACAAAACCAAAGAATATTAAAGCTAATGATATATCTCTAAAGAATTCAAGATTATATAAATCTCCACCGATAAGCAATGCAACAGCAAATGCATTGACAATGACGGAACTTCCTAAAAGCCCCATGGATGTGGATTTATATGCACTAATCCTTAGGCTAACTAACATTATTATAATCAATGCAATAACCATAATATATTTTGAAACAAACAATATATCCATACTATCTCACTCGATTTTTTATCAAAGAAACATTATTCTAACATTTTCTTTATATAAGGCTCGAAAGGAATAATATCCTCTTTTTTTCTTGGAGAAATAGCAGCTACTTTGATAATGTTATTTTCACTATCTAAATCAACAGATAAAGTACCAGGTGTTAAAGAAATACTATTTGCTAAAATTGTTTGTGAAACAGGTCTCTCCAAAACTGTTTCAATATCAACAACAATAGGATCAATATTTCTTCTCATAATTCCATTAAATGCAACACTGCATGTTGATTTAATTATTTCCAAAATGAGAACTACGAAATAGACAATTCCGTATCCAATTCTAGTCAAAAACATTAAACAAGCTCCATTTCATTATATAAATTTACAGTCAAAAAGTTGACATTTGATAACACTTATATTTATCATCCATATTTAAATATTTGCAAATATAAAAATATTTAATTCAATAAAATTATATATTTGATTGAAATAAGTATTGAGAACAAAAATATGGACTGTGAATCTGAAAGATTAATTAAAAATCAATTAAAAAACACGAATGATTTTAAAAAATTCAAAAAATTGATTGATAATTCTAAAGCATATGAAGTTCCAAAATCATTAACTGGTGAGTTAAGACCATACCAAAAAATAGGTTATTCATGGTTGGTTCAAAATGTTAAATATAACTTTGGATGTATTTTAGCTGATGATATGGGACTTGGTAAGACGTTACAAATTCTAAGTGCAATTCTTCATTTTAAAGAAGTTAATTCCCTAGAAAACAAATCCTCACTAATAATTGTTCCACCAACATTATTGTCCAATTGGGAAAATGAAATTAAAAAATTCACACCAGAATTAACTTATTACATATATCATGGAACAAACAGAACTTTCCCTCTTGAAGAATATGACCTCATTTTGACTTCTTATGGAGTAATCCGACTTGATTTAGACATATTCCAAGATAAAACATGGTTCATATGTGTTATTGATGAAGCACAAAACATTAAAAATCCCAATACCCAACAAACAAAAGCAATTAAAAGTATTAAAGCTGAAAACAAGGTTGCACTAACAGGCACACCAATTGAAAATAAATTAACAGATTACTGGTCAATATTTGATTTTGTAAACAAAGGATATTTATCAAGTCTAGATAATTTTAAAGCTAATTATGTTATGAGAATTGAAAGACTGGAAGAGACAAAAACATTAGAAAAATTCAAAACAATAACAAAACCATTTGTTCTAAGACGACTGAAAACTGATGACAACATCAAAGAGGAACTTCCAGATAAAATCATCAATGACATTTACTGTAGTCTGACAAAAAAACAAATTAGATTATACAATGCAATAATGGAGGGTATTTTTGAAGATTTAGAAGGTAAAACCGGTATTGAAAGACGTGGAATTATTTTAAATATAATAACTGGTTTAAAACAAGTATGTAATCATCCCTCACAATTCCTCAAATCCGACAATCCTAAAATTAATGAATCAGGAAAAATGGAATTGTTAATCACGATTTTAGAAAATATTTTAGATGTAGATGAAAAAGTAATTATTTTTACCCAATATGCCCAAATGGGCAAAATCATAGAACAATTAGTTTCTAAAAAGCTAAAAACCAATGTATTATTCTTACATGGCTCATTAACACAACAAAAAAAAGCTGAAGTGATCTCTAATTTTCAAGAAAACAAAGAGTTTAAGATTTTAGTTGCAACACTGAAAACCGGAGGTGTTGGATTGAACCTAACAGCCGCACAAAATGTAATCCATTATGATTTATGGTGGAATCCTGCAATAGAAAACCAGGCAACAGACAGAGTACATAGAATTGGTCAGAAAAGTGATGTGATGGTTTATAGGTTCATTACTAAAGGAACCCTTGAAGAGGTAATTGATCAAATGAGTAAAAATAAATTAAATTTGGCCGAAAAGGCAATAAGCAATGATGAAACTTTCATTACAGAAATGACAAATGAAGAGTTGAAAGAAGCTTTAACTTTAAGACTGTAACTAATCAAACCTTAAACTAAAATTAAGGCTCCTAGATGAATGAGTTAATGCTCCAATAGAAATAATATCTACACCCAAATCGACATAATCCATTATATTTTCATCAGTGACTCCTCCTGAAACTTCAATTAATGAATTTTGACGAATATTTAAATTATTCAACTCATCAATCACTCTCTTAACCTCATCTGAAGACATGTTATCAAGCATTACAATATCAGCACCATTTTCAACACATGCAACTGCATCCTCATGTGTTTCAACTTCGATTTCTATTTTTTTAGAAAAGCTGGTGTTCTTCTTTGCCTTTAACAGAGCATCTAAAGCGGAACTGCATGTTGCAATATGATTATCTTTAATTAAAACCATGTCATCTAGGCTAAAACGATGAGTATCTGCACCTCCAACTTTAAGAGCATATTTATCAAATTTAGAAATTGCTGGTGAAGTTTTGCGTGTTCCGGCAACTCTAACATTAGAATTATTTACTAAATTAACATAATAATTAGCTGCAGTTGCTACCCCACTCATCCTCATTGACAAATTTAGTGCAGTTCTCTCTAAAAGCAAAATAGCTCTTGCATCGCCAATCAACGAAATTAATACATCACCAGGAGATATTTTACTTCCATCTTTTAACCAGAACGTGACTTTAACACCATGTTCTTCAAATAAATCTCTAATAATATCAATACCTGCTAAAATACCATCATCTTTTGATACAATAACTGCATTTACAACTTTGCCTTTTTCAACTACCGCATCAGATGTTATATCACCAAATCCTTCATCTTCAACCAGCATATACTCAATAATTTTGTCCAAAAAATCACCTAAAAAGTTAATATAACTATGAATATATATTATTTCAATAAATATAAAAGTGATTACATTATGGAAATAACATTTTTAGGAACTTCATCGGCAGTCCATTCAAAAGAAAGAAATCACCCATCAATTGCCCTTAAAGCTTTTGGAGAAACCTGGCTGTTTGATTGTGGTGAAGCAACTCAAAAACAAATAATTTCAAGCAATATAAGTCCAATGAAAATCTCTAAAATATTTCTCACCCATTATCATGGCGATCATATTCTAGGCCTTCCAGGGCTTCTCCAGTCTATGAGCTTAAATGGTAGAGAATCTAAATTAACAATTTATGGACCAAAAGGATTGCATAAATTAAAAGACGCAATTTATTCTCTAGGATATTGCGCAATTGAATACCCAGTTGAATTTAGGGAAATAAACACTGGAATAATCGAAGATAATGACAAGTATTTTATTCAAGCACAAAGAGTTAAGCATAATGTACCTACACTTGCTTATGCAGTTGAAGAGAAAAAGAAGCCTAAATTTTTACGTGAAAAAGCACTTGAATTAGGCGTTCCTGAAGGTCCCGCTTTTGGACTCCTGCATAACGGTGAAGAAGTTGAAGTCGATGGCGAAATCATAAAACCTGAACAAGTGCTTGGAAAACCACGAAAAGGAATTAAAGTAACTTATTCTGGAGACACAAGACCTTGCGAAGAGATGATCATGCTTGCTCTTGACTCCACATTACTTATACATGAATCAACTTTCATACAGGAAGAAAATGCCAACGCAGTAGAACACTCACACTCCACATCAGTTGATGCTGCATACATTGCCCGTGAATCAAACAGCAAAGAGTTGATTTTAACCCATATTAGTACCAGATATACTAAAGAACATGAAAATATCATGTTAAAAGAAGCCAAAGAAGTCTTTAAGAATACTAAATTAGCTTATGACTTATTAGAAATTGAAGTTAAATGATTATTATGAACATTCCAACTATTAATGACCCAATTATGACTTTAGTTTGCACAATAATTGTTATTATGGCAACCCTAATAATAACTAAAATTATTGCCAGAATAATGAATAAAATGGAAAGATTTAAAGAAGATAAAACTGCAATGTACCTTATAACAGATATTATTGATTATGTAATCTATTTCATAGCATTAATAGTTATTTTACAATTTTTTGGAATTAATCTTGCAGGAACATTATTAAGTTTAGGTATTGTAGGTATTGCAGTGAGCTTTGCTGCAAAAGACATTATTTCCAATTTATTTTCCGGAATAATCTTGATTATAGGCAAAAGTGTAAAGGTCGGAGATACCATTGAAATTGATGGTGAAAAAGGCATTGTCAAAAGAATTTCACTTAGATCAACCCTTATTGTTAATGACATAGGTGTTAAAAATATTGTTCCAAATTCTACTTTGACAAATAATCCTTACTTACAATATAAAACTCCTGAAAAGTATAGAGTGGATATATTTGCAGGATTGCCCCTAAATATTGATATTGAAGAATTTAAAGCCTATATCATTGAAAAAATGGAAAGTCACAAGGACATTTCTAGTTATCCCAAACCCAATGTTTATGCAAAAGAAATTAATTTTAAACAAAGTAAAGTGAAAGTATCTTTTTGGGTAAATAATTTTAATGATAAAGACAAATATAAAATAATAATTACAAATGACATACGAAATTATATTGAATAGGTGGAAAGATGAGTAGTTCCCTTCAAGAAGAAATTTTAGAATTAAAAGATGAGAAAAATGCAATTATACTTGCGCACAACTACCAACCAAAAGAAGTTCAAGAAATTGCAGACTTTTTAGGAGATTCATTAGAATTATGCATAAAAGCTTCTGAAATTGATGATAAAGATTTAGTTGTATTTTGTGGTGTTGATTTCATGGCAGAAACCGCATTTATATTGAATCCCAATAAAAAAATCATCATACCAACACTAGAAGCTGAATGTCCAATGGCCCATATGCTTCCAGAAGAAGAATTATTAAAAGCTAAGAAAAAACATCCTGATGCAGGAGTTATCCTTTATGTAAACAGTATTGCTGAAGCAAAACAACATGCGGATACCTTATGCACTTCAGCCAATGCAGTTAAAGTTGCAACAAGCTTACCTCATGATAAAATCCTATTTGGACCTGATAAAAACTTAGGAACCCATGTTTCGGAAAAAGTTGATAAAGAAATAATTTATGTTCCAAAAGACGGTTACTGTTATGTTCACAGATTATTTGCAGTTGAAGATGTGGAACTTAAAAGAAAAGAATATCCAAATGCAGAGATAATCTGCCACCCCGAATGTAAAATTGAAGTTCAGAATGCATGTGATGAAGTAATGTCCACTGGTGGAATGTTAAAACACATTGCTGAAAGTGATAAAGAAGAATTTGTTATTGGAACTGAAATTGACATGATTACAAGAATCAATTCAGAGGTTCCGGGCAAAAAATTATATCCTTTACTTGAAGGAGCTATCTGCGAGACTATGAAACTTCATACTCTTGAAAAAGTTAGAGACTCACTTGTAAATGAAACTCCAGAAGTTACATTGCCTAAAGATGTGGCCGACAAATCTAGAAAAGCAGTGGAAAACATGTTAAACGTTTAAATAGCTAGTTTTAAACTAGTTACTTATTTCTTATTTTATATTACTTAAAAATTCCTTCAATTCATCATCAATAATTGGATGTTCATCATATTCTTGATAATTATCAGATGATTTAAACAATACTACTTTTGAATTTTCAATTAAATCCTCTAATGGCAATAAATCAAATTCTGGAGCATAATACACATCATTATCAGTGCCGACGATTAACACATTTGTTTTTATATTTTTTAACTTATCTTCCAGATTATATTCTAAAATTGCATCATTTCTAAATTTGAAATCATATACATCTACAAATAATCCTTCATCAACAAAATCATCCATCAACACATCAATTTCATCATTAGACATTTTTTGAAACATTCTTTTAGAAAAATAATTCGAATATAATAATCTATTAATAGAAACCATCATTCTGGATAATGAATCAGTATATACATCAGAATAAAAATCATCAGATAAATCTAAAATACTGTCCATGCATTTGGAAATCACATACCTATATCCGTTTGTTTTATAGGAACTGCCGGAAATCATTATAAAGTCCATTTCATCCGGATATTCGCATGCCCAGGTATATACTTCATATCCTCCCAATCCCCGTCCCATAATACCATGTACCCTTTCAATGTTGAATCGCTCTTTTAGAAATTGCCTTTTGAAATTGACACGATCTTTAATAGTATATTTTGGAAAATTATGTTTTAAATTAGTAACTGATGGTGAACAAGAATTTGGAAACCCCAATGAGGTTGCAAAAATAAAATAATAACTATCATAATCGAAAATTTTACCTTCACCAATAATACGATAAAGATTATCTAATGAAGAATAATTTTCATTGAAACTATGGCAGTAAACGATTGCATTAGTCATATTTCCATCATCGTCATATTTTGGAGTGCCCTTAGCTAAATATTCCACATCAACATCGTTTAATATATCTCCAGATTCAAATTCAAATTCATCTATAATAAACTTGTCATAATCAATAAATACCTCATTATAAACCATATTAATCCTCCAAATACATTTAATTAATTATAATATTAAACGAATTATATATAATTATCCATAATAAAAATAAAAAGTAAAAATAAACAATAATGCACAAAAGTATTCATAAATCCTCTAAAAAACTATTTAAAAATACAAACATTTCAATTTCTTCACGTGCTTTAAAATCATCAAATCTGAATTTTGCAACATCACTTTGAAAAGGATATAATTCATCTTCAAAATACATTTTAATTACAAGAACATCACCAGCAATTTTACTTTCTTCTTCAAGATTTTCATTTAAACCCTGCAATTGCCCTTGAGATAAATTATAAACCGAATATTCAACAAAATTAACCTCACCCTGACCATAATCAGTAATTTTTACATCCAAAATATCACCTAAAATTTATCCATGAATTCTTTTAATTCATCAGAAATACTCACAAGATCATTGAAACATAAATGCCCTAAATCAGAATCCATTATAATCAACTGTGAATCCTTAATCATCTCAGACATTGGAATTGCATCAAGTTCAGGTGGAAAATGAGGATCTTGTTTACAAGAAATTATTAAAACCTTAGATTTGATTTTATCTAGCTCATTTTCAACATCATAATCCATGCAGGATCCATTACAATATTTTAAATCATAAATGTCAACATCCATCATCTCATTGCCGAAATTTTCAAATTCACTAGCCAATTCCATATTAGACATTTCCCTCAATGATTCTTTAGAAAGTCCAAAGTTAAATTCAGCTAAATTAGCTATTCTCAGGGTTCTAAGTAGAGAATAAGTCATTTTACCTTTAGCATAATCCGGGTCAGAGGTTATGATTTCATCAACAAATTTTGAAAGGATAAAATCATGACCCGCTACTTTATAACTACTAACACCAACAATTATAAAATCTGCAAAGTCAGGATAATTAATAGCCCAGGTTAAGCTAACAAAACCTCCCATGGAATTGCCAATCATTCCTAAAACATGGGAAATATTAAATTTTTCAACTAAAAATTGTTTTTGGAAATTAACAACATCAAGAATGGAATATTTTGGAAATTTACTGTTTAATCCAGTAGTTGAAGGAGAACATGATGCTGGAGATCCTAAAGCAGTTAAAGATATGAAAAAATATTTGTTTTCATCAAAAACATCACCATCACCAACTAATGGAGCTACTTTCTTCATTGAGGAATAATTGCCAAGAGACCCATGGCAATAAATAATTGCATTTTTAATTAAACCCTCATCATCATATAGTGGAGTTCCAAAAGTCATATACTCAACTTTAACATCATTTAAGACTTTTCCACTTTTAAATTCAAATGAATCCATAGTATAATATTCATTTTTACTTTCAAAATATTCCTCGTCGTAAATTTGAATTCCTCCTGAAATAATGTATAAATCTATGAAAAACAAATTATTTAAATTAAACTAAACAATGTTAATTGTGATGAAATATAAAATTTTAGAAAAGCCAACTTGTCAAGAAGCATATGATTTAATCGAGGAGGCTCTTAGAAAAAAGGCAACAATCATGATTTTTGCATGTTGTAAAGTCAATTATGAAGGAAGAGCTTTAAGCGAGCTTAACTGGGGCGAACGCATAATACTGATTAAGCCAGATGGAGCATTCCTAATTCATCAAGAAAAAAAGGTAGAACCCGTTAATTGGCAACCTCCAAAATCTCGAACAAGAGCATATATTAAAAACGATAATTTATTCCTTGAAAGTCATAGAAGAACCCCTAAAGAATTATTAACCGTGGAAATAAGACAAACCCAATTTATCAACTATGCAAATATTGAAGACTTTGAAGAACTTGAACAGGCAGGATATGAAAAAGACATGGGAGACATGATTATGGATAAACCACATGTAATTGAAGAAGGTTTCACACCCACTGCTCGTGAATATAGTGTTGAACATGGATTTATAGACATTCTAGGAAAAGATAGTGACAATAATTTAATGATTTTAGAACTAAAAGCTCGCAAAGCCGGAGTTACTGCTGTAAAGCAACTTAGACGATACATTCAGGACATGGAAAATACTGAAAATGACTATCTAAGAGAAGTTGAAGCTGAAAAGAAAAAAATTAGAGGACTGCTTGTTGCACCATCCCTTATGGATGACGCACTGGAAATGATTGAAGAGGAAGGCATTGAATTTGTATCAGTTGAACCCCCTCGTGAGCTTAAAAGAGACAAAAAAGTAACATTGGATTTCTTTTAATCTAATGCCTTTTCAATTTTTTTTATTTCATTATCAAAATAGTGTTTAGTAAACTCATTTGCCGGAATTGAAATAGTTACATGGCAGTCTTTTTCTAATTTGTAAATAAGGTAATCTTCACTTTCAAGAGAAACAGACCCGTCCTCATTTAAAACATCGAGATTGTCCAGTTCAGACAAGATAGTTTCATATTCATTTTTTTCTAATTCAATAACATCATCTAATTCCATTTCCTGAACTGTTGGATTTAAGTGTAAGGCAATAGCTACAAATCCATTAACTTTTCTATCATCTACAGAAAATTCAGAACTTCTAATTTCATCCATAGAAAATTTAATATGGGTTATTGTGTTTTTAGTAACTGGAATTTCTTTTGATAAACCAATTTGATTAACTTCATAATGGTTTTTCCAATCACCAATTTTGTAAATTGCATAATTTATATCATCAAGATTGATAATTTTATCATCATCCATAATATCACATATATTAAATATGTTTTTATACAATAAATAATAAATGTAACTTTTAATGGAGGTTAATCTGTGAAAAAATGTCCTGAATGCGGAAATCCTAGTTATGATGGTGCTCCTATTTGTGGAAATTGTGGTTATAACTTTCCAAAACCGAAAGTTGTAGCCCCGAAAAGCGAAGATATTTTCCAAAAAGAGCCTAAAGTTGAAAAAATTCCAATGATGAAGATACAATAAGTATCATTAAACAACGTAAACTTATTATTGGAATTATAATAACAATAAAATTAATAGTTATATATTTAATCTTATTAATCGGATGAAATAATCAAAATAATTCTAAGTCATTTATTAAATAAAATGATATGCTTAAATATACTTCCGGCGATTTTTCATTTAAATATCCTAGCAGTTGGAAATCAATCAATCTGACCGATATAGAGCATCCTGGAGCTATCTTTTTCCAAAATAAAAATAATGTAACCATTGAGTATTATAATGTAAGTAATGATTCTAACTCTTTAAAGGAAATAACTCAAAATAGAATTAGTACTGCTCAAACTAATGGAGATTATGTCGAACTTGTTGAAACAATAACTTTAGATGGTAGAAACGCATCAAATATTCTTTTAGAAAATGCTGATGGTGATTATACTAGGTATATTTCTATGTTTAGTGATGGAAAGTTACATGTCTTTAAAATAACTGGAGACTCTGAAAACTCACTTTCCTCTGAAGATATTGAAAGCACTATTAGTTCTGCTGATATTGCTTAAGTATGATTTAAATCATACTTTTTTTATTTTTAAATTTCAATATGACAAAAATTAAACTTGCACTTTGTCAAATGAATGTCATAGACAATAAAGCGACGAATATTAAAAAAGCTAGCTTGATGATAGAAGAAAGTGTTAAAAATAATGCTGATTTTATAGTTTTACCTGAAATGTTTAACTGTCCTTACTCTAATGATAAATTTATTGAATATAGTGAAGAAGAGCAAGACAGCCCCACCTTAAACAAAATTTCAGCATTAGCAAAGAAGAATGAGGTTTATATTTTAGCTGGATCAATTCCTGAAAGAGAATCAGACAGATTATACAACACTAGCTATTTATTTAACCGGAAAGGCGAAATAATAGCTAAACATAGAAAAATGCATCTTTTTGACATTGACATTGAAGACCAAATTACTTTTAAAGAGTCAGATGTATTGACTGCAGGAGACGAATTTACAATCGCCAATACAGAATTCGGCAAAATAGGCATTGGAATTTGCTATGATATTCGTTTTGTTGAGCTTGCAAGAATTATGGTTGAAAATAAGGCATTGCTTCTTTTCTATCCAGGGGCATTTAATATGGCAACTGGCCCTGCCCATTGGGAGTTATTATTCCGTTCAAGAGCTCTTGACAACCAAGTTTTCTGCATAGGCGTTGCACCTGCACTAAATAAAGATGCAAGTTACCACAGTTATGGCCATTCAATTGTCACAAATCCATGGGGCGAAGTTATTGTCCAGTCAAATGAAAAAGAAGATTTGATATTTTGCGAAATCGATTTAGATGAAATAAAAAAAGTAAGAGAGGAAATTCCCCTTTTAAAAAATAAAAGAAAAGATTTATATGAAGTTATTTGCAAATAACTATTTTAATTTGGCTAATCTTTTCGTGAAGTACTCTAATTTTTTATCATTATCAGAAAATACTTCAATTGCTGTTTCAATGACCCTTACCTCATTATCATAGTCATTGGCTTTTCTGTATAAAATACATAATCTTTTATATGGAGCATCTTTATCCTGTTTTGATTCAACGTAACGTTCATATTCCTTGATAGCTTTTTGAAGATTAGTTTTTTCCATTTCTTTAATTGTGCTAATTGGAATAACTTTTGCAACACTTTCACCAGCTGCTTTTGCTTTTTGTCTTTTTTGAGCTTTTTTAATGGCTTTATTGCATGATTTTTTGAAGTCTTTATCTTTTTCAGCTTTTCTTGCATCTTTGATTAGATTAATAGATTCCTCAGTTGCAAGATCTCCTAATGCTTGAATAGCTGCAAGTCTAACTCCCCAATCCTCATCATCAAGACATTTAGCAATGAAATCTAGTTCATCTTCAGCTTGAAGTTCTCCGAGTGCACGTACTGCAACCTTTCTAACTCCAAAGTCCTCGTCTTCTGTTGATTTGACAAAAGAATCAATGACTTTTTTATTTTCAGTTTCTTTAAGTGCAAATGCAAGGAAACGTTTATCTTTACCTTCTGCATTTTCAAATTCATCAATTAATTTATCAACAGCCACCTCACCCATACTTCCTAATATTTCAGCAGCTTTAAATCTGATTTGGGCATTGTCATCAGTAGTAGCTTTAATTAATGGTTCAATTGCTTCCTCATCAGTGATGCCAACTAATGATTCGACAGCTTCTTTTCTGATACTGACATCCTCATTTGATAAATCGTTAATAGTATCATTAAAATTTAAATTTGACATAGTAAATAATTAGATTTTAAGAATATATAATAATACCCATTACTTAAATTTCATTAAAAATAGTTAAATCAATTATAAATATGTTATTGAAATAAAAAAATAAGGGAAAAAATCCCTTATCTAAATAGCTGTCCATCCACCATCAATACAGATTAATTGACCAGTACAGAAACTTGATGCATCAGAGGCCAAGTAAATTGCAATACCATCCAATTCACCAGGTTTACCTAAGCGGCCTGCCGGACAATATGCTGCAATGAGGTCCATGAATCCATCCATTTCAATAGAATCTACAGTTAATTCAGTTTCAAATACCGCAGGACCAATAGCGTTTACAGTAATATTGTATTTGGCCCATACTGCTAAGTTTTTGGTTAAGTTCATTACTCCACCTTTAGCAGATGAGTATGCGCTAATTCCTCCACCGGGGAAGATTACTCTTGAGTGGATTGAACCAATGTTAATGATTTTACCATATTCCTGTTCAATCATTATTTCCCCAACAGCTTTACACATGTAGTATACACCACTTAAATCAATGTGAATGTGTCTTTCCCATTCTTCATTTGATTGATCAGTAACCATTTTGTTATTGCCCATACCTGCAGCGTTAACCAAAATATCAATCCTACCATATTCATCCATAACTTTTGCAACCGCCGCAGTTATACTGTCATAATCTCCTACATCACATACAGCATAGATAGCATCAACTCCATATTCTTTTTCTATTTCAGCTACGTTTTCTAACAATCTTTCTTCTCTTCTTGCAAATAATGCTAATCTAGCACCTTGACTTGCATATGCCTGTGCAATTTGCCAGCCAAGTCCAGATGAAGCACCGGTTATTACTGCCACTTTATCTTTTATATCAAAATAGTTTTTCATTTAACATTCCACTTAGGCATAAGCCTATGTTAATTATTTTAAAATTTAAAGTATTTAACTATTTTTATTTAATTTATTTCGTAAATATAGAAATTAAATCCAATAAATTATAAAAAATATTAAAAAATATTCATAAAAATAAACAGTCCCATAACGAATACAATTAATAATTTTTATGAACACCCAAGTATTTGAATTTGACAAAAAACTGTTTAAAAATAATACCCCAATTATAAAAAGATACAATAATATTAAATAAATTGACACAAATAAAATAAAAAATGTTAGTAAAAGACGGGGAACATTAAATGATTGAAGAGCAAAACAAAACATATTCAAAAAAACAAATTTACAAAACACTTCACCCATGGGTTAGACAATGGTTTGAATCCCAATTCAAAGATTTCACACCCGCTCAGAAAAAATCGATCATAGATATCCACAAAAACAATAACATACTTATATCTTCACCAACAGGTTCAGGTAAAACATTAACAGCATTTTTATCAGTAATCAGTAAGTTAACAAGTCTTGCTGAGAAAGAAAAGCTTGAAGATAAAGTTTACTGCATTTACATCTCACCCCTAAAAGCATTAGATAATGATATCGAAAAAAATTTAGACGAACCCCTAAAAGAAATTGAAAAAATAGCTGGTCAGAACTTAGGAATAAGAAAAGCAGTGCGAACCGGCGATACAAGCCAATATCAAAGACAAAAAATGCTTAAAAAACCGCCGCACATTTTAATTACAACCCCTGAAACATTATCAATCTTACTAGTGGCCCCTAAATTTAGAGAAAAATTAAGTCATGTGAAATATGTCATTGTTGATGAAATTCACTCATTAGCTGAAAATAAACGAGGAGTAGATTTAAGTTTATCTCTTGAAAGGCTGCAGCACCTAATTGGACAATATACAAGAATCGGCCTATCAGCAACAGTAAGTCCAATTGAAGAAGTTGCAAGATTTTTAGTAGGTTATGAATATGAAGTAGAGCGAAACTGCAAAATAGTTAATATAAACTATTTAAAAGAACTTGACATGGAGGTAATGTGTCCAGTAAGCGATATTGTACTTGCTGATGAAGAAGACATACGACTTGGAATGTATGACTTGCTTGATGATTTAATTCAGGAAAACAAGACCACATTAATATTTACAAATACAAGAAGTGGAACAGAACGTTTTGTTTATAATTTAAAGAAAATGTATCCGATGAATTATGATAATGACAATATCATGGCTCACCATTCTTCACTTTCAAAAGAAGCACGTCTTGAAACAGAAAATAAACTAAAGGAAGGAAAATTAAAAGCTGTCGTTTCATCAACATCCCTAGAACTTGGCATTGACATTGGATATATTGATCTTGTAGTTTTAATAAACTCGCCGAAATCAGTTGCAAGAGCTCTTCAAAGAATCGGTAGAAGCGGACACAGGCTACATGAGAAATCACATGGAAAAATCATAGTAACCGACCGTGATGATTTAGTAGAATGTTCAGTTCTTCTAAAAAATGCAAAAGAAGGTAAAATTGATAAAATCACGATACCAACAAACTGTCTTGATGTATTGGCCCAACATATTTACGGAATGAGTATTGAAAATCCATGGGATATTGATTATGCATATGACGTGATAAGGAAGAGTTATTGTTATAAAGACCTAACAAGAGATGATTATGAAAATGTATTGAGTTATCTTGCTGGAGAATATCCTGAACTTGAAGAACATTATGTTTATGCTAAAATTTGGATTGATTATAAAGAAAATACCTTTGGAAAAAGAGGAAAGCTAGCCAGAATGCTTTATTCTACAAATATTGGAACAATACCAGATTCATCTGGAGTGCTTGTTAAATATGATGGTGAAACAGTTGGTAAAATTGAAGAGTCATTTATGGAGAGACTGAAAAAAGGAGACACATTCGTTTTGGGAGGTAGAACATATCGATTCAATTATGGAAAAGGAATGACTATAAATGTAACTCCTGCAAGCGGACCTCCGACAATACCTTCATGGTTTTCACAACAACTGCCACTATCATTTGACCTTGCAATGGATATACAAAAATTTAGATCGTTTATGGACTCTAAATTTGAATATAGGAAAAGTAAAGAAGAAATCATGGAATTTATCTATGATTATTTATATGTAGATGAATTTGCAGCCAATTCAATATATGAATACTTTGTCGAACAATACAAATATGCTAGAATTCCATCCAATAGAAGGTTATTAATTGAATACTATAAAGGATTCGGAGGGAGGAAATTTGTAATATTTCATTCATTATTCGGACGAAAAGTCAATGATGCACTATCCCGTGCAGTTGCTTATGTTGTTGCTCAAAAATACAATACCAATGTTACCATTTCAATATCAGACAATGGTTTTTATTTAAGCTCAGATGGCACTATTGGAGGACTGGAGTCATTTAAAAAATTAACTCCTGAAAATTTCGAGCAAATATTATCAAATTCATTAAATAAAACAGAAACATTAGCTTCCCGCTTTAGACATTGTGCTGGAAGATCATTGATGACACTTAGAAAATATAAGGGAGAATCTAAATCAGTTGGTCGCCAACAAGTTAGAGGAAAAATATTACTTAAGTTCGTTCAAGGCATGGATGAGGATTTCTCAATTCTAAAAGAAGCTAGAAGAGAAGCAATGGAAGATTATATGGATGTTAAAAATGCCTTAAAAGTTATCAAAATTGTCGATAGTGGTGAGCTAGAAATTAAAACAATAGACACTGTTATTCCAAGTCCATTTTCATTTAATTTAGTTTCACAAGGATACTTAGATATCCTAAATCAAAATGACAAAAACGAATTTACAAAAAGAATGCATCAAGCAATCGTTGAGCAAATTAAAGATAAACTAAAAGATATTTATTAAAAGTCAAAAGATAAACATATTATAAATGATGTTAAATAATTAATTAAAAAGGTGATAATATGACTAAATGGAGTGCAGTATTTATCGGATTCATACTTGCTGTTGCTGTAAAATCATTTTTCGCACATTATGAATTTGTAGGATTGTTAATTGTAGGATTCATTACAGGATACATTGCTCATTCTGGAGCATTAAGTGGACTTTGGAATGCTGCTGTTGCAGGAGCCTTAGGTACAATTATTGCAGCAATATTATTTGTTTTAATTGTAACATTTGGAGGCAGTTTTGCAGGAATGTTTGGAGGATTAACCGGATTCACACTCTCTGGAGTCGCTAGCATAATCACAATTATTGAATCATTAATTTATTATGCAATTGTAATGGGAATTACCGGAGCCGTTGGAGGAGCATTAGCTTCTAAAAATTAATTTTTGGAGATATGAAATGAATAAATTCATAGATTTTAATATGAAATCATTGGTATTTGGAGCCGCAATAGCTGCTGCATTTATTATATTTGGATGGCAATTTTGGGATTGGTTTTATCCTTTCTCAGCAATAGGTCTTTTATATGCTGGATACGGTCAAAATGACCTGAAAATGGGAGCCATTATAGGAGCAATCGCATCAACACCCATTATCGCTTTAACATTCAAAGGATATATGGGTCAATTTAGTGGAATTTTCTTAACTGAAAACGGAATGATGGGTTTAACCATCTTAATCCTTGTTGTAGGTGCTTTCGTTGGTTTTGTTGGTGCATGGACAAAAAGAAGTCGTGTAAAAGCATTAGAGGAATACGAAAAAAAACAGAAAATCGGAAAAAATAAAAACAAAAAATAATAACAAATTTATGTTATTATTTTTTCTAATTCATCTCTTTTTATGCCTTTTTTAATTTCAACCGCAATTCTTCTACCCATGCTCATTGGTTCACCATAAGTTAAGTAGGAGTAAGGAGAACCGTTCATAAATGTGTTAGTTCCACCATCAGTTCTTGCACTAATTTCAAAACAAATTACTTCTAAATTATCATTCACTAATGTTTGCATGCAGAATGGTCCGTTTAATCCAGGAGCAACCAATTTTTTAGCACTTTCAGTTAATTTATCCGCCATCTCAAATACTTGAGGAAGTAATGACTCACGAATGACCGCAGGGTGGTTACCAGTTACAACATAAGACGGGCTTAAATCAATGTCTAACTGATCCTTTGCAGGCATTCTTACAAAACCGTCAATACTGGATTCATATCTTGTATCCATACCCATCAATTCAACAGCATCATCAAGTGCTGAGTAAAAATAATGTATACAGTAATTACAACCGGAAACATACTCTTCAATGTGCGCCGCCTCTACATCACTGTCATCTAACCAACCACGTGCTTTCATAGATTCAATTTTTGCATTAAATTCTTCAGTAGAGGATGCTACAAAGTAACCTCTTCCACCTCTTGCACCTGGGAATTTAACCATAACTGGGCGGTCGATTTCAGATGGACCGTCATATTTAAATGGAATTCTAACTCCACCCTCAACCAACAGTGCTCTTTCTTTATCCCTTTCTGCTTCCCATCTTAACACGTCTCTGTTTCCAAACATAGGGACATTAAATTTGTCTTCTACATTATCAAGGCCAGCATATGCAACAAAAGATCCATGAGGAACAACAATTGCATTCATTGCTCGGAGTTTTTCTTGAATATCTTCATTGACAATGTCTTTAAATTCATCAACGATTATATATTCATCTGCAACTCCGAATCTTTGATATGGAATTTCTCTTCCTTTTTCACAAACGATAGCGGTTCTAAATCCTTCTTCTTTTGCACCTTGCAAAATATGTAAAGAAGTGTGACTTCCGAGAGTAGCTATTGTGATTTCACTTTTGTCATAATTAGCCAAAATATTTAAAATATCTTCCTTTTTAACTTCTCCCATTTTATCTTCTCCTAAAAGAATGGTGTTTATAAATATGTTTTTAACAATTTATAATATTTGTTATTTAAAAATTTAAAAAGGATAATAAACATATAATTAAATTAAATAATTAAGGATTGGAAAAAATGTTAATTGGTTTAATTTCAGATACACACATCCCAGATAGAGCAAAAGTATTGCCTCAAAAAGTAATGGAAGCATTTAGTGAAGTTGAATTAATATTACATGCAGGAGATTTAACTTCTCCAAAAGTAATTGAAGAATTAGAAACAATAGCTCCAGTCATGGCAATTCAAGGAAATATGGATAGAGTTAATGGAATTGACCTACCAAAAGCAAAAGTTATTGAAGCAGAAGGTCTGAAAATTGGCCTCATACATGGAGAAGTGTACCCAAGAGCAGATAGCAGCCAATTATTATACTTGGCAAAAGAATTAAATGTTGACATTCTGGTTTCAGGACACTCACATCAACCAAAAATAGAACAAAAAGATGGAATATTGCTATTGAATCCTGGAAGTCCTATAGTTCCAAGGTTTGCAGACAGAACTGTTATGTTACTTGAAATTAATAATGAAGAAGTTGATGTTGAAATTGTTAAAATTGGCTCACCAGTATGTAGCGCACTTGATTTTGACCAATATCCGAGGGATTGAAATGGGAAGCAAATGGCAAATGGAAAAACATAATGATCCATATTATAAAAAAGCTAAAAAAGAAGATTATCGTTCAAGAGCCTCTTATAAACTTAAACAATTAGATAAAAAGTACAAGCTTATTAAAGAGGGCAATACAGTGGTTGATTTAGGTGCAGCACCTGGCGGATGGTCACAAGTTGCACTGGAAAAAGTAGGTGAAGAGGGAATTGTTGTTGGAGTTGACTTAAATAGATTTAAAAAATTCCCCGAAGAAAATTATTATGGAATCAGAGGAGATTTCACAACTCCCGAAGTTCAGGAAAAAATAATGGAAATCATTGGTGGAAAAGCTAAAGTGGTAATGTCTGATGCTGCTCCATCACTTTGCGGCATTAAAAACATCGACCAGCTCAGATCAATTGATTTAGTTAATGTGGTTATTGAAATAGCTGAAAACATCCTAGAAGAAAAAGGCAATTTAGTTATGAAAGTATTCCAAGGTTCCGAATATAAAAATATGTTAGATTCACTTAAATCCAAATTCAGACATGTTAGAACCACCAAACCTCCATCATCACGTAAAAAAAGTTCTGAAATGTACGTTGTAGGACTAGAATATATGCCTAATAAAAAAAAGAGAAAAAAATAATTTAAAGATCATTATATGCTTTATTAGCAGTTTTAAGTTTTTCCTTTGCAAAATCAATCCTACTGTCAACTTCATTTGATGGTTTATCTGCATCAAGAGCGCTTTGAACATTTTCAATAGCTGAATTCGCCCTTGTTAACTCCAATTTAGCATCATTATAAATTTTAACATCATCAGCACCACCCGCATAGTAAGTGGCTTTAATACTATCAAACTTTGCAGATAAATTATTATATTCAGATTGCAACTGTGCAAGTTCATCATATTGAGTACCGGAAGATATTTCATTTGTAATTCCGGTGGAAACAACACTATAACCTACATATGCAACTACAATAACTGTAGCAATTATCATAATAATTCCAACAACAGAAATTAACATGGAGGTGGATTTAAATAAGCTTAATCTAGATTTCCTCATATTAATCCCAATAAATAAAAATTTATTTGTTATTACTATATCAATTAATAGTATATTAATGTTGCTTTTTAGGAAGTTCATGCAATATTTTTTAAGGTATGAACAATTAATATTATGACAATGAACTCAACTAATAAAACTCAAACATCAACCGCAAAATTTGAAGAATTTTTCGCAACATCATATAAGGATGATGTATTTAAAATACTCGAAAAATATCCTGATGAGCGATCACTTACTGTAAACTATCAATCATTAGAAATGTTCGATCCTGATTTAGCGGATTTGTTAATTGAAAAACCTGAAGAGGTTATTGCATCTGCTCAAATAGCTATTAAAAATATTGATCCATTAGTTAAAGATGCAGAAATCAATATCCGTTTTGAAAATTTAACAAATGTAATTCCTTTAAAAACTCTTTTAAGCAAGTATATAGGAACATTTGTTTCTGCTGATGGAATTGTAAGGAAAACTGATGAAATCAGACCACGTATTGAAACCGGTGTTTTTGAATGTAGAGGATGTATGAGATTGCACGAGGTTGAGCAAACTTCAGGAAATCGCATTATTGAACCGTCATTATGTAGTGAATGCGGTGGAAGATCATTTAGATTACTTCAAGAAGAATCAAAATATATTGATACTCAAACTGCTAGGATGCAAGAACCTTTAGAGAATTTATCTGGAGGAACTGAACCTAAGCAGATGCTGATGGTTTTAGAAGATGATTTAGTAGATGAATTAAATCCGGGAGATAAAGTAAGAATAACTGGAACATTAAAAACATTCAGAGAGGAGAGAAGCGGTAAATTTAAAAATTATATTTATGTAAACCATATTGAACCTTTAGAACAGGAATTTGAAGAGTTACAGCTCTCTGAAGAGGATGAGGAAAAAATCATCGAATTATCGAAAGACCCTCATATTTATGACAAAATAATTAAATCAACTGCCCCATCCATTAGAGGATATAGAGATGTTAAAGAAGCTATAGCTCTTCAATTATTTGGAGGAGCTGCAAAACAACTCGAAGATGAAACTAAATTAAGAGGAGACATCCACATTTTGATTGTTGGAGATCCAGGTATCGGTAAATCCCAAATATTGAAATATGTTTCAAGACTTGCCCCAAGAAGTATTTACACAAGCGGTAAAGGTACAACTGGTGCAGGATTAACTGCAGCTGCAGTTAGAGACGAACTTGGCGGATGGTCTCTTGAAGCAGGTGCATTGGTACTTGGGGATCAGGGTAACGTATGTGTTGACGAATTGGATAAAATGAGGTCAGAAGATCGTTCAGCACTTCACGAAGCATTAGAACAACAAACTGTAAGTATTGCAAAAGCAGGAATTATGGCAACATTAAACTCAAGATGTTCTGTTCTTGCAGCAGCAAACCCTAAATTTGGAAGATTTGATCGCTATAAAGTTCTTGCAGAACAAATTGACTTACCAGCCCCAATCATTTCCCGTTTTGATTTAATCTTTGTTATTGAAGACAAACCAAGCAGAGAAGGAGATTCAAAATTAGCAGAGCATATTTTGAAAATACATAAAGAAAATACTGTTGAATATGAAATCGAACCAGATTTACTTAGAAAATATATTGCATATGCTCGTAAAAACATCAAACCCCACTTAACTGATGAAGCTAACGAAGTTTTAAGAGAGTTCTATGTAAATACAAGAAATAGCAATTCTGAAGAACAAGGCCCAGTTCCAATCACTGCAAGACAATTAGAAGCTATCATTCGTTTATCAGAAGCCAGCGCTAAAATTAAACTTAAAGAAACTGTTGACAAAGAAGATGCTGAAAAAGCTGTTAGATTGCAAATGGCATGTCTTAAAGAAGTTGGAGTAGACCCCGAAACTGGTGAAATGGATGTGGATATTGTTGGTGGGGGAACACCAAAATCTGACAGAGATAAAATCCAAAGAGTAACTGAAGAAATCAAAAATCTTGAAGAGGAATATGCTGGACAAGCTCCATTAAACGTGTTACTGTCAAATATGAGTGAAAAATATGGAATAAGTGAAGATAAAACTGAACAAATTGTTAAAAACCTTGTTCAAAAAGGAGTTATCTATCAGCCAACCAATGGATACTTTAGGCGTGTTGTCTAAATTATTCAATTTTTATTTTTATTTGGAAATTTTCCAAAATAACAATACATTAATAAATGATTAAATTTAAAATTAGTGTATTATACTTATACTAATTTTATTAGGAGGATAATTATGGATAAATACGAAGATTTATTAGACAGAGCAATAGACCAATTACCTCCTGAAGTATTTGAACACAAAAGATTCAAAATTCCTAAAGCTTATTCAGATATCCAAGGTAATAGAACATTTATTAAAAACTTTAAAGATGTTTCAGAAGGTTTAAGTAGAGACCCTCAACATTTATTAAAATTCTTAATGAGAGAATTAGGTACTGCAGGAAATATTGAAGGTCAAAGAGCAATTTTACAAGGAAAATTTACTCATTACTTGATTAATGAGAGAATTGAAGACTATGTAGACAAATATGTTATTTGTCATGAATGTAACAGACCAGATACCAAAATTATCAGAGAAGGTAGAATATTCTTACTTAAATGTGCTGCATGCGGTGCAACAGCTCCTTTAAAAACTTTATAATTCTACTTTTTTTTACTTATTTTTTCAGATATTATGTTTTGTCCAGAGTGCGGAAGTACTGATAAAGAAATGGTTGGTGACATCTGCATAGGCTGTTTTTTAAAAAAATTTCAGATGATTGAAATAGCGAAACGTATTGAAGTTCAAATCTGCAGCCATTGCAATAGCAAACTTGAAGAAGGGAAATGGGGGGAAGAAAACATTCCCGAAGAAGAAATTATTTATCGTGCACTTGAGAGGAACATTAAAATCGCTGATGAAGTTGAAAACGAAATCATAAACCTTGAAATTGATCAGATTAAAGGCACAATAGCTTCTTGTTATGTTGAGGTTATTGGTGAAGTTCATGGAACTCAAATTGAAGAAACTCATGAAAGTGAAGTTAAAATCCTAAAAACAGTTTGTCCAACATGCAGCAAAATGCAGTCAGGATACTATGAAACTGTTATTCAATTTAGAGCTGATTCAAGAGAAATAAAACCTGAAGAATATGGAAAAGCTGATGAGATTGTTGAGAGAACTTTAATTAAACAATCAAAAAGCGATAAATTAGCATACTGTCCGCAAATAGCTAAGCTAAAAGAAGGTTATGATTACTACATTGGTTCCTTCAAATCAGGAAAAAAAGTTGCTGAAGCATTGACTGAAGAGTTTGGAGGAATCGTTAAAGAGTCTCCGAGACTTATAAGTGAGGACAAATCAACAGGTAAAGGATTGTACAGAATTTGGATTTCAGTTAGAATTCCTGAATTTGAAATAGATGATTTTGTAAAATATGAAGATAAAATAATCAGGATAAATAGCATCAGTAAAAATAGTGTTTTAGGAGTAGATATCTCCACACACAAAAAGCATAATATCCCTATGAAAAATATGGAAGACATTAAACTTGTTAAAAAGTCATCGGAAATAGGAACTACAACAGTCATATCAAAATCTCCTCAATTCATACAAATTCTAGACCCTCTCGATTATTCAGCTGTGGATTTGAATATGTGTGAGGAATATGAAAAATTAGATGTTGGAGAAGAAGTGAAACTTATCAGAATTGATAGCTACGTTTATTTATTAATTTAAGTGATAACATGAATATTGAAGAAAAGATTCAATTGATTGAAGAAGGAACTCTGGAAGTTATAGATGCAGAAGAATTGAAAGAAGTGCTTAAAAAAAAACAGCCTATAGCTTACACCGGTTATGAACCTTCAGGTAAAATTCATTTAGGACATGCAGTAACGGTACAAAAATTAAAACAATTACAAAAGTTAGGTTTTAAAATTAAAATCCTTTTAGCAGATTACCATGCATTTTTAAACGGAAAAGGAAGTGTTGAAGAAATTGCAGAAACTGCTGAGTACAACAAAAAATGTTTCCAGGCGTTAGGTCTTGATGAAACAACAGAATATGTTTACGGTTCCTCATTCCAATTGAAACCTGACTACACTGATAAAGTTTATAAATTAGCTACTATGACTACTTTAAAAAGAGCAAGAAGAAGTATGGATCAAGTAAGTCGTGCAGACGACAATCCTAAAGTAGCAAGTGTAGTTTATCCTATTATGCAAACTGTTGATATGAGTGCTCTTGAAGTGGACATTGCACTTGGGGGAATGGAACAGAGAAAAATCCAAATGCTAGCACGTGAAAACTTAGAAAAAATAGGTGAAAATGTGCCTGTTTGTATCCACACACCATTATTACATGGCCTTGACGGTGATGCTAAAATGTCTTCAAGTAAAGGAAACTATATCGCTGTAGACGATAGCGTTGAAGAAATATCTAAAAAAATCAACAAAAGTTACTGCCCGCAAGGAGAAATTGAAGGAAATTCGATGATTGAAATCGCAAAAACCTTTGTTTTTCCAAATCAAGATACTTTATTAATTAAAAGACCTGAAAAATTCGGTGGAGACATTGAATTAACACATGATGAGTTGATTAAGGACTTTAGTGAAGGTAATTTACATCCAATGGATTTGAAAAATGGAATTAAGGATTTCTTAATTGAATTCTTTGCTCCGGTAAGAAAGTACATGGAGGAAAATTAAATGGTTGAAGAGAAAGAAGAATTTGAAATGGGTTTGCCTAATGGTGTTGGCGAACAAATGCTTGCTCATGCATTTGAAAAGTTTGACATTAAACTAGAACAAACTGAATTTGGTCCAAAAATTATTGGGGAATATGAAGAGCTTGTAAAAGTTAGAGAGTTTTTAGAAAACGCCATTCGTGAAAGATTAGAAGAATTAGAAGGGAAAAAATAATTCCCTTTATTTTTAATTATAGTATGCAATCGGGACAGATTCCAAGATATGGTGCTACTGCTTTTTTTATATCCGAAGATACTTTGTTTACTCCATTATTTGCATCAATTATTTGATGTTCATAATTTTCAATCAGTTTTAGGTAATTTTCCTTAACATTATTTAAAAATTCTTCATTTTCAAAAGTATCCCTACCAGAAGTTCTTGCAACGGATTTTTTAACATCCAAATCAAGAAGCAACAATAAATCAGGTTTTTTAGCATATTTGTTTAAAACTTCAATCCAATCGGCAGGTTCCTGATAAGCTAAACTTGATATAAATGACCTATCTGAAATAATTATTTTTGATTCATCATTTAATTTATCCCCCATCAGCATTCTGTCTGCTGCAAAAAGTAAACCTAGGGTTTTTTGAACTCTGTCAGTTGTTGCATCAGGGCGTTGCAGAATCTTTCTAATAAGTTTTCCAACTTCTGAATCAGTCGGTTCAATTAATGTTTCTACTCTGAATCCATTTGCTTCAAGCCATTCTTTTAATAATTGGATTTGAGTAGATTTACCAGCTCCATCAATTCCCTCAAATACTATATACATAAAATAGATTATGTTTTAATTTAATATATAATTAAGTACAAAAACTTAAATGAACAAATCAATCAGGGTGTAGAAATAAAATGGTTTTAAAAGAATTATTAGCTCCGGCAGGGTCTTATGATGTATTAGTGGTTGCAGTTAATGCGGGAGCTGATGCAGTTTACATTGCAAGCCAACAATATGGTGCTAGAGCATATGCTAAGAATTTCACAATAGAAGAAATTGAAAAAGCAGTTAACTACGCTCATCTAAATGGCAGCAAAGTCCATGTAACTGTAAACACATTAATAAACAATTTTGAAGTTGTTGATGTGTTAAAATACTTATTTAAATTATATCAAATTGGAGTGGATGCGGTTATTGTACAGGATTTAGGATTAATTTGGCTTTTAAAGACATTTATTCCGGATTTGGAAGTTCATGCATCAACACAAATGGGATTGAATAATTATTCCTCAATAAAATGGGCCAGTAAGAACAATATTAAAAGAGTGGTTCTTCCAAGAGAAGTCACACTTGATGAAATCAGAAACACCAAAAACCAACTTGAAAAAGACCATATTGACATGGATATTGAAGTATTTGGACATGGCGCATTATGCTATTGTGTTAGTGGAAAATGCTACATGTCCTCATACAACAGTGGAAGAAGCGGCAATCGTGGAGCTTGCGCCCAACCATGCAGGCGAGAATATCGTCTAAAATACAGAGGATACAATATTGGAAATGGTTATTTATTATCTACACATGACCTTGCAACATATAATCACCTAACTGATATTTCAGATGCAGGAGTTAAATCCTTAAAGCTTGAAGGCCGTATGAAATCAAAAGACTACATCGGAACAATTGTTAACAGTTACAGAAACATAATTGATGGAAATTCAGGAGATTATAAAAAAGACCTGCACCTTGTTTTCAATCGTCAATTTACCGAAGGATATATGCTGGGGGATAAACCTGGAGAGGTAATGGGAAGAGGCCATTCTGGTCATGAAGGATTATATATCGGAGATATTGTAAACATTGAAGACACTAAAGTTACAATTGAAATTAAAAACAAAGAAATTCCAATTATTTTAGAACCAGGAGATGGAATTGCTTTTAAATACAATGGAAAAATCAAAGGGATATATTTAGAAAACATCATAAAACAAGATGAAAATGAAATAATCATAGACACTACACGTCTTGTTAAAGTTGGAACTGAAGTATTCATTAGCTATTCTAAATCAACCCACGAATATTTAAAGCAGTTTGAAAAAGAAACAATTAAAAACAATGTTGCTATTGAATTGTCCCTTACTTGGGATGAGGATTTAAACCTTTATACTAAGGTCGAATTTCACCTTGATGATGAATTAATTAATTTCAGACATAAAACACTTGATAAATTTGAAAAAGCTAAAAACAAGCCATTGACTGAAGAGGTAATGGAAAAACAATTGAAAAGGACAGGCAACACCCCATTTTATATTGGAAATATCCGATTTAACAATATGCCCAATGATATTTTCATACCCTTAGGTGAAATTAATCAGATAAGGCGCGAAATCCTAGATACTGCAACTGAATTATTATTAAATCACTACACACCTAATAAAAAATCCATAAAGGCGGTTCGTAAAGATTTAACTAAATTTTTCAAAGATTATACTGAAAATCCCGGCAAAATTAAAAAGAAAACTCCGAAATTATCAATATTTATCGATGATATCGCACAAATCAGATCCGCTTCTGGTTTTGATTTGAAAAGAATTTATTTTGATGGCAATTGTCACTATAACAACCCTGAAGATTACTTTGAAAATATAAAAGAAACTTTAAAGAAAGGCAGTTTGATGGCGGCTCCAACAGAATTCGTTTGGGTTTTATCCTCCTTCATAACACAAGAAGACGCCGTTAAATGTAGTGAAATCATTAAGGAACTTGAAAATGAAGGAATCATTGTTTCTGTAATGGGGGATTTTCCAGGTATGAATGACCTATTTGACTGTCCAATTTATGGAAATCACAATTTGAATGTTTGGAATAGTTTCTGTGTGCATAATCTGAATGCATCCAATTTTAAATCATTAATCTTATCATCTGAACTTTCAGGTGAGGAAATCAAGCAAATCGTGCTTAAAAATCATGACAAGAATATTGATTTGGAAATGATTGTTAATGGAAACTTGGAAGTGATTGTAAGTAAGGACGATTTCACCAATTTAAATGATGGAAAAGATTTCATTATTTCAAATGATTCTGATTATGCAACTTTAGAAGATAAAAAAAGAAAAAAATTCAAATATAAAGTATTCTTTGACTATAACCGACAAAGCCATATTATCAACAAGGATTGTTTATGTTTAATTGAAGAGATGAATGAAATTAAAGAAATGGGTCTTGACTGTTTAATTTTAGATTGCAGATACTCAAATGAGAAATATACTTCTCAAATCTTATCAATTTATACTGAAAGTCTTAAAAATAAAGACCCAGAGGAATTAAGTAAATATAAATACCAAATTATGGATTTCTCACAATCCTACATTAACAAAGGCAATTATATTGAGGGCAGATTACATGAGAATTCCTGAATTACTTGCGCCTGTTGGGTCAATGGATCATCTAAAAGTTGCGATTAATGCCGGTGCCAGTGCAGTTTATCTATCTGGAAAGAATTATGGTGCCCGCAAATACGCGACTAACTTCACATTAGATGAAATTGAGGAAGCAGTAAACATGGCACATATGCATAATGTTAAAGTTTATGTTACTGTCAATACATTAATTAAGGAAGACGAACTTGAAAATGTTATAAACTATTTAGCCAAGCTATATGCAATGGGGACAGATGCTGTTTTGGTACAGGACTTAGGATTAGTTGAGCTGATCAGAAAACACTTACCAAATTTGAAAATTCATGCTTCAACACAAATGACTTGTGAAAATCAGCTTAAAATAGATTATCTTGAAAGTAAAGGAATTAAAAGAGTTGTTCTTCCAAGAGAAATGAGAAAAGAAGAAATTGAAAATCTTAAAACAAATATGGAACTTGAAATTTTCGTTCATGGAGCATTATGTTATTCCTATTCCGGACAATGTCTAATGAGTAGTTTTAAAGGTGGAAGAAGCGGAAACAGAGGAACCTGCGCCCAACCTTGCCGTCAAAAATACCTAATTGAAGGTATGAAAAAACAAGATTATTACTTATCTCCAAGTGATTTGAACCTGTTTAACCATCTAAAAGAGATTGCTGAGTTAGATATTCGCTGTATTAAAATTGAAGGAAGAATGAGGTCAAAGGAATACTTGGCTATTGTTGTAAGCAATTATAGAAAGGCATTGAATAGATTAAAAAGTGGAAAAGAAAGCACTTCTGAAGAAATTAATTTGGTATTTAATAGAGGATTTAATGAAGGGCAATTTCTAAATAAATCTAAAAGAAGCATACGTGCAGGCCATATCGGTTTAAAAATAGGTCGTGTAATTAAAAGCAGTGAAAATCAACTTGCAATACGTATGAATGATCATATCAAAACTATGCCTGAGAAAGGGGACGGATTACTGATAGTTAAAAATAATGACGATTATGGTTTTGAGATATCACAAGATCCCCTAATAACAACCTTGAATCATTTCCAAAAAGGTAAAAATAAACCTGTAAAAGACCTGACCCGTAAGAATAAAGTGCTGATTGTTAAAAAAGTATGGCAAAATAAAAAGGCAGACTTTAATTTAAATGAATCTGATGTATACCTAACAAAGAAAAACAATTTATCGAAAAAAGTTAAAGAAATTGAAAATAAAGGTTCAAGTTATGTCAAATCAAAATTGATGCTGACGTTTTATATAAGAAATAAATATCCTGTCCTGAAAGCAAGATTGACCCTTGCAAACCACAAAGAAGTGACTTGTGAAGTTATGGGAAATACGCCATTTGAAAAACCTTTAAAAAAGAGCATCAGTCAAGATACAAGTAAAAACCAATTATTAAAAATGGATAAATATCCATTTGAAATTGCACAAATCAATATTAACTATGATGGAACATTATTCATCCCAATTAGTAAAATTAATAAACTTAGAAGAAATTTATTTGAAAAATTAGAAAATGAAGTAATCGACTCATATAAACATGAACCAGAGACCATTAGATTAAATAAAAAGGAAATCAATCAAAAAGAAGCAGAAATTAATTTTTCATTCTATACCAATAATTTAAAGCACCTGGAAAACATCACAGGAGTTAAAAGAGTTTATCTGGAAATTCCACCCCAAGATGATTCATTATCCCTTGAAAATGGAAACTATAACATTAATTACATTGTAAATTTTATTAAAAAAGCTATTGAAATTGCAAATGGTAAAAATTATGAATTGATTTGGAAATGGCCGGATATTGCTCACGATAAACTTATTAAAGCATTGAATAAAGTAAGAGGAATATTAAACAAAATGCACTACACCATTCCAATCATGAGCAATTCCTTTAATGGAGAATATGCTTCCTACTCAATGAACATTGCAAATAATTACTCAATCAACAGTCTTGAGAACTATAAAATATTAACAGTTTCACCAGAACTTCGCAAAAAAGATTATGAAGAGATTATCAAATATTGCATGAACCCTAATAAAGTTGAAATACTGGTTCATGGACGTGTTGAGTTAATGAAAACACGATATCCGATTTTATATGGAAATGAAAGTAAAAGAGATTATAAAAATTATTTAATTGATGAAAAAAGAACAAGCATCCAATTCATAAAAGTATTTCATCAGAAGAATTGATTATCTTCAATGACCGGGACCTATCACTTATAGACGAAATAGATCACTTGAAAAATCTTGGTTATTGCAATTTCTCAATAGATGGAAGATATAGGAAGGATTCTTATTATAAAATAGTAAATATCTATCAGGAAGCATTAACTGGGAATATCCTCAAACAAGAATTAGAAAAATATTCCCCAAAAAATACACCAGCCAATTATTAAGTCAGATAATATTGGATGATTGCTCGTTCGCACGCTCTTAAGAACCGTATGTATCCGTTTCCGAAGACACTGACAATGCAGAACTTTAACTTACATCCTACTTCTCAACATTGTAGCAGTTGATAGCCAAATTGGCAATGACGGGGTAATAATTGTCCCCTACCTACTTCTCAACATTGTAGCAGTTGATAGTGACCCAATCCGTAGCGTATTGTGTTGTGGACACATAAACATTATTGTTTTGAGCATATATCCTCCATCACCAATCATTTGAATTAATGATTTTTATTCATTTTATATTCACTTTTTCCACCAACAGAAGCCATCCATGTTATCCATGCCATGCACAAGGCACGGTATCCATTATAGTCATTATTCCTATTTCCTTATTGTCTTTTGACATTTAATGGTTTTCACTTTCCCTGATATCCTTTATCTTCTAAGGATTTAGACTTCATTTACAATTCGCTTACTCACAAACTGTTGTGAGACCTAAAAAGTTGATCTGCTTCATATCGAATTAATAATGTTACATCACTGCTCCGGCAAATTACTGTAAGGTTACGGCAAAACAACCACATATTTGATGATTTCTATGAATTTGCTGTTCAGCAGCAGTTAAATAAATTTAACGTCGCATTCCCCCTATTATCTTGTTTTGCGAAGACTACAATTCTTCGCTTTCATTAACCTCTTTTCATTCTTTCCCTACTATAAATATGATGAATGCTTTATATTTAATTTGTACGAGTGTGAAAAATTGTTCTCACTTCGTAATGGCTAATCATAGTTTGTCAAAATGAATATATAAACATTACTATTGCTCCTTTGATGTTAAATCGTTTAATTATTACAATGTTATACTTGAAGATAAGGCATGTATTTTTCCAAAATTCTATAAACAAATAAACAAAAAAATATGAAAAAAACTAGAAAAACCTACAATACGAAACTCATGATGGAGCCATCATGTTGACAAATTGTAGTTAAAAAAATGTAAAAAAAATAAAAAATAGAAATAAGGTTTTATCCCGTATTTCTTAAAGCTTTTTTGATATAATCAATTTCGCCCTTAAGACCATCCAGTTCAGCATTCAATTTTTGATTTTCACTCTCCATTGCCTGAAACTCCGGAGATTTGATGGATAACTTCTCAACATCAAGATTGATTGTGACTGCACCCATATGCTCAATATATTTTTCTCTTAAACGCAAAGGGTCTTCCATGAAATAGGAAGTTCTGGTCTGATCCTTTCCTCTGCCCTGAAGTTCATCGATTTCATCCATGCTCAAACCGTCATTGTACAGCTGGCTTGCATGAAACTTCCTCAGCATGTGGGAACGGAAGCGGTTGTATGAACCTGCCTTTCCAAGGTTCAGCTTGTTGTTGATTTTGCCGAAGGGATTGTTCATGTGAGTGGAACTGATATTGAAAAGAGGAGTTGAATTTGTAAGTTCCCTCTCATCTATCACAAGATAGTGAATTATTTCTGCTGTAGATTCCGGACTTGAAAAAGTGGTATAGTACTTGTTGGTTTTTTGTCTTCTTAACCTCCAGGATGGAACCACATCATCACGGCCGTGCAATGCTTCAATAACATCATCTATATTGTCCTTGTGATGGTAATCATAGGTTGCCTCAATGAAATCCTGAATGGTAATGTTTAAAGTTTCCCTTTTTGCACATCCGCTGCTGGTCATGAAGAGAATAATTGCTTTCATCAACGGATTGACCATCTTCAGGATATGCCTAAGCAATTCCTTGTCGGGCAAATCATTATAAGAAATAGGCATAGGCTTTTTGATATTTTTCTGATTTAACTTTGGCATTTTACCAATTTCAATATCAAAACCTTCTTCATATACGGTCATAACCCTACTGACATAATTTTTGACTGTAGTTCCAAGATGACCTTTCTTCATCAAATGGTTTCTGAATGCAAGAAGTCTTGACCTCAATTTTGAATGTTTCCATTTGACTTCTTCACGTTCTTCCTTTTCGGCTTCTTCTAACAACTGGTAGAATGGTTTTTTATGGTATCTTGAATACAAACCAATGGCGGTGGCGTAGCTATCATAGGTAACATCTTTAAGCCCTCGCTCATCACAAAAGCTTCTTAAAAGTTGCTCATCTTTTTCGTGCATAATCATATTTATTACTCCTATATAAAATGTCTTTTTACCAAGAGCATTTGATAAGTAAGTGCGACGGGATAGGGTCTCCTTTTTCCCTACTCTTGTATCAGTGAAACACTTCTTGTATGAAGTTGTTTTAATCCCTGTTGTGTTGGGATTTCCTCCTGTGAAATTCTTAGCTTGGTAACGAGCCTATATACAATCGGACACAACCTAAAAAGAATATACAACGAAATAAACACTAAAAACAACTAAAAATAAGAAAAAATATAAAAAATCTAAAAACACAAAATTCAATTAAAAATTTTGCGTCACATCCTCGTTTTTAAAAAAAAAAGAAAAGATGAATCATCATCTTATAAATTTTCATTAATGATTTTAATACATGCCTCTTTAATCTCTAAAGCTCTAGCGTCATCACGAGATTCAAGAGTTATTCTAATATAATCTTCTGTTCCAGAAGGCCTTACTAAAACCCAACTATCATCTGAAAATGTTAATCTGACTCCATCTAAAGAGTTTACATCAACAATATCATCAAAAGCATTTTTTAGCAGCTCTTCCATATTCTCCATTATTTTAACTTTAGCCTCTTTTGAGCAGGTTATTTTTTCACGGATGTTTGGATAAGACGGGATTTGTGCTAATAGGTCCGATAGATTACCATCTCTTGAAACGATTTCAGCCATTCTTAAACCGGACAATATTCCATCAGGACACATACAGAAGTCAGGATGCAGCCAAGTTCCGGATGGTTCCCCTCCAAATGTCGCATCTTTTTCAATGATTGCTTCAGCTACATTGACATCTCCAACAGGAGTTCTAATAACCTCTCCCTTTACAGATTCGTCCATGCATAAACCTGCATCAACAGTAGTAACAATGTTTCCTTCGAACTCTTTTGAAATCAATGCTAAAAGAGAATCAAACGGCGAAATATTCCCTTTCTCATCAACTGTAATCATCCTATCTGCATCACCGTCGTGAGCAATTCCAAGATCTGCACCAATTGCAACAACAGTTTTCATTAATGTTTGTAAGTTTTCAGCATTAGGTTCTGGGTTGCGACCTGGGAAAAATCCGTCAGGTTGAGAATTAATGGTTGTTACTGCACATCCCGCTTTTCTAAATACTAAAGGTGATATTTCGCTTCCAGCGCCAGATGCGCAATCAATAACAACCTTCAGATCCTTTTTAACATCAACCATACTTACTAAATCATCAATATATTGGCCTTTGATTTCTTCATTAACACTTAATTCACCGACATTATCCCAAGTGACTGAAATATAATCTTTATTAGCATATATCTCTTCAATTTTTCTCTCTTGAGCGGAAGTATATGCCATACCGTTTTTATTCCATAGTTTTATTCCATTATATTGAGAGGGATTGTGAGATGCAGTCAGCATTATTCCAGCATCAGCATCAAGTTTTTCGGTAGCATATCCTACCAATGGTGTTGGAACCATTCCGATTTTAACTACATTTACCCCGCTTTCAAGCAATCCTGCAGCAATAGCCTGATCTAGCATTTTATTTGTTGTTCTTGTATCATAACCGATTACAACAGTGCCTTTATTATCCAAATAATAAGCAATTGATTTTCCAACATTTAATGCAAGTTCGCATGTTACTTCAGAACCGATTTTGCCTCTAATTCCAGAGGTCCCAAAAAGTTTTGCTACCATCTAATTCGCCCCTATGCACCGAACTTATGGGCATAATTCATTAAATCCATCATAATGTTCATAACATCTGATCCACGGATCCTGTTTAATCCTCCTTTTGCACAAGCACGTTCAGAGAATTCGCAAACATCATCAACCCTTACTTCAGGACCTCTGATTACAACAGGTACAGGATCGCCAGAGTGATTCATTACTGAAATTGGAGTAGAATGATCAGCAGTTAAGTAAATGTAGACATCTTCAAGTTTTATTAGTTCGCTCATAACAACCTCATCCACTTTTTCAATGAATTCTTTTTTCTCAATTGTCTGACCGTCGTGACCTGCTTCATCTGCTCCATCGATGTTTATTAAGAAAAAATCATATTCTGAGTTTTTGACTTGGTCAACAATGGTATCACGAATATTATATAGGTTAGTATCAATTCCGCCGGTTACATCTTCCATTTCAATAATGTCCATTCCTGCAAATCTTCCGATACCCATGATTAATCCGGTTTCTGCAATACAGGCTGAATTAATTTCATATTTTTCATTTAATGATTCAACAACAGGCACCTCTCCAGCTCCACGTGGAATGACAATATTTGCTGGCGGTTCGCCTTCTTCAATTCTTTTTAAGTTTACAGGGTGATCTTTAACCATTTCATATGTTTTTACAACAACTTTATTTAAAATATCTGCTGTTTTAGCTGCTTGCGGAGTGTCGTCCAAAGCCTTTACTTCTTTTGGTCTGTTTCCTTCTACTTTAGGATCAGCATCACTTACTTTATCAGACAATCCTTCACCCCTAAGTACAAGTACGGCCCTGTGGCCAGTTGATTCTTTAAATATTATTTTAATATCAGGATAATCCTCTAAAACCATAGTATTCAAGACATCTACAATTTCTTTAGTGCCCTCTTTAATTCTTCCAGCACGCCTATCGGTTACAACTAAGTTTTCATCTGCAGTTGAGAAATTACATCTAAATGCAATATCCCCCGGCAATACCTCCAAACCAACGCCATTTGCTTCAAACGGACCTCTTCCAGTATAAACTTCATATGGATTGTATCCTAAGATAGATAAGTGTGCAGTGTCACTTCCAGGAATAATCCCCGGTGCGATTGAATCCATAATACCAGTTATTCCTTCTTCAGCCATCTTATCCATGTTTGGAGTATTTGCTGCTTCAAGAGGTGTTTTATTTCCAAATTCTTTAATTGGACGGTCACCCATACCATCCATGATTAAAATAAGACCTTTCATAAATATATCACCTTTAATAAATTATATTAATATTCTTTTTATTTTTAATAGTTAAATAATTTGTTTAAAACTAATTAATTATTTTTGAATTTAATCATTATGCGTATAAAACAGCCCAATCAATGATCCGTTTAGCAATGACTAGTTTTATTGAAGGAAATACTGAACTTAAGGATGAAATAATGGAATTGGAAGAAACTATTCAAATTATTCAATCTAAAGCTATTAATTTAATTGCTACTCAAATGGCTGAAAGTTCATTTGATGAAAAAGAGCGTTCAAATTATTTCATTTATTTATTTAGGCTCATTAAAGCATTTAAAAGAATTGGGGATATTTCTGTTGAAATGATGGATGTTGCAGTTGAATTCCATGACAATATCCCAAGACCAACTACTCCGAGACCTTTTAGATGAGTTCTCAAAATTTATTTTTTTTAAAGTGTTGTGAGGAATATTAAATTGAATAGTCCTTATTTATTTATCATAAAGTCTGGTTGTTGCATGCCTATCTGCCCAACATTGGATACAAACGCCAACAGGAAGGCCTGCAGTATGAGTATGTGCTTTTAAGATTTTTACATCTAACGTGGTGGTTTTACCGCCTAATCCCATTGGGCCAATTCCTGATGCATTAATCTCTTCTAATATTTCTTTTTCTAATTGGGCAAGTTGTGGATCTGGGTTTCTTTCACCAATTTTTCCAAGCAATGCTTTTTTACCAAGTTTTAAACATAAATCAGATGTTCCTCCAATTCCAACACCAATAACAGTTGGAGGGCAGGGTTTTCCTTTTGCTTTAAGGACTGATTCAACAACAAATTCTTTCACCCCTTCAATTCCTTCAGCAGGCAATGCCATTTTTAAAGCATTATTGTTTTCTGAACCAAATCCTTTTGGCAATATGGTTATTTCTAGGTAATCTTCATCAATTAATTCAATATCGATTGGAGGAATGTAATCTCCAACATTAACATTAGTATTTTCACGTGTAATTGGATCCACTATGTTTGGTCTGATTGGTATGTCTGTAGTTGCCTTTTTAATTCCTTCTTCAATTCCTTCACGTAAATTTTCAACTTCAACATTACCTAATTTAACGAAAACTACAGGCAAACCTGTGTCCTGACACATGGGAATGCCTTTCTCTTCTGCAAGTTCAATATTTTTTAAAATAGCTTCAATATTTAACCTTGCAAGATCATGTTCTTCTATTTTCAGTGCATCTTCAAGTGATTTTTTCACATCATCACCAAGAACAATCACCGCTTGTTTGTAAAGTTCATAAACCGTATCTTTAATAACATCTTTTGTAATCAAAATTAAAACCTTTATAAAATTAATTAATGTTATCTTTGATTTTTGAAATATTTAAATTTTAATTACATTAATGGGGCATACTTCAACACAATCTCTGCAGAGATTACATTTTTCACCATTAATTGTAATAGCTCCGCCCAGTACTTCAATAGCATTTTGCTTGCAAGCTTTAAGGCATGGTGCTTCTGATGGTGGACAATGCATACAAAATAAGGTGGGAGTGTCAACATTGGGTGCTTGTTGACAACTCCCGCAGGTTGTACAGTCAGTACAATGTCCTGAATTAAACATAATTTTCTATTCTTCTAAAACAAGCCTTGCCCTTGCTTGACTTGTAATTACATTGACAAAGCTGCTTTTCTTAGTGTCAGATTCATATAATCCTGCCATTTTAGCCAAGAATTTTTCCTGATTTTTAGATTTGACTTTAGCAGGATCAACAACACTAATAGCTCTTTTAGTACAAGCTCTGATACATGCAGGTCCTTCTTCTCTCTCAGCACAGAGGTCACATTTCTCAGCAATATTTGCTTCAAATATCATTGCACCAAAGGGACAGGCCATTACACATAATCCGCAGCCAATACATTTTTCACTATCTACTCCTTCATCGGTAACTGCTTCTGTTGGGCAGATTTTGATACATGGTGCATTTTCGCAGTGTTGACATACAATGGAGTAAAATGAAGAATGATATTCTACAATATTTATTCTACTAACTCTGTGAACAGATGCGCACATGTTTACACAGTTCATACATCCATCACATAGATTAGTATTTACAGAAATTTTTTCCATCGTATCACCTTATAGTCCTAATTCTTCACACTCTGCATCAACATATTTCTGGACTTTCTCGATAAGTTCGTCATCTAAGTGTCTGAATCTTTTTTGCGGTCCTAAGTATTCTTTTACAGCTTTTCTCTCTTCAGGCCTGTAAGTGATATTGAATTCACCATTTTCGATTTCATATAAAATCCAGGATCCAGTTTCTACAGCTAATCTTCCCATTTCAATTGTTTTTTCAGGAGGATATCCCCAACCAGTAGTACATGGTTGTTGTAAGTGAATGTATGCTGGTCCTTTTATCTCAGCAGCTTTTTTAACCTTTTTAACATAATCCTCAGGATATGCGATTGATGCGGTAGCAACATAAGGTATTCCGTGTGCCGCCATAATCATTGGCATGTTTTTCTTAGGTTTGTCTTCTCCAAAACTGGCACTTCCTCTTGGTGAAGTAGTTGTGGTTGCACCAAATGGGGTTGCTCCACTTCTTTGAATACCTGTGTTCATGTATGCTTCGTTATCATAACAAATGTAGGTCATGTTATGGCCTCTTTCCATAGCTCCGGATAATGATTGTAAACCAATATCTACAGTTCCTCCGTCACCACCAAAAGCGATTACATTAACATCTTCTTTTCCCTGAATTCTAAGTGCACTTTCTACACCGGATGCAACTGCACCTGAGTTTTCAAACGCCACATGAATGAATGGAACTTCCCATGCGGTTTCAGGGTATGGTGTAGTCATTACTTCAAGACAACCAGTAGCGGAAATAGCTACAGTATTTTCATCTAGTGCATTTAAAGCTAATTTAACTGCTATAGATGCTCCACAACCAGCACAACCTCTGTGTCCGGATGCTAATAAATTTTTATCAGGAATGTCTACCATTTTTATTCCTCCTTAAGTCCAATCCATGTAACTTCTTTTTCAGGTACATTTTTAGTTTCTTCATAAATTTCCAAAATTGATTCAGGGGTAATGTCCCTTCCACCTAAGCCGGCGATAAATCCATAGGTATCTTTTTTGATTTTTGATTTAATATCAGTATATAATGCCCCACCGATTCCGAATGTGAAATTTTTATCGATAACCGCTAATTTGTCACAATTTTTAACAGCTTCTTCAATAGCTTCAAATGGGAAAGGTCTGTAAGCTCTGACTTTAAGCAAACCTACTTTTTCGCCTTTTTCTCTTAATTGATTAATAATAACTCTAAGGGTACTACAAAGTGATCCCATAGCAACAAATATGATTTCAGCATCTTCAGTTTTATATGTTTCAATAAGGCCATATTTTCTTCCGAAGATTTCAGCAAATTCATCACAGGTTTGTTGGATTACCTCAAGGGAATTTTCCATAGCTACTTGCATATCATGTCTTGCTTCAAGATAATAGTTGGGATCAGCTAAGTTACCAATAGACATTGGGGTTTTAGGATCGAGGAAAGCATGTTTAGGTTCATATGGAGGTAAAAATTCATCGACAGGTTCTTGATCTGGAATGTCTACTGGTTCAACAGTGTGAGTTAAAATGAAACCATCTAAACATACCATTGAAGGTAATAATACTTTAGGGTTTTCTGAAACTTTATATGCCATTAAAGTAGTGTCCAATGCTTCTTGTGCATTTTCAACATAAATTTGCAACCATCCTGAATCTCTTTGTGCAATTGAATCTTGTTGGTCATTCCAAATGTTTAATGGTGCAGAAATTGCTCTGTTTGCATCAGCTAAAACGAAAGGTGTTCTCATACCTGCCGCTGCAAATAAAATTTCGTGCATTAACATTAATCCTTGTGAAGATGTTGCTGTAAATACTCTTACTCCAGTACTACTTGCTCCGACAGCAGCACTTATTGCACTGTGTTCTGATTCTACTTTGATGTATTTAGCATTGATTTTTTCGTCAGCAACATATTGTGCTAAGTATTCAGAAATTGTAGTTTGTGGAGTAATTGGATAAACGGGAATAACTTTGGGTTTTGCTAATCTTGCAGCTTCTGCAACTGCTTTATTTGCGGTCATTACTTCTCTTATCATAAAATCACTCTCTTTATTCTTTTATCATTTCGATTGCATCGGAAGGGCATTCGTGTGCACAAATTCCGCATCCTTTACAGTAATCGTAATCAATATCGTGCTGTTTATTTACACAGGAGTCTGGACAAAATAAAATGCAGTTGTCACAGTCAATACATTTTTCTTTATCTAAAATTGGTTTGAAAGTTCTCCAGCTTCCGGTTTTATTATTTTTACTACTTCCGGGAGTAGTTATTGCACATCCTATATTTACCATATTCTCACCATTTATCCCATTTCGTAAGCTTTTTGGGTAGCTTCCGCATTTAACTCTCCAATTTTTCCAGGGAAGGTTTCTTTAATCACTTCAACAAGTGATTCAATACTTACTATATGGGTTTTTTTAGCAAAATAACCTAAAATAATTGTGTTTACAATGTTACGTCCTAATAAGTCAAGTGCAATTCCGGTAGCATCAATATCATGCACTACATGTTCTCCGCTACCTTCAAAGTTTTGTGTGTTAATAATTACCTTAGTATTATCTTTAATTCCTGAAAACACATCTACTACATTTAATAATCCATCGTCAAGAACTAATACATAATCCGGATTGTATATTTGGTATCTTAATTCAATTGGTTCATCATCAATTCTTGTAAAAGCCATTACTGGAGCTCCTCTACGTTCAACTCCAAAGAATGGGAAAGCTTGGACATATTTTCCATCTTTAAAAGCTGCTTTTGCCAAAATTTCAGCAGCAGTTACGGAACCTTGTCCACCTCTGCCATGAAAACGAATTTCAATCATTAATTCTCCTCCATATATTTATCATGTATAATCATTATAAATTACAAAATATATAAATTTTATGTTGAAATCTTATTTTTGGTTAATTTTGATTAACTCTTTTGATTTTTCTTAATTTTTTTAATATTATTTTCAATATATTTTATTATTTGATAGACAATTAGGGTATATTTTTTTTATAAATGGTGATTTTTAAGAAATCTCAATTTTTAAAAGATTTAATATATTGTATAATATAATATTATTAATTAATAAAATTGGGTTTGGAAGTTATGAAAGTTTTAATAATTACTGGGGAATTGGCATATCCTTTAATAAAGGAAGTTGTTGCAGGTTCAAAAAAGGACATAATTGTACATATTGCGGATAATACTCAAGTAGCTGCATTTTTAACTCCAAGGCAAATTATTAAAGAAGTAAAAAATTGTTTTAGTAATCAATTAGATGAAATTGACATGATTTTAGTTCCGGGTTTAATAAAAAAAGGAACAAAAGAAATCACAAAGGAACTTGGAATTCCAACTTTTAAAGGATCTACTGATGGGGCAGATCTTGCAATGGTTTTAAATTTAATTGGAAATATTGATTTGTCTGAAGATAAACCTGCAGATAAGTTAATTGAAGAGGAAAAACGTAAAGAAGCATTCAAATTCATCGATGAGTTTGAAAATGATGAAGAGAATATTAAGGAACTTCTTAAAAAACCGAATAATATTTTAATTGGTAATCTTCCAGTAGGTGAAGATTTCCCAATGAGAGTTTTATCCGAAATTGCTAATGCACCATTTTTATCAAAAGAAGCATTAATCAATAAATGCCAATATTTCGTTGATTCTGGTGCAGACATGATTGATATTGGAATGGCTGCTGGGGAAGATTTTTCAGATAAAATTCCAGAGTTAATTCAAACTTTAAGGTCGATTGTAGGAGATAGGCCATTAAGTATCGACACATTAAATCCAGATGAAATAAAAGTGGCTGCAGAAAATGGAATTGATTTTGTTTTAAGTCTTGATTTGGGAAATAACTCAGAAATTCAAAAGGTTCTAAAGGAAAAAGATATTCCTGCAGTATTGCTTCCCACCAACTTCTCACAAGGCAAATCACCGAAATCTCCAGCAGAACGCGTTGAAGCAATGCACCAGTTAATAAAAGACACTGAGGGGTTGCGTTATGTTGCTGATTTAATTCTGGATCCGGTTAACAGTGCAAGTATTGTAGAGTCAATAATCGCATGTCATGAATTCCACAAAGTCAACCCCGCACCGATGTTTTTCGGTGTTGGAAATGTAACTGAATTGATGGATGCGGATTCGGGGGGTGTCAATGTATTACTTGCAGGAATAGGTATGGAATTGGGAGTAAGTATTCTATTTACTCCTGAAGAAAGTGGAAAAACTAGGGGCAGTGTATATGAACTAGCTACCGCTTCTAAAATGATGTTTCTTGCAAAACACCGAAAATCTATTCCAAAAGACTTAGGAATAAATCTGGTTGCTTTTAAAGATAAACATAAAAGAAATGACATTATATTAAATGAGCTGGACGGTATTGAAGAAACCCACCAAGAAAAACCAATGAAATTTGTAAGGGATAAATTAGGCAGTTTCAAAATTAGTGTTGATTATGGAACTACAGTTGAATCAAGTAAGATTACTGCAACTCATTTTAAGAAAAACAAAGCAGATTTGGTGATTGCTGGCCATTCGGCAAGAGAGATTTATGAAGAAATTATAACAAAAAATCTTTTAAGCAGGATGGAACATGCTGCCTATTTAGGTTCAGAACTTAAAAAGGCAGAAATAGCAATGATCACTGGAAAAGAATATGTTCAGGATTTTGAATTATTCAAAAATCCTGACGAATTTAAAAAATAGATTTAATCAAAGTCTGTTGGGTCGTAAGTGTCTTCAGACTGTCCAGCTTGGGGTGTTGAACTAGGATCTGAGCTACTTCCAGAAGAACCGCCATTAGCACCTGAGCCACTTTCAGATGAACGGGCATCTGAACTAGCACTTGATGTGGATGATGCTGAATTTGAACTACTATCACTGCTTGAAGAATCTGCTGAAGATTGTGTATTTGATGCTTCACTGGCATTTATATTTGAATTAGTAATATTATTGTTTGGTTCTGCTGTCTGATTATCAGAATTAAGGGAAATTCCATTTCCGCTTATAAAGAAATATACACAGGCAACCATTACAATAATTACTATCAATGCAATAATTATCACATTATCAGATTTCATTTTTTCTACCTCCATTTAACAACAATATACTATTAATTACATAAACTATAAATAAATTTATTTTTATAATTTAGTCTATTAACAAAATTTTAGGAAGGTACGAAATTGAAAGTTGAAGATATTAATATTAAAGATATTGATAAATTGCTTTTAAAAGAGAATTATGTTTCAAACAATGAAATTTCAACAACTCTTTATTTATCATTTTTACTTGGAAAACCAATGCTTATTGAAGGCCCGCCAGGTGTTGGTAAAACAGAACTTGCAAAGGTAATTGCAAAATCATTTAACAGGGATTTCTTCAGGATTCAATGTTATGAAGGAATCACTTTCGAGCAAATCGTTGGTGAGTGGAATTATCAAAAACAATTGTTGCACTTGGAAGCTGCTAAAAATGATACAAGTAATGTTGAAGAGATTTTTGATGACGATTTCTTTATAAGAAGATCATTGCTTAATGCATTTTTGAATGAAAACGATTCTGTATTGCTAATCGATGAAATCGATAAGGCAGATGAAGAGGTAGAAAGTTTTTTACTTCAGGCATTAGGTGAGCAGGAAATCACTATCAATGATTTGGGAACATTCCATCTAAAAAATGATTTAATTGTTATTTTAACATCAAACTCACAAAGATCACTTCTTGATGAAACAAAGGATAGATGCTTGTTTTTATACATCCCCTACCCTACTGTTGAGAGGGAAATCGAAATTGTTAAATCAAAATTGCCAAATGTTGAAGATGAAACCGTATCTTATGTTGTTAATCTGGTTCATAGAATACGCAATCTTAATTTAATGAAGAAACCATCTGTAAGAGGTACCGTTGACTGGGTTAAATCAGTTAGCAATTTAGGAACTAATAATATTAACCGATCTCTAGAGGATAGTGTCGGAGTTGCTATTAAAACTGAAAGTGATAAAAAAAGGGTTATAAAAGATATTTTCAATAAACGATAAGATGATTAGTAAAATTGCAAATCTCTCAGCTGATTTGAGAAAAGAGGGATTGCCTGTAAGTATCAGGAGCACTCAATCGGCTATGGAGGTTTATCAGGATTTAGGTGATTTGGATAGGAATCTTTTAAAAACTGCTCTGCTGTCCATTTATGTTAAAGATAGATATGATATTCCTAAATTTTTAAAGATTTTTGATGAGGTATTTTCAGCTCCCGACCCTGAAAAAGAAATAGCTGATGATCTCAATAAAAGCAAAGCATACAAAGGAGCCGGGCCTAAATCCAACAAGTACATTATTCAAAAACAAAATACAATTGGCAAAAAAATCCAAAAGGAAAAAATTAACAATGAAAAATTAAAAATGCTTTCTGGCCAACCATTACTTGAAGAAGCTAAAAAGCTTGAACGTGATGGGGAATTGATGAATAAGGATTTGACTAAATTAAATAGATTCGACCCTAGAATGCTGGAAATTTGTCAAAGATTAGGTAAAAGAATTGCCAATAAACGTTCCAGAAGAAAAATCGAATCGAATTCTCATAAAATTGATATGAGAAGAACTATGAGGGCTAATTTAAAATACGGCGGAGTTCCAATTGAACTTATCAAATCTAAACCAAGACCTCATAAAAACGAACACCTCTTCTTAAATGATATCAGTGGATCTTGCGAGTGGATTAGTAGTTGGTTTTTCATGTTGATGTTTTCAGCACAAACTGCATTTAAAAGATCTCGAACTTTTGAATTTGACAATAAAGTAATTGAAACAACAAAAGCTCTAAAAGAGGAGTATCTTATAGATTCTTTTATAAAAGTAAAGGACATGCGTGTTAAAAACATGATGGTGCATGGAACATCTGATATGTATTCCGCTTTTACAAAATTTCAGAAGATGGCAAATATTAACAATAAATCTTATGTAATCATATTGTCAGATTGCAGGGACTGGGCCGGACCGAAAGTTAATGGAATTCCAGCAAGTGTTGAGATAGTTGGTGAAATGGTTAGGGATGCCAAGAAAGTAATTATTTTAAATCCTGAGGAGAGAAATAAATGGGATATTGTTGATAGTTGTGTTTCACTCTATGAGGATGCTGGAGCACAGGTATTTGAAGTAAATACTTTAAATCAACTCGCACAATTTGTAGAGCAAATGTAGGTAGTAATATGCAATGTAGTAAATGTGGAAATCCTAAAGTCATTATTAAAAAAGAACAATCAGGTCAGGTATTGTGTAAGGATTGTTTCATTGAATCAGTTGAAAAAAAAGTTATAAAAACCGTTCGAAAAGAAAAATTATTAGATAAAGGGGATAAATTGTTGGTGGCACTTTCCGGAGGTAAAGACAGTGTTACAACTTTAGAAATTCTAAATTCCTTTAGAAAAATGAATATCATTGAATTATGTGCCGTCACGGTTGATGAAGGAATAGCGAATTATCGCCAAGAAGGTGTCGATATAGCCATCAGGCATGCTGAACGTTTGGGAATTGAACATAAAGTAGTTTCTCTAAAGCAGAATTATGGAATTACTTTAGATGAAATAATGGAGAGGGAAAATCATAGAGGATCCTGCACTTATTGTGGAGTATTTAGAAGAACAATAATCAATAAAGCTGCACGTGAAATGGGCGCTACAAAAATAGCGACAGGACACAATCTGGATGATGAAGTTCAAGCTATTATGATGAATTACTTAGAAGGAAACACTGATAATTTAACAAAATTAGGTGCGAAAACAGAATCTAAGGCAAAAGAATTCACAGTTAAAATCAAACCCCTAAGAGAAATTCCCGAACGCGAAATAGGTTTATATGTAGTTGCAAAAGGTCTGGAAGTTCACTTTGACAGTTGCCCATATGCAATGCAATCATTTAGGGGAGAGGTTTCAGAGGTAATAAATCAGCTGTCTGAAAAACATCCAACAATAAAATATTCCACCCTCAGAGGTTATGATAAAATTAAGGGGATATTGAAAAAAGAAATGCAAAAGGAATACTCTCACGGAAGATGCAAAAGATGTGGAGAGCCATCTGCAAATGAGCTATGCAAGGCATGTTCATTTTTAGAAGAATTAGGAGTGTAAAACAATGCCATTCACATTAAAATATAAAGATTTAGATGAAAAAAGGGAAATCCCCAATGAAAGTTACACTATTAAAGATTTACTTAATGAATTGGAATTGTCCGCTCAGACAATAGTGTCAAAACAAAATGGAGAGCTTGTTATAGAAGACACAGTAATTGGAGAAAACGATGAAATTCAATTAATTCAAATAATATATGGAGGTTAATTTTGAAAATTAGTTATGAATGCGGGCCATGTTTTTTAAGACAGGCCAGAGAAGCTATGGATTTATCCACTGATGATGATGCACTTAAAATGGAAATAATGGAAGATGTTTTTAAATTTTTAAGCGATAATTTCAAATTAAACACCAACTCAAACGGTACAGGTTCCGCTATGCACAATTTGATTAAGCAAAAAACAGGATGCATGGATCCATATTATCGAGAAAAAATCAAAGGCAACGAAATAGCCTTAAGATTCTTGCCTGAAGTTAGAGAAATTCTAAAAAAAGATAATAGCTTAGAGAATCATGTTAAGATAGCTATCATTGGCAACATATTGGATTTTGGAGCATTTACATTAGATGATGATGTGGAAAGTGTAATCAAACAGTCACTTAAAAAGGATTTGGCTATAAAAGATATTGAAGGGCTTGAAACCTCACTTAAAACTAATGATAGATTATTGTACTTAGTAGATAATACTGGCGAGATTGTATTCGACAAACTGCTTTTATCAAAAATCAAAGAATATGATATGGATATTACAATAGCTGTTAAATCAGAACCTATTTTAAATGATGCATGTAGAAAAGATGCTCTTGAAGTCGGATTGGACGAATATGGTGAAATTGTTGATATGGGATGCGGAACAGTAGGTTATGTGGACAGTGAAATTTCAGATGAATTTAGAGAGATATTTAACGGTCATAAGTTCATAATCTCAAAAGGAATGGGAAATTATGAAGGATTATCGGAAATTGATTTGTCCTCTAAAGATATTTATTTCTTGTTATGTGCAAAATGCAATACTATTTCAAAAGAGTTAGGTGTTAACTTACATGAAATGCTTTTATTTAGAAAATAATTGGTGAAAACATGATAATCGGATTTATAGGATTTGGAAAGGTTTCACAGAATCTAGTTAAACTGATAAACTCCGAGGATATTGAATTCATAACGTCAGCTGAAAACAGATCATATAAAACAATTGAAAATATTAAAAAGTCCAATGTTAAAGTTTTAGATAGCTTTAAGGATGTAGCTATTCGATCCGATATTTTAATTTCAGCAAATTCTCCAAAAGGCGCTCTTGGAGTTGCAAAAGATTTTGGCAAATACACTGATGGAATTTATCTTGATTTAAACAATATCTCTCCAGACACTATCTTTGAAATTAATAAGCATGTTGGCACCTTAGTTGATGGAGCTATTATTGGAAAAGTTGACTTTAACCCAATGCTATATGTTTCAGGCAACATGTCTGATGAATTGCTTTTTTTAAGAGAATTTATTGAAACAAGAAAAGTCAGCGATGAAGCAGGGGATGCAAGTAAATTAAAATTATTTAGAAGCGTTTATACAAAAACCCTGTCAGCGCTACTGATGGAATCTGCAGAAATTGCAAGAAACAATGATTTGGAAGAAGAATTTTTCGATATATTGGCTTTGACTGAAGGGGATGATTTTAAAGAAAAGTCTCTTTCAAGAATAAATAATACTTTAAACAATTCAAAAAGAAAATCAGAAGAACTAGAAGAGATTATTAATTATTTTACAAAAGAGGATTTGGTCATGGTTAGGGCAGCACTAGAAAAACTTAACCAATAACTACTTTAACCTTAAATCCTTTTTCAGCTTCCTTTATACTTCCACTGACTGGAATAAAATGGGAATCCATAATATATCTAAGATAAGTCACATCCCGTGCAGGCAATCTTAAATTAGTTTTAATCTTTTTACCTTCACTTTTAAACTGAACAGCAATCCTGCCATTTTTATTAACATATAAATCAGTATTCAGTCCTTCTTCAGTGATTTTTGTTTCAAATTTGGTTAGGTTCAGACCTGCTTCGATATTTAAAGGGGGTGCATCAACAATGATATTTTCCCTTCTAAACTTATTGTTGGCTTCACGTGCACTAATTCCCTTTTCACCTTCACACGCTACATACCAAGCTCTATCGATGACTCTTTGAACTTTTTGATTATCCGGAATCACGCCGCTCTCTTCGTAACTTTTCATCAATTCCATAACCTCTTTCTTATGGACATCCATTTCAATAGAACTAATTGCAAGCCTAGTCATTACCGGTCCATAATTGGATCTTCTAAATACTGCCCATATTGATTCAGGGTCTCTATAAACTCTTCTTTTAATAATTTCATTTATGGTGTTTCCATTAAGGTAGGCTATCCTTTCAAGGTTTGCCCTTGAATAGGTATTCATTCTTTTATAAATTGTCTGCCAATCACGCTTACCGGGGGTTCTGCATTCATCAATTTCGCGCTGTAAAATCTCCACAGTAGTTTTTGGAAGTAATTTTTTAACTTCATCAGTAATTACCATATCATTATCAATAATGGACTGCCTAATCAACCTGCCTGAAAATTTATCTTTATTGAATTCTTTTACAACATGATAATTAAGCTTAGATCCTAAAAATTCATTAATCGCATACCAACGAATTTCATTCCGATTAGTATAACTTTTTGGCATTCCAACGAAATTGCCTTCATCAATAAACTTTTGAGCTTTCGATTTTATCTCATCAAGACTGATGCTGGCTGAGGTTATATAATCACTTACTCCGTCATCAATCATTTGCTTAAGTCTAATGGGGACACTATAAGACAGGACTAATCTGTGATGAAGTCCTTCAAATGATTTAACTTCATCTGCACCTAAAGCTAATGCCATTTCACGACGGGCATTGAAATCAACAAAAAAAGGTCCATGATTCGCACTAAAACCTTTATTCAAATAAACAACTAGTTTTTTATTTTCTCTGTTAGCTATTTTACGAGCTTCTTTAATTAATTTTCCATGACCTTTATGAACAGGGTCAAAATCTGCACTGATTGCTATCAATAATAACACCAAAAAAAGAAATATGGATAAAATTAATTATCCAATAATTTTAAAATACCACTAATTAACAACCATATTCCTATTAATGCACCGAGAACAACAGGGTTGGTTAGATAACTTCCAATAATAATGTATAATAAACCAAGAACAATTCCAACTATTCCAATATAAAAACCATATCTGGATTGACGGTTATTAATTAAGGAAACGAGCCCTACAACAATTAACATTATGCCTGCAAGATATAGTGTAATTTCTGCTAAAAATCCAAGCATCGCTGGATTGAATATTAAACAAATACTTAGTAAAAGCAATATAATGCCTAAAATCAAATCAAGTACTGCTCCACTTTTATTATAATCAATTATGGCTACTCCAACAACGAGTAAGTAAATGGATATTAGTAGTATTGATAAACCAATTAATGCACTAACTCCAATAACTCCCATCACAGGGAATATGATAATTAATAATCCAAGAATTATAGCTAGTAAACTAATAAATTTAGTTTTCATGTTTGCCTCCTAATAATAATTAATCATTTAAAATATATTAATATAATGGGATATGTTTTATCTCTACAGTTGATGAGTTCATATCCGAATTTTCAACTTCAGCTAACCATTCACTTTTACAATCACAATCATATTCAATTTTTGTCTGTGTTAAATTGTTAGCTATTATCATATGTTTTAAATCTTTATTACATTTTTTACAGTTATACGGGCCACGCCTTGAACCAAAACCAGAGGTATCTAAAAGAGCAGGTATGCATATTTCATCTCGTACAGTGTTAATTATTTCAATGCAAGACCAAATCCATGGTGGCTGGTAGGCTCCTTTTCTCCAGAATCTTTCAATAACAGTTCCACTATGAATTGTTGCCGGACAAAATGAAAGCCGGTTAACTCCAATGGATTCACAGTAATGTGCAGTTTCAATAGCTTCAGATATTGATTGTGATTCGGATACTAAAATAGGTTTTACAAATATATATGCCTTTGATTTGATGTTGTATCCTTTAGTTTCGGATAATTTTTGAATTAATTTAACTGCATTTTCAAAATCATCACGAGTAAAACCTTTATTGATTTTATTCAACCTAGTATAATCATTGGAGGTTTCAAGACCAATACTTACTTCAAATAATGTATCTCCAATTATTTCAAATATTTCATCTAAGTATTCTTCTTTAACATATTCTGGTCTTGACTCAACAATAATTTCAGCTACGTTGCCTAATTCCATTAATGTTTTGAGGATTTCATCACGAGCATTTTTTGGAAGTTCATAAGGATTTAGGAAACTTCCAGAAGCAAATAATTTCACTGAAATCCTATCTTCTTCAGCTATTGGGTGTCTTGATAGGTGTTCGTGGAATATTTTTAAAATAGTTTCCGTATCAATTGGTTCAAGTGTACAATCAGATACATAACTACACATTGTGCATCCCCCACTATCTCCAAGAGCCCAAGCGCAACCCGGTGTTGGAAGAATTATAAATAATGTTTTTGCAACACCATTATATGTCAAATCATCATTATACCAACTTGCCCCAACTTGTTCCGGGGGTTTCGGTTCTTTTCGCTCAAAAGCCATTTGTCTTATTTCTTTTGCTAAGTTTTCAATTTCCATTATAATATTATTGGGCTGATGTTATAATTAAAAATTATGTTAAAAACACGTTGTTATTAATTTGTGTGTAATGGTCTAAAAAAAATAAAATAAGAAAAGAGAAGCAAGTTTAGAAACTTGCAATAACTTCTCCTAATAATTTAATGGATTCTTCCACGTTTTTACCAACAGGAGAACCTGCTACATATTGAGTTACACCCATTTCAGCTAAGCCTTCAATTTTAGGGATGAACTCATCAGGGGTTCCGCATACGGAAAATGCGTCGAGTGCTTCATCGGTTACAGCACCAATAGCTCCACCGAAGTCACCTTTAGCTAAGAAACCACCCATTTTTTCGTTGAATCCTTCAGGCAATCCATGTCTTTCGATAACCATAGGAGGGGATCCAGCTGCAATGAATGCAACAACAATTTTAGCAGCATTTTTAGCTGCTTCGGAGTCAGCACCAATGGAGGTTGCAGTGTATGCACCTACATCGAATTCTTTGTCTCCTGCTGCTTCGATACCTTTTTTGATCATAGGCATTGCTGATTCGTAATCTTTAGGGTTGGATGCATTAATCAATACACCATCAGCGATTTCTCCAGCAGTTTCTAACATTTTAGGTCCTTGTGCTCCCATATAAACTGGGATGTGTTCTTGGACAGCTTTTACTCCACCTAATGATGCTCCAGCTTCGGTTTTTTCTCCAGCTAATAAAGTATTAATGTCAGCAATAGCTGTTTTAATAGTGGATACAGGTTTAGTCCATTCAATTCCTAAAGCATCGAAGGTTGCTTTGTCTCCAGGACCAATACCAAAGGTTGCTCTTCCATTGGATATTTCATCAATAGTTGCGATTGCGGAAGCAGAAATTGCAGGGCTTCTTACATATGGGTTGGTTACTCCTGGTCCCATTTTAATAGTTTCAGTATTTGCTGCAAGCAATGCTAAGGTTTCGTATACATTTTTATTGTTGTAGTGGTCTGTAATCCAAGCGTATTCAAAACCGACATCTTCTGCTAATTTTACTAATTTTACAATTTCATCTAAAGGTTGATTTGGTACGAATTCTATACCGAACTTCATATTTTATCACCGATAATAGTTTTGGTTAGCAATATATAAAGT
>NZ_CAUJAM010000010.1:0-2949 GCF_963082475.1 Methanobrevibacter sp. V14
ATATAATGAAAACTATTAAAAAACCGGTGCAAAGTGAAATAAACATTAAAAAATCACAGTTCATATGTTCTGTTTATCCAACGAAAAATAAAAAAGAGTCAAAAGAAATTATTCGGAAATTAAACCAGAAATATAATGATGCTACCCATAATTGTACTGCTTATATTGTTGAAGATGGAGAAGGATTTGATGATGATGGGGAACCTGGTGGAACTGCAGGCAAACCAATGATTAATGTTTTAAGAAAAAATGAACTGCACAATATCACCATAATTGTTACAAGATATTTTGGTGGAATCAAACTGGGTGCTGGCGGACTTGTAAGAGCATATTCAAAATCAGTTTTAGAAGCAATTAAGGAAGTTGAAATTGTTGAAATTGAGCAATATGATGTTTATGAACTTATTTTTGAATATTCAGATATTAAATTAGTTGATATGGAAGTTAGAAATAATTCCCTTGAAAATATTGATAAAGATTACTCAGATACTGTAAGATATGATGTCATATCAAAAGATAATAGAGACATTAGGAAAATATTTGAGAAATATTCTGGTAAAATAAGAGTTGATTTTAAAAATAAACAATTTTTAGAAAAAATTTAAAAAATGAAGAACTTACGGTTCTTCTAAATTTGTTATGGATATCCCACAAACGAACATACACAATTTTTAGGCAATCCGTCTTAATCTAAAACGAAACACAAACTTTGCAAAAATAAGTCATGTGAAATTATATTTATTCGATTTTTTCAAACATGTCAGCAGTTGCACCGCACATAGGGCATTTGTAATCTGCTGGAAGTTCATCAAACTCATCAGTTACAAAACCGCACAATTTACATCTAAATTTTGCCATAATAACAATCTCCTTAAAATTTTTCAATACTAGTAAATATATAATTAGTTATATATAAAACTAATCAATTTTTTCAAACATCGCCTTAGGCATTTTACATTTTGGACATTTAAAAGAAGAGGGCAAATCATCAAATTTAGTTCCGGCAGGAATATTCAATCCTTCTTCAATATCGTCTTCATCAAAAACATAACCGCAAATTTTACATTTATATTTAGCCATAGTATAATCTCCAAACCTTTAGAATCTATTAGGAACTTTTAAGTGATCTGGAAGTGGTTTAATACGAGCAGGTGTTCCAATAGCTAAATAAAATGGTGGAACAGAATGAATTACAATAGCTCCAGCAGCAACAATAGAACCTTCTCCAACTTCAACATTAGATAAAAATGTAGTGTTGCCCCCTATTGAAGCTCCTCGTCTGACTTTAGGTCCTTGAAGTTCATAATTAATCCTTACAGGATATTTATCATTAGTAAAACAAGCACAAGGTCCAATAAACACATTATCTTCAATTATAGAGTTAGTTGGAATATATACATTAGATTGAATGCTGACATCATTTCCAATAATCACATCTCCTTCAATAACAGTATTAGTTCCAATTAAAACATCATCCCCAATATTGGTGTTTTCACGGATAACAACATTATGTCCTGTTCTGAAATTATCTCCAATAATTACATCATTATAAATAATGGAATTTGACCTAATTGTGTAGTTTTTACCAATCACTGGCGGTTTTGAGTTTGGAGAATATTCAACACCAAACTGAATATTTTGATTTTTTGGAAAATCTAACTCTGGTTTTGAGTAATCCCGTTGAATAGATTCTCTTTCTATTTGAGGCCTTTCATAAATAATTTCAGTTGGCTCTTCTCTTGGAGGATGAGTATAGAAATTATCTTGTTCTGGTGTAACCTCACGTTGACGGTAAACTGTTCTAGGTGCTGGCTGAGGTTCTTGAGAGTGCATACGATACTTATCATCATATGGATTTTCTCTATTTTTGGATTGTTTATCATCAAGAGTTTGTGAAAATCTAACCATATTATCAAACCTTCATTTAATCAAATTTAATTTGTTAATGAGATCATATATGTTGTTAATTAGTATATATATTAACTGGTTTGAAGATTCCTATTTTTTTATTGTTATTTTGTTGGTTGTTTTTTGTTTTTGGTATGTTGTTGTTATTTTGTGTTTTCCTGTTTTTAGGTTTGTTATTTTTACTGTTGCATATCCTTTTTTGTTTGTTTTTGCTGTGTATGTTTTTCTTTTGATTTTGAATTTGATTTTTTTGTTTGTTTGTGGTTTTCCTTTTGTGTTTATGAGTTTTGCTGTGAATTTTATTGTTTTTGTTTTCTTTTTTATTATGTTTTTTGTTATTAGGGTTGGTTTTATTTTTATTTGGTTTATTGTTTTATAATTTTTGTATATTGTTGTTATTGTGTATTTTCCAGGTTTTAGAGTTAGTTTTATTGTTGCATATCCGTTTTTGTTTGTTTTTGTTTTTATTGTTTTTTTGTTAATTTTGAATATTATTGTTTCGTCGGCTTTTATTGGTTTGTTGTTTTTTCCTATTATCTGGATTTTATAGTTTATTTTCTCTTGGTAGTACATGCTCATGTTTATGTTTTTTGTAAATGGGTTTATGATTTGAATTTTGTTGGTTGTTGTGCTTTTGTTGTGTTTTATTGTTCCTTCATATTTTGCTATGATTTCATGTGTTCCTATCTTTTTTAGTTCTATATTAATTATCGCGACTCCATTTTTGTCTGTCTGCAAGGTTGTTGTTTTTCCGTTGAATTTTATTTTAATTGTTTCGTTTGGTAATGGCTTGTTGTTGGAATCTGTTAATTTTACTTGATACTGTTGTATGTCATTGTAGTACATTCCTATGTTTGTTCCGGTTAATGTGGTATTAAGTACAATTAAACTATTATTTCCAATCGGATAATTATGGGTTACAATATTTGAATTATCAGAAAAGCTAACTGATGCATCTGAATTACTATTAACACTAATTAATAAATTATCCCTAATTATATTATTTTGGGCTGTATCAGATAATATAATTGTATATTTTTC
>NZ_CAUJAM010000011.1:0-1084 GCF_963082475.1 Methanobrevibacter sp. V14
ATGTTATATAATACATCTTTGAGTTTTGTTTCTTTATTCTGTAGTCTTGTACTTCTACTAAAATTAACGCCATTAAATCCTTCTTTTTATTACGGAAATCATGCTTTCAACATTCATTCTTCGTGCATAGACATCATGCCAGAAGATTGTAGCGCTATTTAATCTATAATGTCCTGTTGTCGCACCTTTTTTTAATGGTATTTGGTCGAATGCTCCTACTTCTTCATTTTATGCATTTTTCTTATTTCTTCGGAAATCATATGCTTTGTCTGCTAGTATGTAATAGGGGTTTGTATGGTATTAATTGCCTAATTGAAGGTAATACGAATTGTGTATCATGTTTTGGACCTTTATTTGCTGCGTAATTTTAGGATCATTCGTGTGTCAACATTTGATTGCAATATTGGTTTTTAATGTAAGCTTTTTTAGTGATTTGCCTCTATATTATGTGCATAATAATTTTATCAGCATAGTCGCTTGTGTGTTCCTGTTTCCTCCAATGGCAACTAATTTTACATTCTGATGGATGCATAAAAATTAATTAAGTCATTTAAATCTTTTAATTATGGTGTCTGACATTCTTTACAAAGAATTTTTTTGAATAGTTGTGAAGTGTGGTAGCTTATTAAGACCTAGGAATTTTCTTATTTTATCCATAAGCTCCAAACATTCAATTATTTCGCGATAGGTTGTCTTTAAATAGGTTTTCATTGCTAAAATAGTGAATAATTGTGGCTGATTGTACATAATGATTGCCTGTAATCATAGGAATACTTTGGAAAAATCCATTTGGAATAGTTATAGGTTAATTCAACAAAATTTAACAGCATATTTTTCATGTTTAGCAATGGAAAATAGTTTTTTCTTCTTGAGTTTCATTTGTTAATTTTAAGTCCAAAATTTGAAAGGTTTAACTGTCTTGAATTCAAATAAATAATATGGAGAATATTTTATTTTTGTGTTCATATTAATATATATTCTCCATTTTACTATATATAGTTATTTATCGCATTATTTGGATAATAGTAAGTTATATTTCAAGTGTAAAAAAATTAAAGCAATAAAATCGCTTAAAATCAAAATC
>NZ_CAUJAM010000012.1:0-22832 GCF_963082475.1 Methanobrevibacter sp. V14
CAACCTGAGGTATAAGTATTATACAAGATAGACGAGTAACAAAAAATAAACCGTCAAAATCATCGGCAACGTAAGATGTGTATAAGAGAAAAGATTTAACACCATATAAAACTAAATAAACCAAATGACGAAGATACACAAAAATTCCTAAAAAACCTCAACAAAAAAAACGAATAAAACCACCACATACTTTCAAGACCCTCAAATACCAAAAACAAACAATAAAATCGAAGGATACTTCAAAATAACACCATCAAAAGCCATGAAAATAGTATATCAAACAAAAGAAGGACTAATAAGATGGATAAACAGAAATGTAATAACTCACCAATCAAAAAACAACACTAAAAATCAATTAAAAAACCAAATAGCTACATCATGACAATTTTAGACAGTGCCATCAATCGTTAAATTTTTTACACTCTGTCATTAATGCATACTCAAACAAATATTGCCAGATAAAAACCACAACATCATTTAAACCCCAAAATATCAATAAGACAAATTAAAATATATTCTATCAAACAGTGAATATGGTACACAACCCACTCTTAAATCCGTAAAAAAATAAAAAGTTTTTCCATGTCCAAAATTTTTTTAAATAAGTTTAAATATTTTTAAATACATATTATGTATAACAAATATATGGAGGTTATTTTTAAATGGATGATTACAAAATTTTGAAATTTGCTAGCCTATTCCATGACATTGGTAAATTTTACCAAAGAGCGGATAATCTAGGTAAATCTTCCCATGCATATGATTCTAAATATGAAAAATTGGATATGTCCGATTATGGTAAGTCTGGAGCTCATTCTAAATGGTCAGCAGATTTTGTTAAAGATTATTTTGATGATTATGTTGAAGATTTAGTGTTATATCATCATAACCCTTCCAAATCTGATTTTCCTGAATTGTGTAAAATTGTTCAAAAGGCAGACCATCATTCATCAAAAGAACGTATTAGCTCAGAGGATAAATCAGATGTTTTATTAACTCCTTTAACTTCTATTTTTTCAAGGATTTCTCTTGATGGTGAAAAACATGATGATTTGTATGTGCCTTTGGTTGAACTTGATTTTACAAAAGCCCTTCATCCCCAAAGCGAAAAAATTAAAAATGGATGGAATTTAGTTCCTGATTATCAACATTTATGGAATAGATTTGTTGATGAATTTAAATTACTTGAAAATAAGGATTTTGAAAGTGTCTTGGCATTATTGAAGAAGTATACTTCTACTGTTCCATCTGCAACTTATTATTCTGAAAGTGATATTTCTTTGTATGATCACTTAAAGACAACTGTTGCTATTGCTAATTGCAGATATCTGTTCTCAAAAAATGAAAAATTAAATCAAACTGATACTCAGGATGTTTATAGGATTATCAACGGTGATATTTCCGGTATACAAAACTTTATTTATAGAGTTCAAACTCCAGAAGATGCACAAAGTGGTATGAGTAAACGGTTACGTGGACGTTCTCTTTATTTAACTTTATTATGTGAATCAATCGCTTCAAAAATAATTTTTGATTTGGATCTGGACTCATCTAATATTCTATTATGTGGCGGCGGGCGTTTTACAATTATCGCACCTAATACTCAGAAAACTGATGAAATAGTCAATAAGATTAATTTAGAGGTTAATCATGAATTCATTGAAAAGTTTAATGCAGAATTGTTCTTAAACATTGTTTCGATAAATGCATGTGGTGACGATTTAGCCAATTTTGATAAAATTTTATCTGATCTTACAGTATTATTAAATGAGAATAAGAAACATAAATTTTTAAATCAGCTTAATGAAGTATTTAATGTTGAATCTGGGGCAAATTATGATTTATGTCCTGTTTGCGGAAATGAGTCGGAAGATGTTTATTGTCATGATTGTTTAAAACATGAAAGATTAGGTGGTGAAGTGGCAAATGCAAAATACTTAATTAAATATGTCGCAAATGATAAAATTCCTAAATCATTGTTTTATCCTAAATTAAATATTGGTTATCTGTTTAAAAGGAATAAGTCTCAAGTTTCGGATGTCATTAAACAAAATCCGGATGTCAAATTCATTATTTATAAATTAAATGATACTAATTTTTTAGACTTTGATATATCTAGCGAAAATATTTCCTTTGACTTTAAAGTAATTGGTAATAGCATTCCAAATATTCATGGAACTCCACTTTATTTCAACCATCTTGCTGAAATTGCAAAAGGGGCGAATAAACTTGGAGTATTGAAAATGGATGTAGACAATCTCGGTCTAATATTTTCCAAAGGCTTTAAACATATTGGCGGTGCAAGTATTTCAAGAGTCTCTTCTTTAAGTTTTTATCTTGATTTGTTCTTCTCAGGACGAATAAATCAAATTGTTGATAAATTTAATTTTACAACAGAACTTCCAAAAGACACGGAATGTGAAATTAAAACATTAACATTTGAGAATAAAACTGAAACCGTTTATATGCCTAAAAAGGATCTTCCAAAAGGTGAGGGCACATCAACTATTCATATTAACTATTCCGGTGGGGACGATTTGTTAGTTGTTGGTCCGTATGATGATGTGATTTTATTTGCACAAGAATTTAGAAGGAGATTTAAAATATGGACTGCGGATAATGAGGATATTACTATTTCAGCAGGAATTAGTATTGTTTCTCCAAAATTCCCAATTGGAAAAGCGGCTTTAATGGCTGATGTGGAACTTGAAAAATCAAAGGATTGTGGACGTGATAAAATCACAGTCTTTGGTGAAACATTAATGTGGGAAAGTAATGGTTTAGAAAAAGGTTTTGATGAAATATTTGATTTTGCAAAATATTTGGAAGAGAAAAACGAATCAAAAGATCTTTCAAGAGGATTGACACATTCATTACTAAATATTTGGGAGAAAAATTTCAACAAAAATTTTAATATTTCAAATGAAGATGAATGGAATGAGGATATTCAAAATAGATTGTTAACTAAATCATATATTCCAATATTTAAATATAAATTAAGATCAATCAACAATTCACAGGTAAAGGAATGTGTTGATAAAAATGGAATTAAATTCATGCCCTGGATTAAAACTCCAGTATCATGGGTTAGTTTAAGATTAAGGTGATTAGATGTCTGATATTAATAGTGTTATACAAAAAATAAATGCTTGTAGTCATTTAAGTGAAATTGAAACTCCATATTTCCTTGATGCAGAAACAGGTTATGCACATATTGTTGCAAAAAATTCTAAAAATTTAAACACAACACAACTTAGAAAATTCTTTGCAGCTTTAAAGAAAATGGAACAAAAAACAACTTGGGATGAAATTGAAACTGAATTTTACTTATTAAAACCAAGAATGGCGGTTTCAGTAAGTCGTAAAAACTTACCAAAGCCATTTTATGATGTTATTTTAGCGGCAATGGCTAAAGTGGATAATGTTGAAGATGATGAACTAAAAATGAAAAATTTTGATATTTTTGTTAAATTTTTCGAATCAATTGTAGCTTATCACGCTTATCACAAATATGAAGAAGAATTATTTAAAAATAAAAAAAGAGGAAGGTATTAGGAATGTTTATTAAAAATTATTTAATTCAAGGAAAAATAACTTGTAAAACTGGTCTTCACATTGGAGGATCAAGTGATGCAATTGACATTGGAGGAAGTGACAACGTAATTATTAGGGATTCTGTAACTGGTAATCCTTACATTCCAGGATCTTCTCTTAAAGGTAAACTTAGATTTTTAACTGAGTTAAACGATAAAAAGTCAGCTCAAAATGTCATTAAAAATAAAGGCGAACCCTCTGATGATGCAAATTGTATAGCAGCTAAATTATTCGGCATCTCTTCTGATGAAAAACAAACTGAACTTAAATTCCCAACAAGAACTATTGTTAGAGATTCATATCCGGATAAGGATACATTAGAGTTGTGGGAAAATGAATCTTTAATTAGTGGTGTTGAGTTAAAATATGAAAACAATATTAACCGAATTGATTCTTCAGCAACTCCAAGAAACATTGAAAGAGTGCCAAAAGGTTCTAAATTTGATTTTGAAATTGTATTTTCAGTTTATGATGGTGATGATGAAAATATTTCCTATCTTTTAGATGCTATGAGACTTTTAGAAGATAATTATCTTGGCGGAAGTGGTTCTAGAGGTTTTGGTCAAATTAAATTTGAAGATATCAAATTAACTAAAAGAACAACTGAATATTATAAAGAAAATGTTGAAGAAGAAATACTTATAGAATCAGATGATATAACCGAAGTAATTAATGCAATTAAATAGGGGGTTAACTAATGTTGGTTTATATTAAACCATTATCAACATTTCCAAAATTACACTCAGATACATTATTTGGAGCATTAACCTCTGCAATAAGTGAATTATATCCAGATTTAATTGAAAAAATGTTAAAAGAATTTGAAGAGGGCAGACCTCCATTTTTAATTTCTTCAACATTTCCGGTAATATTCAATGATGATGAAAAAATCAAATTTTATCCAAAATTAATCATGGATAGTGATTTATCCAATATAGATTCAAAAACACTTAAAGATTATAAAAAAGTGGAATATATTGAAGAAGAATTATTCAATGCTTTAATAAAAGGTGATTTAACAGAAAAAGACTTATTGAATAATTATGATAATTATTACAGGTCTTTAAATTTATTAATGAGTGAAAAACTAAATGTCGATTTTGGTTTTGGTGAAAATATACTTCCAAACAATATGGTAAACAGACTAATTAATGAAACAGAAATATTCTACACTCAAGGAGATAGTTATAAAAATCTGGGATTATTTTACTTAGTCTACCTATTTGATGAGTGCTATGGCAAAATCATTGAATCCGCTATGAAATTTTTAAAAGATCGTGGATTTGGAAGAGATATTTCAACTGGTAAGGGACATTTTGATTTTGAAATTGAAAGTGTTTTAAATTATGAGGATAATGAAGGGGATAATATGTTTGTTTCACTTTCAAGATTCATTCCAACAGAAAATGACTTGAAACGAATCAATGAATATTCATTTTATGAAATTGGTTCTAAAAGAGGAAGGGATAAATCTGGTGAGATAAGAAAACAAGTAAGATTTTTCAAAGAGGGTTCCGTATTTCCAAATTTCCAATTAACATATGGTAATATTGTTAAATCGGGGGATATTAATCCTGCAATTGAATATGGTTATGCATATCCGCTAAGATTCAGTAAGGAGATTAAATAATGAAATGCAATATTAAGGTTTTATCTCCAATTCATATAGGTTCAGGTGAAAAATATACTGCTTCAGAATATGTTAAATCAAAGGCTAAAACTAATAAAGGCAATATTTCAAATATTATTAAAAGGATGGACGTGTCTAGTTATTTTTCATCTCTTGATGAAAATAAAAAAGACGATTTACTAAGAGATTTGTCAAACCCTAATTTCAATTTAGGAAATTTCGATTCTAGAATTTCAAATTCTTATGTGAAGTATAAGGCTATTGATAAAACTAAAAAAGAAATTTACCCATCACAAGAGATTGCAGAAGCAATTAAAACTTTAAATGAGTTATATATTCCAGGTTCATCCATAAAAGGGGCAATTAAAACTGCAATTTTGTTCAACGAACTTGACGGCAGATTGATTTCAAAAATTTCAAAAAACATTTTAAGTGATAATGATTCTGTCATTAAGAAAAATTATGGAAGATTCATGAAAGATATTTTCGCATCAAATAAAGCACCTACTCTTGCACAATGGGATATCATGAAATTTTTACAAGTTTCAGATACGAACACAATTAAATCCCCTACAATATATGATGTTGCAACTGTCATGGCTTCTTTTAAATGGGGAGATAATGAATTTTACTCTAAAAATAAAAGAACTCATGAACCAATTTTAATCTATCTTGAAACAATTTCCAGAGGAAATAAGCTATCTTTTGAAATTAGAAATCATTATGATTATGATATCTTTAAAAGGTTAGGTCTTGACGATAAAAAGCATTTAATTGATATTAAAAATATCAAAAGATACATATTTAATTTTTCAAAATCACTAATTCGCAATGAAATAGAATTTAGTGAAGATTATGAAATTGATTATCTAAACAAGTTTTACTTAAATCTAGAAAAGCAAAATTCAATCGATAATCCTGTTTTAAGAGTGGGCGGAGGTTCTGGATTTTTAGCAACTACTGTTGGTTTAAAAATTAAAGATAATGATGAAAGGATATTTGAAAGGATTAGGAAAGGTACTCGAGGCAAAACTTATGATTATTCATTCCCTAAATCAAGAAAAATCACTCAAGATGGTGAAATGCCATTAGGTTGGATTCAATTGTCTTTTGGAGAAGTTTAATATGAAAGCGTTAATTTTAAGTTGTGGTGGTTCTCCGGAACCACTGATTTTTTCCATTAATTATTTTAAACCAGACTTTACATATTTTTTATGCTCAAATGATTCGGTTGATATAACTAACAATATTGTAGAAGAATGTTGTTTGTCATATGATCAATATAATGTGAAAGTCGTTAATAATCATGAAAATTTGGAGGATTCATTTGCAAAATCTAGGGAGGTTATTCAAGAATTGCAAAAGCAATATGATAACATCCATGTGGATTTCACAGGAGGAACAAAACCAATGGTTTCAGGATTGGTTTTAGCGGCAATTGGAGAAGAGTGCACATATTCTTATGTTGGTTCTAAAGATTTTAAAGGAAGAGACAAAAAGGGTTTGGGTATTGTTCAAAATGGTTTTGAATCAATAAAAGACCAAAGGGATCCTTATGATGTTTTTGCAGTGATGGAATTCAATAAAGGTATGGATTTCTTTAATAAATACCAATTTGAAGCTGCAAAATTAAACTTCGAAGAAGCTATTGGTAAACTGGAATCTGATAATCTTAAAGAAATTGCAGACTTGTCCAGAGATATTGTTGAGGTTTATGACTCATGGGATAAATTCAATAATCTATATGATAAAAAAACAATCAGCAATACCTTTTTAAATATTATTGAAAGAATTGAAAACTCAGATAATCTCAAATCATATTTTGATGAAAACCATCCCGGATTTTTAAATCAAATAAAAAATAATTGGAAGTTCTTACAACTGAAAGTTTCTAAAAGAGGCCTGATTAAACCAGAGAATGTTAAATTTTATTTACCTGATTTATTGAATAATGCCTATAGAAGAATTGAAGAAGGCAAATATGATGATGCCGTTGCAAGACTTTATAGGGCCATTGAACTAATAGCCCAATTAGGTTTGATAAATGAGGGATTAATTAATGAAAATATTTTATGGGATAATAAAGAGTTTAAAATTGATTTAAACATTATTCATAATTTAAAAAATAATGAATTAAAATCATTTATTCGTAAGTTGCCTGAATATGATAGGGCAGTGAATAAATGTAAAAAGAATATTGGACTAGGTTCTAAACAAAGTTTTAAAGTATTGTCAAAATTTGATATTGATTATGCGTGTGAATATTTAAATGATAAAAAAATTAGTAATAATATCAGTTCAAGAAACGGATCTATTTTAGCGCATGGTTTAAATCCAATTGATAATAAAAAGGCAGAAAAATTATATTCGCAAGTATTAACATATGCAAAAAAAGCATTTCCGGAAATTGTCAAATATCTGGACATGTCGGTGTTTCCAAAATTCGAATGATTATCATGAAATACAATATCGTTAATTTAATAATAAAAACAGATTCAAAACTTACAGCAAGCCCTGCAAAGGTTAGAGGATTTTTTGGAAATATTTATAAAGACTTTCCAATACTTCACAATCACTATGCAAATGACAGGTTTTTATATTCTTATCCATATGTACAATACAAAATAATCAATGGGGAAATAGTAGTTGTTGGAATTGATGAAGGTGCAGATTTAATTAAGAAAATTGCACCCGAATTATCTGTTTTAAGTTTGGATAAGGAATATAACATTACTGAAAAATTAATCCATGAAAAGGAAATGGATATTAAACCAAGTTCTGAAGAAAAACACTATAAATTCCTCACTCCTTGGTTAGGTTTAAATCAAAAAAACTATCAGAAATACAGTCATACAAATGACTGGAAAGATAAAAAGGAAATTTTAAATAAAATTTTAGTTGGGAATTTACTTTCAATGTCAAAGAGTTTAGGAATTATTGTTAATAAGAAATTATATGCAAAAACTCATTTCAATGAAAAAATTGTTAAATATAAAGGTGTTAAAATGAATGCATTCACCGGTGAGTTTAAAATTTATTATGATATTCCTGATTTTTTTGGATTAGGTAAAGGAGTTTCTCAAGGATTTGGCTGTGTAAAACAGATTATTGATGAGGAATAAATGTTAACAGTTGTTGTTTATGATATAACTGATAATACTTCAAGATCATATTTAATCAAAAAATTACAGTTTTATGGTTTAAAAAGACTTCAGAAATCAGTTTTCATTGGTTATCTTGAAAGCATTGAACGTTCAAATCTTGCAAGTGATATTAAAACATTTCTTTCAAATGATAGTGATAGTATTGTAATATTTCCATTATGTGAAAATTGTAAAAAATCAATTTTACTTGAAGGCGATGCTGATATTCCTCATGATAATTTAACATACAGATTTTTATGAGATTAATTATTGATGGTTTTAATAAGTCAATTTCTAAAAGAGATAATCAAATTCTTATAAAGGAGGATGGAACGGAGGTTGATTATTTCTTGCCTAAGGATTTAAAACAAATTATCATTTTAGGAAAGGGTGCAGTGACTTTCGATGCCATATCACTTCTAGCAGAAGCTAATGTCGATTTAATAGCCATTGATTGGAGAGGGAATATAAAATATAGACTAGCGTCAAAAGAACACAATAATGTACAAATAAGAAAACAACAGTATTTTTCTCTAAATGATTCTAGAAGCGGATATTTAGCTAAAAAATTCATCGAATCCAAAATCAAAAATCAAAAAGCAACACTTGGTTCTCTATCAAGATCACGTGGAGGCATTGAATTTTTAGAAACTCAAAAAAGCAAACTGGATAACTTGTCTAAGGCTATTAAAGATATTAAAAATAGGCCGTCTGAAAGAATAAGATCTGAAATTTTTGGTATTGAAGGTTTGGCTTCACAAGAATACTGGCAGGGATTCAGATATATTATTGGTGATGATTTAGATTTCATAAATCGCAGCGGCAGAGGAGCTCCAGACATTGTCAATGCAATGTTGAATTATGCATATGCAATTTTAGCATCAGAAGTTTTAAAATCGCTTCATATGTCTGGTTTAGATCCTTATGCAGGGTTTTTACATTCTGATTTGTATGGTAGAACTAGCTTAGTTTTTGATGTAATGGAAGAGTTTAGACAGCAAATTGTTGATAAAAGTGTTTTGAAACTAATTAATTTAGGACAAATTGAAAAAGATGATTTTGAAATAAAAAATGGTTTTGTATACATTGGTGGGGACTGTCGAAAATTACTCGTCAAATCTATCTTAGATAAATTAAATACAGAAGTTACTTTCAATGGAATTAAAAAATCATACTCAGATTACATTGAAGTCGAATCAAAAAATATTGTGGATTTTTTAATGTATAATAAACAATTTAAAACATTTTATTTAAGATGGTGAAACGTGGGAACCTAACAATTTTTGATGATTTTTCAGTGTTGTGCCATATTTTTATTAATTTTTATTTTTTATTCATGTTCTTTAATTTTATTAAATTTGGATTAATGGATTATTTTTATCAAAATTTTTGATAATTAACTTTATTTTTATTTTTTATTCATGTTTATTTTTTTAAATTATTAAAAAAGTTTTTATATTAAGTGTGCATATCTTTATATAGGAATCATTATTTTATGATTCCCACACAAGGGTTGAAAATTGAGGTCTTCTCAGTATGTAATAGCTTCAAATAAGAAAATTTTTGGGCTATTGCAGAACAGCTTCCAGTAAAACAAGGATTGTGACTTTATGTCCTGTTTGCGGAAATGAGTCGGAAGATGTATTGCAGAACAGCTTCCAGTAAAACAAGGATTGTGACCTAGTTCCTCTAATGTCATGTCATCAGTTATTTCATTGCAGAACAGCTTCCAGTAAAACAAGGATTGTGACATCCTCACTTTCGCAAGATATAACGACCAACCCTTTAATTGCAGAACAGCTTCCAGTAAAACAAGGATTGTGACAGTACTGGTTTGATTCTTTAGTTACTGTGACTTTTTATTGCAGAACAGCTTCCAGTAAAACAAGGATTGTGACTTACGTTCATCATCAACAAGTACTTTGTAAATAAATATTGCAGAACAGCTTCCAGTAAAACAAGGATTGTGACGTGCCATATCGAAATGGTAGTTGATGATGTCATTAAATTGCAGAACAGCTTCCAGTAAAACAAGGATTGTGACGTGCTCGCAAAGACTAAGTACATCAGCTATGAAATAATTGCAGAACAGCTTCCAGTAAAACAAGGATTGTGACAACCATTAGTAACAATATAAAGGAGAAGGTATTGATATTGCAGAACAGCTTCCAGTAAAACAAGGATTGTGACACCTAATTCCACCAGTATTTGTGTCTCCATAAACGCATTGCAGAACAGCTTCCAGTAAAACAAGGATTGTGACGAGTGCACCCTAGATTAGTTATCTCTCCCTTTTGGAATTGCAGAACAGCTTCCAGTAAAACAAGGATTGTGACCGCAAGCTATCTTATTATCTGTATAGCCTTCATTATATTGCAGAACAGCTTCCAGTAAAACAAGGATTGTGACTATCTAACCCATAACTGAGCCAATGAAGCTCTTTGAATTGCAGAACAGCTTCCAGTAAAACAAGGATTGTGACTGTATTCTATTGTTTTTTTCATTTTGCTCACTTCCTATTGCAGAACAGCTTCCAGTAAAACAAGGATTGTGACCTTGTTCGAAAGTAAAAATATTTTCCAACTAAATCTATTGCAGAACAGCTTCCAGTAAAACAAGGATTGTGACTGGCCTCTAATTTTTCAATGACTTTATAGCTATCGTATTGCAGAACAGCTTCCAGTAAAACAAGGATTGTGACCCATCTGGTTGGACAGGTGTTTTTTACTATAGTTTGATTGCAGAACAGCTTCCAGTAAAACAAGGATTGTGACCTCCATTAATAATGGTGAATCTATAATCCACTTTACATTGCAGAACAGCTTCCAGTAAAACAAGGATTGTGACTCTCCAACGGTTTCTATATATTTTTCATCTATACTATTGCAGAACAGCTTCCAGTAAAACAAGGATTGTGACTTCATCATCGGAGGATAAAAGATGGCATAACTTATCATTGCAGAACAGCTTCCAGTAAAACAAGGATTGTGACCTCTCCTCCCGTCCTTAAATAAAGGTCGTTGAGGAATTGCAGAACAGCTTCCAGTAAAACAAGGATTGTGACTGCTTAAACCATTGTACATGGACCTAACCAACATCGATTGCAGAACAGCTTCCAGTAAAACAAGGATTGTGACCATATTTAGAGTAAATAATACATCCACAATTGAGGTATTGCAGAACAGCTTCCAGTAAAACAAGGATTGTGACTCTATAAAGCTCATCTGAGCTAATGTGTCTTTTATTATTGCAGAACAGCTTCCAGTAAAACAAGGATTGTGACATATTTTAATATTGTTTTCATATTTTCATCTCCTTGATTGCAGAACAGCTTCCAGTAAAACAAGGATTGTGACATTTCATTGGGGTTTTTTTTGTAGACTAGGAGCTGTATTGCAGAACAGCTTCCAGTAAAACAAGGATTGTGACTTATTATCCCGTCATCGCCAATTTGGGAGGTTGGTATTGCAGAACAGCTTCCAGTAAAACAAGGATTGTGACAATGCTCTTCCAAGGATTTACGGGCGGTTTTATGATATTGCAGAACAGCTTCCAGTAAAACAAGGATTGTGACCGCTAATCCTATACATTTTAAAACTTCCGTAATAATATTGCAGAACAGCTTCCAGTAAAACAAGGATTGTGACTAGACCACTCCTCTTGTAGGGAGTTAGAGCTGTCTAATTGCAGAACAGCTTCCAGTAAAACAAGGATTGTGACCATTTAATTTGGGATCTTTATAATGCATATAACTTAATTGCAGAACAGCTTCCAGTAAAACAAGGATTGTGACCAAATTCTATTTTTTTACCTTCAACTACTCTTTTAATTGCAGAACAGCTTCCAGTAAAACAAGGATTGTGACTTGGAAGGGCAATTATTATCCCGTCCTTGCCAACTTGGATTGCAGAACAGCTTCCAGTAAAACAAGGATTGTGACGAATTGGAGAAAAGTATTTTGCGTGCTGAGATTAAATTGCAGAACAGCTTCCAGTAAAACAAGGATTGTGACAAATTATAAATACTACTATCCAATACATATTTATAAATTGTATAATAGTTTTCCAGTAAAATAAGGGTTGTGATTTTTAACTTTTAAATTAATTACACTATCTTTTTGAATTGCATAATAGTTTTCCAGTAAAATAAGGGTTGTGATTTTTAACTTTTAAATTAATTACACTATCTTTTTGAATTGCATTAAGTTACAAATATCTTCCATTAAAGCAAATGCCATAACTTTCGATATAACATTCCTGAAATTTCCGTGAAATATTGAGTAGATAAAAGTTGTAAACTATTTAATTTATAAAAACTAAAAATAGTAATATCTTAAATACAATGTATGTTTTGGTGGTTCAAATGGATAATAAAGAATTATATACTACTATTGTTGGATTAAAGAATTATGAAGGTAATAAAGTATTCAAAATCGGATCTATTGTAAGGTTGGTTAAAGAACCTGATAATGATTATGATTTAGAAGCAATTGCTTGTGAAAACAAATATATTGGAAAAACAGGTTATATTGCAAATAGTACCCAAACAGTTACCAAAGGTACCATGAGTGCAGGTAGAATTTACGATAAAATTGGTGATATCAGTTACTGTGAAGTTAAGTTTGTTTCCAATGATTCTGTAATTGCTAAAGTGCTTAGTGACGATAAAATCCAAGAACTAAAAAAAGATAATGAGGATGACACTTTTTTCAATCCTGAATTATAGATTTTATCATTTAAATCTTTAAGATAAGCGATTTAATCAATACAGGTATCAGTTGGTGTAAATGTCATATATTATAAAAAAACATAAATTCCTAAAAAATTTAGATAAGATTAAAGAAACCTGCCACTATAATGAATATGATATGCCAACTCTTTTAAAAGATTATCCTCTCAAAGATTTAACGGCAGAATTGAAAATTGAATATGATTGGGAGTTAGATAACTTCTTAAAAGTATTTCCAGAGTTTTCAGATATTGCAATTGATTTAAATGAAAATCAGAAAGAGATTGTTACTTATGGGGGAAATAAGTTTTTAAGCATAGAAGCGGGGCCGAGTGCAGGCAAAACCCGTGTTTTAATTGAAAAAGTTAATTATATGGTAAATGAGTTAGGGGTGGATCCTAAATCATTGCTAATTGTCACTTTTTCAACTAAAGCTGCAGATGAACTTCGAGAGAGATTGTCAGAAGGTGATTTGTTAAAAAGTGATGTTCAAAAGATGCATATATCAACTATTCACTCTTTTTGCGAAAAGATACTTGAAGAAAATGGTCATGTTGGTTTAAATATCATTTCAGACGATGCCGGTGAGAAAAACTTGTTGTTCATTGGAAAGCATATGGAAGAGCTTGGATTTGTTAAAGAATGTTACATGTCAAGTAGCAACATCAAATATATTGCCAATAAATATAAATGAATATTGCTCTTTCAGTGTTGACACAGATAAGTTAATTGATTATATCACAGAAAATAGGCCAGTCAGCGAGGGATATGTCCACTTTTGTCCGTGAGCGAATGGAATTAAATGATGGAGAATATCCTCATGATGAAGTTCGAAAAAATGATGAGTTTAAAGAGTCCAAGTATAATGCGCAATATCTGCAAATCGCCAAATCCTATCCGATTTATGAAAAATATCTTAAAGCGCGAAAGCAATTGACTTTGCACATCTACAAAAGGATGCATTAGAAATTGTCAAAAAAGATGGATTTAAAACACAGTTCAGCAACATACTAATTGATGAGTTTCAAGATACAGATCCTATGCAGATGGAATTGTTTGAGTATCTGATGAAACAAGCAAAATCATTTACAGTAGTAGGTGACATTAATCAAAGCATATATGGATTTAGAGGTTCAAACATTAATCCATTTACATATTTAGCTAAATATCATAAAGATAAATTCGAGTTTAAAAGCCTGACCACTAATTATCGCTCCACTCATGAAATCATCGATGTGTCTGAAGATTTCATTAAACATCAAAGACCAGTTGAATCCGCACTTGGAAAGGCTCAATGTGGTCGTGATGTAAAATAATCATGTTTATTATTCTTTAAATAACTATGATGCTAAAAATAAATCGACTAAAGAATCATCACTTGATAGTGAAGCTGAAAACATTGTAAATATCATTAAATATTTGATTGAAAATGAAAAAATCAATAGATTGTCCGATATTGGCATTCTATTTCGTTCTCTTTCAAAAAGTACCTCACGATGTATCGGACCATTGCTTGAAAAATTAGAAGCGGAAAATATTAAATTTCAGGTCAATACCAATGATTTAATCAGTCAGGATGAAATTAAGTCAATTTTAACACTCTTTCACCATCTGGTTTCAGATGATGATCCTCATAGTCACAGGTTTAATAGATGGGAAAAAGACTGGCTGAATTTAAAGGCATATGCCAATCAGGTCTTGTTCAATTTATCTGATGAGACAAAAGAGATACTGATTAGCTTGCAGAATAAATTTGAAGAGGATGTTGTCAGGGCTGAAAATTATTTTTGGCTAAAAGACCATAAATAGAGGAGGTAAAAAATCCTTCAAAACAGTATTTGCCCGTGATGAGGAAATGCTCATTTAAAATATTTAAGTGTGTTACAAGGCCGGTTTTAACAAACGATAATCTAATTGAATATGGTATTGAAAATGAAGATGATTTGGAATTCTTTAGAAAATTAAATGAATTTAAAGACTCATTGTACTCTGAGGATGTTAAATTCTATGACAGGTCAACAGTTTCTGAGGTTTATTTAAAACTATTAACTGATGTTACCGGTTATTTGTCTGAAGATTTAATCTTAAGTGATGAAGGAGATATTATAATTAACAACCTCTCAAAAATTACAGGTTCTCTTCAAACATTTGTTGACGTTAAGTTCAACCGGGACATTAGAGGTGCATTTTGGTTTGTATATAGAACCATTGAAGGATGGTCTGTTTTACAAACCCCTGCCGAATCTACCGCATTTTGGTTTGTATATAGAACCATTGAAGGACATTCGGCTTTTTCTGATGAAAGTGATGCCATTCAAATAATGACTGTCCATCAGTCAAAAGGATTAGAATTCCCGGTTGTTATTATTCCCTCTCTGAAAAAAGACAATTTTCCAATGAAATATATCGATCCAAATCCCGATAATGGATGGATTTTTGGCCAGCCCGTTTATTACACTCCTGATGACTGTTTAAATTTATCCCAAATTTGATAAGGAATTCGGGCCTGAACTGTCTCATAATATGGAAGAGGAAAGAGTTATTTATGTTGCAATGACTCGTGCAGAGGATACATTAATATTGTCTTCATTAGTGGAGGATATGAACCAGTCAAATCAAATCGCAATTGAACACAGTGAATTTGAAAGACTTCCAAAAGGTCCGGACTGCATAGAAAAATGCAATTAATGAAAACTTAAATAAATGCAAATTAATTGACCCTGAAGATATGGACATCAATGTGGTGTATTGCAGGAATGATGAAGAGGATGATGAATACTGTGTTGATTTAAGCTTCACTGCTTTGGAAAATTATAATAATTGTCCATTTAGATATAAAACTAGCTAACGGAGTTAATTTCACCATATCTGAAAAACAGGAGATTGATGATGGGATTTTTGCCCACTATGCACTTGAAGTTATCAACAAAAAAATAATTAATAATGGCAATGTCTTTATTGGTGAGGATGAGGTTGTTAAAACAATAGAGGAATTATTTGAAAATTCAAATGATGGGTTAAAAGAAGAGGATCCTGTTGGGTATGAAAAACAACTTAACGAAATAATCGGCAACATTTATTCATTATTATAAAAATTACGGTAAAAATATAAAAATACTTGATAGTGAATATCCCTTCTATTTAAAAGACAGAAACTATGCCCTTAATGGAGTCATTGATTTAATTTATGAAATTGATGGTAAATTGGGCATTATTGATTATAAGAATACTCGCTTAGAGGTCAAATACAAAGATAAATTTAAAAAGCAACTTCATTTATATGTATTGGCATTAAGGGATCAAAATCAGGAATATGAAGGTAAGGAAATTAGCGAACTTAAAGTTTACACTATTATAGTTACTAACCAAACTTTTATTATAGATGTCGGATAAATTATAAAATATGTCTGGAAAATCTAAAATTGATGTTTTTAATAAAATGACTAAAACCGCATTAGATGAGGAAATCAGCAATTATGTGGCTTATCATAGGTATTATCAAAGATTGATTGCTGTTAAAATTGTTAGTGAAGGCAATACAATAACTGATGCTGCGAATATTCTAGGAAAATCATATCAAACAGTTCACAGATGGATTAAAACATGTGAATCTGAAGGATTGGAAGGTTTAAAACCTTCTTTTGGTGGTGGAAGGCCATCAAAATTAACTTATGATCAACTAATTGAATTAGACAAAATCATTGAAAAAACACCAAATATGTCAATGAAAGATGTACATCTTCTTGTTAATGAAAAATTTAATGTATATTACAGTTTAAAACAAATAGGAAAAATTGTAAAGAAATTAGGATACAATTACAGCAAAGCATAATCCTAAATTTTCAAAATCCCCTGGATGCTGAAGAACAGTTAAAAAAAACTTAGAAGAACATAACGTAACAACAAACGATATTATAGTCTTATTTGATGAAGCATCATTCCAAAATGAACCTTACACTCAAAAATCACTATATAAACAAGGAATCAAACACACACAAACTGTAAATCCATACAAATTCAAAATCAACGCCATTGGATCACTAACAATAAATGGAAATTCGACCATCACAATCACAAATTCATCGACCGCACCAGAAATTGCAATAGCACTTCTAGAATTAAGAATAGCAAATACAAACATCAAAAATACAGTAAAAATATTAAATAAAATAATATTCGATGTTAATCTAACTGATGAAGATATAGATAAAATATTAATGAAAAACAACAAAGATAATGAAGTTTTCGCAGCAAAAATTTTAAAAACATTAGAAAAATATAAGGACAATACCACCTCAACAATCGCTAGAATCATTGGAAAACACTGCAATAGAGAATTACTTAACAATGTGAAAAAAAAGAAGAGAAATAAGACGAAAAATAACTTTAAATCTGTTACAAAAAGAAGACATTAATAACAAAAATGCAAACCGAACAAAGAATATGTTTAATTCTAGATAATTATAGCGTCCACAAGTCTGCATTCATCAAAAAATAGCATTACATCTTATATTGAATTAATATACCTTCCACCATACTCTCCTCACTTAAATCCAATTGAACAAATATGGAGACAAATAAAAAGAAAAATAAAACATTATTATCTTGAATCAAAAGAATTTCTGCGAGATTTAACAATAGAAACGTATAATGAATCGATTTCTGAAACAAAAGTTCATGACAAATGGCTCGAAACATTTATACCAAAAATTTGGTAATTAACTATAATGTGAAAAATCTAATCGATTTAATATGATCATGTTACATCTTCTTTGAGAAAGAATATAATCCATATAATCTTTCTAAGTCATTTTTCTTTCCCTAATGAATCTATTGGCTTCGGCAATATATTTTTTTGACACAAAACAATCAAATACTTTAAAAAGTTCCATGATGAATCTATAAAAAGTACATCACCTCACCTCAAATTAACTTAAAAACCTTAATCATAATATTAATATTTGTAGCTAATAAACTATGATTGATTATTAAAATTAACTATAAGTTAATTAAAACTATTTAATAAAGTATCAGAATAAGTAAATGTGGAATCAATTAAAATTAAGAACAAAAAAAGAAGAAAAAACCTTAAGTTTCTAGAAATGTAATTTTGGCTCTTTCAAAAACTTGTGTGATTTAAATATCTTCAAGTTTTTTATTAAAAACTTTTTCTTAATATTTGGAGTTATTTTTATAATTTAAAGCTAATTAATCCGTTATTTTGAAAAATTTAAATGAATAGATTAATCGAAAAAATTAATTATCATACAAGTTTTTGAAACTGCCTTAATTTTAAAAACCATATCCTTCAGTTTCAAATGTCTTTGCAACATCTTTTAAAACTTCAGGGATGTCGATTTGTTGTGGGCATTCTTCAACACACATTTCGCACTCAACACAATCAGAAGCTATTCCAACATCAGGAAGTTTTGAATAATTTAAATAAGCATTACCTGCTTGTGACCAACCTTCATTGCCCAGGAGTTTATCTTTATTGTACAAATCAAAAATTTTTGCAATATCAATCTCTTCGGGGCATGCATCAATGCAATATCTGCATTTTGTACAGTCAACAGTAATGTTGCTGTTAATTATTTCAGAAACTTCTTTAAGAATTTCAAGTTCCTCATCATTTAAGGGGTCTGCATTTTTGATTTCTGAAATATTATTCTCAAGTTGTTCCAAATTACTTGCACCCGTGAATATGACCTTAATATCTTCAAGATTAGCTACAAATCTCATGGCCCATGAAATTACTGATTTATCAGGATTATAATCCTTCATTATTATTTTGGCTTCTTTAGGAACATCTGCTAAAAATCCGCTTTATATGGTTCCATAATCATGATTTCTTTATTATATTTTCTTGCAACTTCCCAACATTTTTTTGATTCAATTGCTTCATCTTCCCAGTCGATATAGTTGATTTGAAGCAATACAAATTCAATTTCAGGATGTTCGACTAAAATGCCTTCCAAAAATTCAGCATCCCCATGGGTGGACAATCCAATATGTTTAATGTATCCCTCTTCTTTTTTCCTTTGAATGAATGAATATAAATCAACATTTTTCCAAGCGGTTTCTGTATAACCACTTACATTATGAAGCAGATAATAGTCAAAATAATCAACACCGCAATTTTTAAGCTACTCTACAAATAATGGTTCTAATTGAGATTCCTTTGTAATTACAAATAAGGACAATTTAGTTGATAACATAAAGGAATCACGAGGATATCTCTCAACTACTGATTTTCTAAAAGCTTCTTCCCCAACGCCTTCATGATAAACATATGCAGTATCAAAAAAGTTGAATCCACTTTCCATGTAAGAATCTACCATTTTATTTACTTGCTCATAATCAATACTTTTAAAGTCATTTTCATCTAAAAGGGGAAGTCTCATCATCCCCAAACCTAATTCTACCATAATTTACTCTCCATCCCCTATCTTATAATTTATTTTAAACCACTGCCCATTTTTAAAATTGGAATATTAGTAACCAACTACCTCCAACAATCATTGCAGAAGATAACGGGAAACATATAAATAGATTTTTATAAATCCAAAATATAAATACCCATTGAAATATAATGTGAGAAATAAATTACAAAACTAAATGAAATTGACATTGCAATATTTTCCAATAGGTTGCTCTTTCAGGTTTAAATGTCATGAAATCATTTTTACATCTTCATATTTAAATTCATGATTTTGAATATACACTCCTAAAAAGCCCGAACTGGAGAGAAATTAAATATCCATCTAAAATAAAATTTTATTTTTTCAGTAGCAAAAAATCAACTGCATATAAAAAATATAAACAAATTGCAACAACAAAAGATATTTTGAACCAAAAATCGCAATATTCCTGAATAAAACTGTTTTAATACCGAATTAATAAATAAACACCCAACAATGACCGGATAATTCTGACAAATCCTATAACCAAATATTATTTCAAAACAATAGTTTAAAATTCAATGAAAAAAAGATAATGTGAATTAATCTTCTAATAAGATTATATTATTAGGATCTACTTTTAAATACTTAGGAATTTCAAATTCATGATCATGAATCTGTTTATCACATTTCCACCACAGACCATTAGTTAAAATTATTTCCCATTCAAAAGGCATTTCTAATTTTTTCGCATTTTTGGTATCAAACACATTAACATCATCTTTCTCAGCAGGAGAAAAATCATGTGCCCTTATTCCAATATGAGTAATATTAGGTGAAATCTTTTCAGATACTTCAAATACCACTCCCCAATCTAAAGTTTCGAGATGATACTCATCAATAACTTCAATTTTAGAAATATTTTTACAGCCGGTTAGTCTAGCAACCTGAACTTTTCCCGGATTTTCAAATAATTCATGAGTATCTCCTTTCGCTATAATTTTGCCTTTATCCAATATTAAAAGTTCATCACAAAACTGGAACACCTCATCACGATCATGAGTAACCAGAATAGAAAATCCATCAAAGTCCCTTAGTAAATTAACAAGTTCAATACGTAATTGTTCCTTTAAGAAAGTATCCATAGCACTGAATGGTTCATCAAGCAATATAACATCAGGATTATAAGCCAATATGCGAGCTAAAGCTACTCTTTGCTGTTGACCTCCGGACAATTGTCGAGGATATCTTTTTTCTAATCCTTCTAAATGAAAACGCTTAATCATTTCAGATACAATGTTGATATCATCATCCTTAGATAAACCGGCAGCCACATTTTCTTCAACAGTCATATTTGGAAATAAAGCATAATTCTGAAAGAGATAACCTACATTTCTTTTTTGAGGTTTTAAATTAATTTTTTTATTAGAATCAAAATAAACAGTTTCTTCATTGGAATCTAAACTTACAACACCATTATCCGGATTAAAGATGCCTGCAATAAATTTAAGTGTCATACTTTTACCACAACCAGAAGGACCTAGAATACCTAAACACCCCTGTTTCAATTCAAAATCAACATCCAAATCAAATTCTTTAAGTTTTTTTTGAATATTCACTTTTAATTTATTGCCCATAATCCTTCACCAGTAATACTCTAAAATATATTTTTAATTGTCTCTAATTAATAAATTACTTCCATCGTTTTTCCTTACGTATAGAAATAAAATCCATAATAAAAATAGCTATAAACGATATAATAACAATGAATATTACGTAATTAAAAGCATCTCCCATATTACCTGCAGCTACTTCAGAATAAACTGCCATAGGTAGAGTTCTAGTTTGTCCAGCAATATTACCTGCAAGCATAGCTGTAGCACCGAATTCACCTAAACCCCTAGCATAAGAAAGAATTCCACCACTAATAATTCCAGGAAATGCATTTGCAAATAAAATTTTCCAGAAAATTTTCCACTCCGACATGCCTAATGTACGGCCAGCATCTAATAAGTTGGAATCCACCTGTTCAAATGCGCCACGAGCAGAACGATACATTAAAGGAAAAGACATGACTACTGCGGCAATAACAGTTGCAGGCCATGAAAAAGCTATTTTGACAGCGAAAAAATCTATAAAAAACATGCCTATAGGTCCCCTAACCCCAAAAATATACAATAAAAAGAACCCTACTACAGTAGGAGGCAACACGATTGGAAGTGTGAAAATACCATCAAGTACAATTTTTATTGTGTCATTTTTAATTTTAACAATGCCCCAAGCAACAATCAAACCTATGAAAAAGGTTATCAAAATTGATAAACTTGCGGTTTTCATTGAAATAAAGATAGGGGACCAATCAGTCATGCCATTATCACCTTTAATATTCTTAATTATTCAAAAAAAGAATAATCAATGTTTGAGTTTATTCATGAATTGTGAATCCATATTTAACAAATACATCTTTAGCTTCTTTAGTTTGTAAGAACTCGACAAATTTGTTTGCGGCATCTGCATTTTTTGAATCTTTAAGTACTGCTACAGGATAAATAACAGAAGTGTTTAAAGAATTTTCAGGAGCTTCACAAACTACTTCAACATCATCAGTGGATTTGGCATCAGTAGAATATACGATACCGCATTCTGCAGATCCTTGGGCTACCTGATTTAACACAGCAGTTACATCAGTGCCTAAAGATAATTTAGATTCAACATTATCCCATAGTCCAAGGTTGGTTAATGCCTCTTTAGCATATTGTCCCGCAGGTACTGATTCAGGATCGCCAATAGCAATAGTGCCATTAATATCTTTTAAATCATCAAATGAGGAAATATTAGCATTTGAGTCTTTAGGTACAATTAAAACAACTTTATTTTCTAAAAATTGAACATTAGTATCATTATCAATTAATCCTTCATCAACTAAAGCATCCATCTGTTTATTAGCAGCAGACATGAATACATCTGCTTCTAAACCATTTTCAATTTGAGATTGCAAATCCCCACTTGAAGCATAAGTTGGAGTGATTTTTACACCAGGATATTTCTCTTCAAACATAGGAATTAAATCTTTATCATATGCATTTTTTAAACTAGCAGCTGCAGCCAAATTAACTTCCTGTCCATTTAGTTCAGTGCTAGCCGCATCACTACTTCCAAACCAGCCCGCAGCATAGGAACCTACACCAATGACTACCACCAAAGCTATAATAACAATAATTAACCATTTATTCATAGATTTCATGTTATTCTCCTCTTCAAATAATTTATACTCTCAGTATCAAACACATAATCAAAGATTAATGAAAAGACAGTGAAAAATGAATAATTTTATTC
>NZ_CAUJAM010000013.1:0-2464 GCF_963082475.1 Methanobrevibacter sp. V14
AGGATATTTGCCATTACAATGGTGTATTGTTTGGTTTGTTGTTGCAATAATATTCGTTGCTTATGGTATTTATCAAATTAGAAAAATCGTAGATGAAAATCCTGAATCCAAAGCATTACTTGCTGTGAGTGGAGCATTCATGTTCATCTTATCATCTTTGAAATTACCGTCTGTTACTGGAAGTTGTTCTCACCCTTGTGGTAACGGATTAGGTGCAGCATTATTCGGACCTGCTGTAACCTCAGTATTGGCAGCTATCGTACTTATTTTCCAGGCTCTTTTGCTTGCACACGGTGGATTAACCACTTTAGGTGCAAATATTGTTTCTATGGGTATCGTAGGTCCTATTATAGCTTGGATTGTATACAAAGGTTTAACTAAAGCTAATGTTTCATCAACTGTTGCAATTTTCTTTGCAGCATTTTTAGGTGACTTATTAACTTACGTAGCTACTTCATTCCAATTAGCTTTCGCATTCCCTGCTCCTAGTTTTGCAGCTTCATTAACTAACTTCTTAACTATTTTTGCAGTAACTCAAGTGCCATTGGCTATTGGTGAAGGTATTTTAACTGTAATTATTTGGGATAGATTAAAATCTTACAAACCTAAATTATTAAACAAACTCGGTGCATTAGCTCCTAATGAAGCATAGGTGATTAATATGAAAACATCAACATTAATAATATTAGCAGTTGTTTGTATAATTCTCTTCATTGCACCATTAGTAATGTTCAGTGGTCATGGAGAAGATGATGGATACTTTGGTGGTTCTGATGATGCAGCTGGTGAAGCTATAGAACAATCTGGTTTTAAACCATGGTTCTCTTCAATATGGGAACCACCTAGTGGCGAAATTGAAAGTTTATTATTCGCTCTTCAAGCAGCTATAGGGGCAATCATTATTGGTTACTTCTTTGGATACTGGAGAGGACAAGGTAAAGAAGAATAATTAATCTTCTTTACTCTTTTTTCTATTTTTTTAGTGATTTTATGAAATTTGATATGGATTATATAGCGCATCATAATGAACTAACTGAAGCAAATCCTTATTTTAAATTGTTTTTAACAATTTTCTTGTTAGTTTTAACATTGGCTCTTGATAATTTATATTTCGATATTTTTATCCTTATTGTAATGTCTATTGTAATTTTAGCAATAGCTAAAATAAGCTACCGTTCATATTTTAAATTTTTAACTATTCCCATGGCATTTGTTATTATAACATGTTTCTTTTTAATATTCTTCTTTGGAAAGGGGGAAGTAATTTATGAAACTGGATTGTGGGGTATTGTAGTTACAACAGATTCTCTACATTATGGTGTTTACACATTCTTTAGAGTAGCTGGATGTTTGCCGTTATTAGGTTTTTTAGCTCTAACAACACCTGTTGCGAAAATATTGCATTGTTTAGCCACTCTAAAAGTTCCAAAAATTTTCATTGAAATTGCACTTTTAATGTATAATTCAATATTTATATTCTTAAATGAAATAGACACAATGCAAAAAGCACAAGAAACAAGATTAGGTTATAATTCCTATTGGAATTCATTTAAATCTTTAGGTGCACTTGTAAGTACAATATTTTTAAGATCTCTTGATAAAAGTGAAACATTACAACATTCTCTTGATTCAAGAGGTTATACTGGCGAATTGCCTGTTTATACACCAAAAAAGAGGGATAATTAATGTTAGAAGTTAAAAATATAAAATACTCTTATAATGCAGATTACCAAGCACTTAACGGCGTTAGCTTAAAAATTGAAAAAGGAGAAATGGTTGCACTTGTAGGAAAAAATGGTGCAGGAAAATCAACATTATTTTTACATTTAAATGGCATTTACAAACCAGATGAAGGAAAAGTCTTTATTGATGGGGAAGAGTTAAAGTATGATAAAAAATCTTTACTTAAATTCAGACAAAAAGTTGGAATTGTTTTTCAAAACCCTGATGATCAAATCTTCGCCCCAACAGTAGAGGAAGATGTTGCTTTTGGACCTTTAAACTTAGGTTTACCTATGGAAGAGGTACAGGACAGAGTTGAAGAGGCATTAGCTCGTGTAGGAATGTCAGGATTTGAAAAAAAGGCACCTCATCACTTAAGTGGAGGTCAAAAGAAAAGAGTTGCAATTGCAGGCATTCTTGCAATGAAACCGGAAATCATGGTTTTAGATGAACCGACTGCTGGACTTGACCCGCAGGGTGTTGAAAACTTAACTAACCTATTAAAAGAACTTAACCAAGAAAACATTACAATAATTATTTCAACACATGAAGTTGATTTGGTTCCAGATTATGCAAAAAGGATTTTTGTTTTAGTAGATGGGTTATTAATTGCTGAAGGCACTCCTAAAGAGATTTTTTCACAACCTGAAATTCTTAAGAAAGCCAATTTGAAAGTTCCTATTGTTACTGAATTATTCCAACAACTTGAAGCGGAAGGCTTTGATATGGAAGATGATTATCC
>NZ_CAUJAM010000014.1:0-7993 GCF_963082475.1 Methanobrevibacter sp. V14
CTATTTTTAGACAAAATTAAAAATTCCAAACTAATTTTCATCAAAAAATTTCAAATCAACAAAGTTTTTGAAAGAGCCTAATATATGTCAGATGATAATATTAGTTGGACAAGTTTTTGCCAAGCAATGAATTCAATTTCACACTGGCTAGTCCAAAATAAAAAGAAGTATAGGAAACGTGACTATTACCAAATATTAACATTAAAAGGTAACTGTAAAGATATAGAAAAGAAAGTTAAAAAGCTTGGAAACGATAAGCTAGTTGCAATGTATGTTATGGCAGCTATTAAAGACAACAAGTCATTGGATTTTCTTCCTAATTATGTAACCTTGAAAAATGGAACTCAAATTGATAAAGCTGAATATGTGGACATGGCCATAAGAGTCGAAGCATACATCAGGGCAAACGGAAGACTTCCTGCAATAGTCTACAGAATGTCAACACTCCCAGATTACAAAGATTCAACAATGAAACTGTTTGTCAAAGCATTCAACTTCAAAGGAAACACCATTGATGAAGCATTAGCTATTATAGCAAAGAAGAAATTATACAGCAAATATTTCGATTCTCAAAAGACAGACAAGAAAACAATCAATGATGCCAGTCAGGGCAAAGGTTCCAATTGTGTTGACTGGGGACAAGTTTATTATAGAATAGCTAAATCTTTAGGCTATGATGTGCAATTTGTCCACGTTAAATGTAGAGTATCCGGAACCGGTCATATCAGATTGAGATTAAGGCATAAGAAACATACTGGAGGTAACTGGATCAATAGAGACCCTGCTGCAGTGGCTGATACAACTTCTGGAAATGTCAGAACTCTCTGGTGTGAAGACGGATATCTTATAGCATATGATCCATCATGGATATTTACAGATCTTTATAGTAGTTAACATAACTACTTTCTCTTTTTTGTTTTAACATCAATCTTTATAAACAAATTACACACAATATAATATTGTTGGTGATTATATGAAGATATGTCCAAAGTGTGGTGCCGAATTAGATGATGTAATTGGTGGATATTTGTGCCTTGAATGTGGTGGAGGAATGTTTAGTGAAGATGAAGTTATTGTTGCTACATGCCCTACCTGTGGTGATGAGTTAGGAGATTTGTGTGATGAATATTATTGTTATACATGCAGTCAATCAGTACGTAAAGAAGATGCAGTTTATAGTAAAGATATAAGTTTTGATGATGATTATGATTTTGAAGAACCTGATTATGATTCAATGATAGATAATGGGGACAGTATTTGTTTAAACTGTACTTATTGGAGCGTTAGTCCATATGGTGCAGCTCATGGAATGGTTTGTCGTAGAGGTTATCCAACAAACGGGCCAAGTGATTCTTGTGGTGATTTTGTCCAGTCACATCATTTTGCAAGTTATGGTGATGAAGGTCAATATCAATTCAATGAAACAAGAAGAGATACGGCCAATAAATTATATAATTGGAAAAATAACAGATAATTTCCAATTTCTATTGGTTAATAATTATTAATGTTAATGATTAAATTAAAAGGAAAAGTGGTACTGGTTATCATATATTAATTTTAAAGGAAATTTATATATTTTTTTAAACACAATATTATATCAATAACAAATTTGCATTTGTGTTATATGGGGATTTTTTCATGGAAAATAAAATAAATATTAAAATAAATGACTTTGGACCAATTAATAAAGCCGATATTGATTTAAATAAAATTAATGTTGTTGGTGGTAATAATGCAACAGGTAAATCAACTACAAGTAAACTTTTATATTGCTTTTTAAAATCAAACATGGATGATAGAATTGATTTTGCATTAGAACATTCTAGATTGCAGATTGATTCATTAATCAATAATATATATTTGGCATTACATGTTAATCAACCGGAATTTGTTTATTTAAAAGATGTTCGGGAATTTGGAATGTCTGACAATAATGATAAAGTAATCCCATTTAATGAATTAAGAGTGGAAGAAAAATTTCACCAAATACAAATTGATTATAACAGATATTATGATGAAAACAATGACAATGAACGTATTAAAGGAATGATTAAAGAGATTGATGATATTCTAACTACAATTCATATTGAAGAAGATAAGTTAACAATCCTACTTTTAAAAGACTTTTTATCCTCTGAATTCAATAGGAAAAATCTAAAATTCAATTCAGCATTTAATGGGATTGTCAATGGAGATGAATTTGATATAAATATTAATTTAAAAGATAATGATTTTGATTCAGATAATGCTTTTTCGGCTAATGGTTATTTCAATTCAGAAGATGTAATTTACATTGATACCTTTTCATTTTTTGAAACACATGCTCCATGGAGAACCGATTACCACCATGCAGGTTATATAACTAAAGTGTTAATGTTTGATAATCAAGAAGATTTGGAAGAAATAACTGATGAAAGATTATTGAAAGTAATAGAAAAAATTAAAGAGATAATTAATGGAAAGATTACTTTTGTGAACAATAAATTTACATTTATTCAAGACAAAACAACTGAAGTTGATTCTCTTGCAATTACTGATGCAGCATCAGGAATAAAACAAATAGCTATAATTCAATTATTGTTAGCTAATGGTGAATTAAAACCGAATTCATTTTTAATCTTTGATGAACCTGAAGTAAATCTTCATCCAGATTGGCAATTTAAGTTTGCAGAAATATTAGTCCTCCTTGCAAAAGAACTTAATATAACAATATATCTTAATTCACATAGTCCATTGTTTATTGAAGCTATGGATGTGTTCAGTGAAACCTATGACTTCGAAGATTCAATAAATTATTATTTAACTGAAGAATCAGAAATACCTGGAAAATATAATTTCACAAAAATTGAATCTAATGAGTTGTATAAGGTTTATGATAATCTTGGAAATGTTTATAAACTTGTGGACCAATTAAGATTAAAAGAAGATTTAAATAGGTTGTGTTAAAATGTCTGAAATAACAAATGACAAATTCATAGATTTCCTTAACACATTTAATGACAAAAAATATAGAAATAACAAATTCTATGACACTATTACTGAGATTTCAAGAAAGAAATCCGGAAACCAAGATGCATTAATTGAAAATGATTTTAGAATGTATTCTCTAGATGATATTGCGAAAGGAAGTGATGTTTTAAGTTTAAATCTTCCAAAAACTACAGATGCTCTTTTTTATAAAGAAAATCCCGATGGAACCTTATCATTATTTTTTATCGAGTTTAAATTCCATAATTTGGATGATCCTGATGCAGAAGACTTGTTGACTAATTTGGTCAATGAAATGTATGCTGAGCCTAAAAAATTAAAATGTGTATGTAAATATAAAAAAGATTTAAATAAGATCAGAAAATATTATGGGGATAGTGTAAAACATACTTTAATCTTAAAACCTATTGAATCAATAAAGATTGTTATTCCAAAATTATATAAAGAATATGACTCTGATGTTGATGAAAAAGAAATAGAAGAATTTTTGGATTGTGTTGAAAAGAATTTGTATGTTTTCGTAAGCACTTATACTGAAAATGGAAAATATAATCGACATAAAGAAAGAATGGAGAGTATGAGTACTGGTCTGGAAAATCATTTTGAAAGATTAAAAAGTGGCAATATTATTGACAATTATGAAATTTGTCCTCGTTCATTTTTCGATGACTTTTTAGAAAATGAAATATTGAGTTAATGGTGATTATGTGCCTATTTCAGAGAAAGTAATAAAAAATATCTGCAGAGATTATGTCACAATTGATTTTAATGGAGTAATCGATTTTAAATTAACATTAAAAGATAATATTAGAAATAATTCCATTTCTGAAGATGATGCACTATTTATTTTATTAGATTTGTTATATCAAGTCAATCATGGATTGAAATACAAATTTGTTTCTAAAAATTGTTTGACATGATTAAAGATGTAAAAAAGTACAATAACGAAAATAAAGAATATTTAAAAGAAAAATTCTTTTCAATAAACCCTATTATGTTGAAGTAAAATTAGTTATCAAATATATTACATCATTAGCTAATGAGAAAAATATTCAAACTAGGAATATTGTCATTGAAAAGCCAAAAGCAAATATTAAAAATCGTAAAAAATTAATCAAAACAAAATTAAAAGATTTTCAACGTGACGATTTATGTTATATTCTTGATTTAGATCCAACTCTTAATTTTGAAAGAGAAAAAGTTTTAAAAAATAGGATTGTCGATGAATTATTAGAAATTTCATTTGATGAGGATGATTTAACTAACTGCTCTTCAAAGGACATAAAAAAGATTTTAAATTCAAATAATGAATCTGTTGGCAGGACAAATGAAAAAATCATTAAAATTCAGAATGTTCGTTTGTATAAATTGATGGATGAATATGAAGAGAGTTATAAAATACAAATAAAAAAAGAGAATGAACTAAAACTACAAAAAAGAGAGAAAGAAAGAATAAGAAAAGAAAAATTAAAAAAACAAAAAGAAAAAGAAGAAAAATTGAAAAAGGAACGGGAAGAACAAGAAAGAAGAAAAAAACAAGAACAGGAAAGATTGAGAAAAGAAGCTGAAATAAGGGCTCGAAAACTTAAAATAGAAAATGAACGTTTACAAAAACAAAGACAGGAAAAACAAAGACAAATAGATTCTTTGATTGCAGAAGTTAAATTATTTAACAATAAAAGTTTTTCTGAAATGGTTTCATTAGAAGAGGAATATTCGAAAATCTATGATGAAATTTTAAAAGACTATCAGGTTTTATCACAGTATCGAGAAATTGCTTTATTTAAGGATTATTATTCACATTTAAAAGATATTAAACAAATTATAGTTATTGAAAATGAAATTAAAAGTAAAGATAATCTTTTAAATCAATTTGGTGATGATTTAAGAAATAATGGATTTTTAAATTATTCGAAAAAGAAAAGATTATCAACAGATTCAAATCACTTTATGAATTAACATTTAAATTGAACAAATTTCCTATTTCTCTAAAAAATAAAATTTATCAAGAATTTCCAAATTTAAAAAGTTTCATTCAGTATTATAAAGATTTAATCAATTATAGGAATTTAAGTGACGAAAAACCTAATAGAATTAAAAATTAAATGAAAGATTATTGGATGATGAAATTAACAATAATCCAGAATTTTTAAAGATATAACTGATCCAAATAAAAGAAGAGCTATTGTCATTGATGAAAAGAATGTGAAAGTTAATGCGGGTGCAGGTACTGGAAAAACATTCACAATTCAAAATAGAGTTAATTATTTAATTGAAAAGAGAGGGGTTTCACCAAAAAAGATTTTATGTTTATGTTATACTGGTGATGGTGCTGAAGATTTGAATAAGAAAGTTAATAAAAATCGTGATGAAGACAATCAAGTCGAAGCTTGCACATTTCATGAATTTTGTCGAAGGGTTGCAAGAAAATGCGGTATTGAAAAAGGAAAAACCAATAGGCATCTATTAAAAGATATAGTAATTAATTATTCAAAAGATCTGGTGGATGATGAAAAATTAACCAGATTAATAGATTACTTCAGTTATTATATTAATTCGCCTGCGGATAAAGAAGACATTAATAATTATAATGAATTATTGGATTATGAAAATGAAAGAGATTTAAAAACGTTACGAAAAAAATTTTATGAATCTGGTGCAAAATACACCATGCAAGGAGAAACAGTTGATAGTATTGGCGAATTGATGATAGCTAACTGGCTATTTAGACATGATATTGATTACGTTTATGGGAAAGAATATAAATCAAAACTTATTGAGATTGTTAAACGCTTTTTATATTCTGGAAACTCATTTTCATTAATTAGTCTAGATTTACAAAAGGAATGGTTTAATGAGTTTATTTCTGAATATTCCTGGAAAACATATGTGCCTGACTTTTATCTTCCAGAAAAAGACATTTACTTAGAACATTTTGGTATTGGTCACAGAGATAATGAAAAATGGCTTGGAAAAGATTATGAACCTCAAATCAAACGTAAAATAAAATATCATAAACTACATCAAACAAAATTAATCAAAACTTATTATTGTTATTTGGAAGATGGTATACTTGAAAAAAAGTTAGAAGAGATATTAAGAGATAATGAAGTTACCATTGGTCGAAAAGACCCTAAAGAAATATTGGATGTTTTACGCAAAACAAATAAAGTTGAGGACTTCGATAATTTCAATAAGTTAATAAGAAGTTTCATAAATATATTTGAAGCTCAGAATAGAGAGAAAAATCAATTTGATTCATTTATGAAATTGAATGAATCTGAAAGTGACGGTTATAAGAGAAATAGGCAAAAATTATTCTTAGATATTGTACGTGATATTTATGATATTTATTATGAATCAAATGATGGTGAAAGGATAGACCATAATCGTGAAGTTAGTCTGGCATTGGAGCTGATTCAAACTAACCAATATTCAGCATCTTATGAGTATATATTCATTGATGAGTATCAGGATATCAATCCAATTAGATCATTATTGTTGCAAAGCCTTCAGAAGATTACTGATGCTAAATTATTTGTTGTTGGTGATGATTGGCAATCCATTTATAAATTCAATGGTTCTGACTTAAATTTATTCATTGATTTTGATAAGTATTTCCCTTATTCGGAGTTTATCAATCTCCAAGAAAATAGAAGAAATTATGATAAGCTCAATCGTATTTCTTCAGACTTTATCATGAAAAATGAAAAACAGGAAAAAAAGAAATTAATATCTAAAAAGCGAAATAATCCAAATCCTATAAATATTGTTTATTATTCTCTTAATCCTAAAAGTAATAAAGTATTGAAATTATATTCGATTATTCTCATATTGCTAAAAGAAATCCAAAAAGCAGAATCTTATTGTTGGGCCGTAACAATAATGATATCAATGAATTCACAAATAAAAATAATATTTTTGAATCCTATGAGTATACTGATAAGATTACTTGTCTGCAGAATCGAAAGTTAAATATAAGATTCATGACTATACACTCCGCAAAAGGTTTAGAATATGATGATGTTATTATTCTTAATTTTAAAGATAAATTAAATGGTTTTCCAAATAAAATAGAAGATGATTCTGTTCTTCGTTTCCTAAAAGAAAAAGAAAAATGCCAGTATGCTGAAGAAAGAAGATTATTATATGTTGCATTAACAAGGACATTAAACAATGTTTATTTATTGGCTCCAACATATAAAGAGTCCGTTTTCATTGAGGAGTTATCCAACAAATATAAAGTTAAACAATTATATCTACGTATAGATAAAAATCTTGAAAGAAATTTTTATAGACAACATAAATCAAATGAACCATTTGATTATAGGGAAACTGATATAAAATGTCCTAACTGTAATGATGGGAAGATAACGGTTGTTAGAAACAATGAATCTGGAACAAAATATATTAGGTGTAGTAATCATCTTGATGATTCTTTTCATTATAATGGTGGGCCTTATTGGGGAGATTTAGAAGATTATATATTCCTTGAGAAATGCCCTAATCCTGATTGTGAGGGTGTTTTAATTAGGGATTATAAAAAAAATAAATTAATATGTACTTTAAATCGTGAAAACGGATGTAAACAAACAAAAAGGATAAATTTGGATGAGGAATATTAAATTAAAAAGAAATATTTACATTTATAATTAATTGTTGAAATTTGCTCTTTAAAACAGTTCATGCTGGTGGAAACTGGATTAACTCTAATCCTGCTGCAGTATGGATATCTCATAGCATGTAATCCAAGTTGGATTTTCACAGATTCATATTCAAGTTAACAATTAATGTTAACTCTTTTTATTTTTTAAATTAACAGCAACATTAAACTATTCAAAATAAACTTTTTAAAACTGTTTAATGCAATATAAAGGACTTATCTTAAGAATTATTTCATGAAAAATAGTTAGATAGGATTGGATGATTACTCATCCGCACCCTCTCGAGAACCGTACGTGTATCTTTCGATACATACGGCTCAAATAGACCTTTATCTGAAAAT
>NZ_CAUJAM010000015.1:0-4186 GCF_963082475.1 Methanobrevibacter sp. V14
CTTTTCCATCAGTTGCCTTATTTGTTTTGAATAATTCAACTGAAAACATTCAGTATTAACTTAATTGGAGAACATTATGTTTAGAAGAAGGATTTCCAATTAGAGTAAAAATTAAACGATATTTTTGCCACGATTGCGGAAAAAAATCTCAAGCAGAGTTTACAGGATTCTATGATAAATTCTGTAATTTATCCAATGATTTCAAAAATAAAATAATTAATGCCCGTGAAAACAGTTGGATATCTCTAAGAAATATTAAAAGACTCATTAAAGACTGGTTTGGAATTAAAGTGTCTCATGAAACCATAAGAAAAGCTTTATTGGTCGAAGGTGAATTTTATTATTTCAACGATGAGTTGAAATTGTCTGGATATTACGGATATGACGAACAGTGGGAGAGAGTTAACGGAAACTGGGTTTACTACCTTGTACTCTTTGATTTAGTCAATAACGTACCTGTGGCATCGATGCTAACTGAAATATTAAATGAAAATGTAATTGAAAATTTTATTTATATGAGTATTCCTTTTAAAGACCGTGTTGCAATTGTTACGGATTTAAAACCGGAATATGATAAAATAATGAGCAAATTAGGATTTATTCACCAACATTGTACTTTTCACTTGGAAAAAAACATTAAAAGTAACATGAAAAAGAAAATAAACAAAAATATGACTAATTATCACTTTGAATTAAAAAATACTCATCCTAAATACTCTGATGACAATCTTGATGAAATTATAAAAAAGAAAAAAGAAGAAGTAAAAAAAAGAAATATGGAAATATATTGCTGAATTTATGAAATTATTTAAACAACCAACCATTGATGAAGCAATTGAGTATATAAAATTTTTAAAAGATGAAATAAAATATTATCCAGAACATTTGGCCAAGTATCTAAAAAAGAATTTTTTCCCAGAATACAGAAAATTCCTAATATTCCTTGAAGATGATTATAAAAGACATTTAGAACCAACAAATAATAAATTAGAAAATTTCAATGGCAATACAATGCCAAAATACGAAAAAAGAAGTTATAGGACTATGCAAGGATTATGGAGTGCATTAATGCATAAAAACGATGGTTGGACAAAAAGAAGAAATGAAGACCTAACAAATTGACAGTCCCGGATTGATTCAGAACAGTTAATTATTTATAGATGATTGTATAGAATCATTATTAATTATTTAAATATTATATTGATTCAATTTCATTTAATTATGAAAATATTAAGATCCGGAGGATTGATATAAAATGATTAAGAATTTAAATAAAGTTATAATAGTGTTTTTATTTTTAATATTTTTATCTATTTCAGCTGTTTCAGCACAAGACAATGCAACATCTGAAATAGATTTAAGTGAAAATACTACAATTTTAGAAGTTGAAGATAATGATAAATTAAATGTTGAAATGAACAAAAGCGATTTAAAAGGATCTACTTCAACATTTACTGATTTGCAAAACATAATCAACAAAGCACCTATTGGTGGTACAATAACTCTAAATAAAGACTATACATATGTATTTGGAGATAATGCGATAATAATTAATAAACCTTTAACTATTGATGGTAAAAACCATGTACTTAACGGAAAATTAGCTACACGAATATTCTGGATAGGTGACAATCAAGTCACATTAAAAAATATAAGATTCATAAATGCTAATAATACTCAAACAGATTGGGGTGGTGCCATTGACTGGTTGGGAGATAATGCTAATTTAGAAAATTGTTACTTTGAAAATAACCACGCACGTGAACTTGGTGGTGCTATTTACTTAAATGGAACACAAGGCAATATAAAAAACTGCACTTTTAACAATAACCATGCAGAAAAGGGTGGTGCTGTTTATTGGAATGGTGATAATGGTAAATTAAAGGATTGTTCTTTTGTTAATAACCATGCAGATGGGTATGGTGGTGCTGTTTATTGGTATGGTAATAATGGTGAATTAAAGGAGAATTGTTCTTTTAATAATAACCATGCAGATGGGTATGGTGGTGCTGTTTATTGGTATGGTAATAATGGTGAATTAAAGGATTGTTATTTTAATGATAACCATGCTAAATGGTGGTATGGTGGTGCTGTTAAATGGGATGGTGATAATGGTTTTTTAAGTGCTTGTTCTTTTGTTAATAACCATGCAGCTGATGGTGGTGCTGTTTATTGGAATGGTAATAATGGTGAATTAAAGGAGAATTGTTCTTTTAATGATAACCATGCTGATCGTGGTGGTGCTGTTCTTTGGCATGCTGATAATGGTGAATTAAAGAATTGTTCTTTTAATAATAACCATGCAGATGAAGATGGTGGTGCTGTTAAATGGTATGGTAATAATGGTGAATTAAAGGATTGTTATTTTAATAATAACCATGCAAAGTATGGTGGTGCTGTTTATTGGTATGGTAATAATGGTGAATTAAAGGATTGTTATTTTAATAATAACCATGTAGATGGGTATGGTGGTGCTGTTAAATGGAATGGTAATAATGGTGAATTAAAGAATTGTTCTTTTAATAATAACCATGCAGCTGATGGTGGTGCTGTTTATTGGTATGGTGATAATGGTACTTTAAAGGATTGTTCTTTTGTTAATAACAATGCTAATCTGTATGGTGGTGCTGTTTATTGGTGGGGTGATAATGGTAAATTAAAGGATTGTTCTTTTAATAATAACTATAAATATGAGGGTGGTGCTGTTTTTTGGGATGGTTATAATGGTGAATTAATGAATTGTTCTTTTAATAATAACCATGCTGATCGTGGTGGTGCTGTTTGGTGGAATACTGCTAATGGTACTTTAAAGGATTGTTCTTTTGTTAATAACAATGCTAATCTGTATGGTGGTGCTGTTTATTGGTGGGGTGCTAATGGTACTTTAAGTGCTTGTTCTTTTGTTAATAATTATGCTAAAAATGAAGGTAAAACTATTTACTGGGGTAAACCAGGTGATATATTTGCTTGTACTTTTAGTGTATTTCGTCCTAAAAATACAAATACTGTTACTGTTGATAACTTAATTTTCTACGAAAATAATAATTACAATGTTAATTACTATGAAAATGGTAATAAAATCCTTAGTAGTGGGATAAATGAGAATATTACTTTTTTTAATTTAAACAGTGGAAAACACACTATTAAAATGATTTATAAAAAAGATGGTAATGATTTGACTAATGATTTAATTATTACTGGTGATTCTTATTTAAATTCTAATAATGTGTATATGTTTTATAATGATGGGACAAAATATAAGGTAAAATTAACAGACTACCAAGGAAAACCTTTAATTTATAAAAATCTTCAAATCACAATCAAAAATAAAAAATACAACCTAAAAACAGACAAATATGGCTATGCTACTATACTTCTCAAACAAAAACCTGGACAATACTCAATAATAGCTAAATTCAATGGAGATAAAGATTATGGTCCAAGCACCTTCACAACCAAGATAAAAATCTTAAAATCCCCAATAACAAAAAATAAAAACATGAATATTTATTTCATGGGAGGAACATTTAAAGTACAAATAATACATGCAAATGGTAAAAATGTAGGCGCTGGAAAAACAGTAAAATTCACAATATCAGGAAAAACATACACCAAAAAAACAGACAAAAATGGATACGCAAGCCTAAAAATCACACAAAAACCAAAAACACACACCATAACCACAAAATATGGCAAATTCATTACAAAAAATAAAATCACAATCCAACCAGTACTAACAGCAAAAAACATCATAAAGAAAAAAACAAAAACAACAAAATTCCAGGCCAAACTAGTAAACACTAAAGGAAAACCACAAGCAAAAAAGAAAATAACATTTAAATTCAAAGGAAAAAAATACAAAAAACTAACAAACAAAAAAGGAATAGCCACACTAAAAATCAAAAACCTAAAAAAAGGCAAATACAACATATACACACAATACACCAAATCAAAAATAAAAAACACAATAACAATCAAATAAAAAAAAAAAAGATAAGGAACCACCAACACTTCCTTATTTTTTTAACCTTTTTTATTATAGTTTTTCTCTAAAAGTTTATACTATTTATAGGGTGCTAGATTTATGTAAATAAATCTAGTTCGGATTGGACTTCTTTTTTAGTTAGGAGTGTTGTTTGTTCGTCAGTTTTTTCGCCCACTTGTTGATTTTCATTTGTTTTATTAT
>NZ_CAUJAM010000016.1:0-18550 GCF_963082475.1 Methanobrevibacter sp. V14
GTGTTAAAGTTGTAAACTAATTTAATTGATGCTTTCTTTATTTTACTTAAATTTGGTTAAATTTCATTGATTTTAAATGGTTTTTATTGACTATTCAATATTATGATAGTTTAAAATGGAAGATGAATGTAAGAAAAATCGTTTTCTTTTAATCTGCAAGAAATCATGACAGAAAATCACATAATATTAATTGGAATGCTCTTATCAGAATCAAATGACCGGAAAACAATGAAATATGTTTTAAAAGACATTAAAGAAACCGTTAAACTATTTATTGAAATGCAGAAAGAATTTGGAGAAAGATGGAACTATAAAGAAATACGACGAAGGCTCCGAGAACATATTTTAATCGCAGATTCAGGTTATTTCAGTACAGAAAACCTCCATTACTTATTTAAAAATAAAATAAATGCATTAGTAATGCCTAAAAAGTTATCTGAAGAACATAACAATAAATTAAGACGAGAGAATAATCTTAAGGAAAAAAGAAATTATTCTTCTAAAAAGGATTTTGAAAGAGTTAAAAACGGACATATCTATCCAGATGAACGTTTTATGAGGTTAATAAAAGTCAAAACTATGAAACATCGGAAACCACATAAGGATGATAGTCTTCCGGACAATTGTAAGACAAAAAGGTATTTCTTTGAAACATATTCCTGTAATGGATGCTCAAATATCGAAAACTGCAAACATAAAACCTTTGTAATCCAATCTACAGACCTTAATTTTGAAATGACTGAAAAATTCTTGAATAAAAGATATAATACTCATTATCAAGCTCATTTTTCAAGAAGTGAAGGTATAAATGGTTTTTTGAAAGGTGATAATGGAGTTTTGAAATTAATTGGAACTACAGATAATGCAGTAAACAACGAGATCCAACTAAGAAACACCATTTACAACCTTACAAGACTAATTAATCTTAAAGACACAGCGTATTAAGCATCTCCATCATTAGATGTGTTAATAGTTTATCATTAAGATAGACTGTACGCCATATCCTAAACAACCATTTTTTGAGAAGAAACACCATTAATTCAAAAATGGAAGTTCAAATTTAATTTTTGAAACTCAAATTAAATAAAAATTACGATTGAAAACATCTAAAAACAATGAAAAAATAAAAGCTCTCAACACTCAAAAATGAAAACAAAAGCCAAATTACTCTAAAATAGATAAAATAAGAAAAAATATCAAAAAATTAAATTATTGACAAAATCCTTAAAAATAATAAAAAAAGAAATTATAAGAGTTCGTCCAATAATTCAATTTTTTTAATTGAATTTAAATAAAAAGGTTTTATTCTTAGATTGAGGTTAGTGGAGTTTCAGGTGTTATTTTACACTTGAAATTGCACTTCGTTACTTTTTTTTAGAATTTTGGGTTATTTTTGTAGTTGTTTTGCTTAATTTTAAGTTTGTTTATATTTGTGTTTTTTGTTTGGAAGTGTATTTTTAATTGTTTGTTTTTTTGTTTAAATTAGTGTTGCGTTTAGGTTTTTGTGTATTTTTTGTATGTTGTGGGCTATTGAGAGTATTGTTAGTTCTTTTTCTGCATTTATCATGCCTATTCTATTTAATTTTTGGAAATGGTGTACATTTCAGAGTAATCCAAAATGTGCTTCGTTTAGATTTGCTCTTTTTTTATAGTATATTTTTCCTTCAGGAGATTTGAAATCTGCTTTCATTTTCCATCTTAAATCATCGGCAGGTTCGAAAATTTCTTTTACTCTGCTTTGAGTACATTGATTTTTAACAGGGCAAGTTTTACACTTGTTTGTTGAGTATACTCTCATCTATTCGCCGTTTAGTTTTCTATCGTTTTTGTAATGTAGATGTTCATCCATTGGGCAGATAAATGAGTCTGTTTTCCATTCATAAACGAAATTTGCTTTGGCAAATGGTTTTTCTTTATTTTTAGGTTTGGATTTACTGCTTTCTGCTCGATCTGGCATCAATAATCCTATGTTGTTTTTATAAGCGTATTTTATTACATTGTCGTTCATATATCCGTTGTCTGCAATTAATACTTTAGGATTGATTCCCATTTGTATTTTTAGTTCATGCAACATTTCAAATAGTTCATTAGCGTCCGTAGCATTCTGTGTTAGATATTGACCTACAACCATTCCATTTTTACTGTCTACAGCAACTTGATAATTGTAATTTAAACCCATATTTCCTTTTTTATCCATCATCCATCTTGATTCAGGGTCTGTTAAACTGATAGTATGTTTTCCATTATAATTTGCTTTTAAAACACTCAATAAATCAAGAACATAATACATATTATCCATACTAATTAAAGCAGTTTTAAGAAGAATTAACGCATTTTTATTCAAATTATCATTTATTTCACTTATTAAATTACTTATTTCCTCATTTTTTTTATTTTGGTTGTAGTATTGGTGTATTTTGTACCAAATACTATTTTTACATCTGTCCATGCCATAATTTAAAATCAAATTTTGCAAAAATTCAATTTCTTCAATTTTGATCAAACGGAAATTATTCGCATTTGCTTTAACAATGCTTCCATCAACAGCAACGCACTCACCATCAATTAAACCCAAATTAATCCCCAAAATTACAGTGTAATGAAAAAATGCATTAATCAACAAAGTGTTTTCCTGTAAAAACAAATGAATAACCGATTTCTTAGCTTTCTTATCATTCAAGATATAATTAACTGATTCATCATTTATTATTTATCCAATCAACCAAACTTCTACAACTAAATCTATTATTATAAACTCCATAGACAACAAAACCCAATAACTCATCCAAATAATATTCTTTAGGCCTTCCATGACTCTTAAAATCACTTTCAAATAATAATGGAAAATCACGTTTAAAATTACTTACTAACTTTTTAACTGTAAAAACTATATTATTGTTATTCAAATTCTATCCAGAAAAGGTACATGTAAAAATAGCCTGTTCACAAGTGGATTTATCATAAACTAAAGTCATAAATATCAAAACACCTAAACTTTTTGACAAAACCAAAACATTTAAGTGTCACAAAATACATAAAAATAAATTGTGAGAGGATTTTTGGTTTTGTAGCATTAAATAACTATTTATCTTCTCACATACTTATAATTAACTACTTTTTATAAAAGAATCTTAAAAATAAACAAATTTTCAATGAAAAAATTAATAAAAAAAATAAAAAATTAGAAAAAATTATTTATTGGACAGACTCTATAAGCAATACTAAATTAAAATAACATATGAAAATTGTAGATCATACTCTAAATGGAAAAGTTATTTTAAAACAATTATTCAATATTCAAAGGCAAATTCCCTATTACTCTGCTTTTTTTGGTAATTTCAATTGTATCTTCTAAGCGCACTCCAAATTCACCTTCCAGATATATTCCAGGCTCTACTGTTATAACCATGCCCTCTTCAATGATTGTGTCATCACGAGGTGAAAATCCAGGATATTCATGAATATCGAGCCCTACACCATGACCTGTGGAGTGAATAAAATTATCACCATACCCATAATCTGCAATAATGTCGCGAGCAACTTTATCTATTTCACAACATTTAACGCCGGGCCTAATAGCTTTAATTGCTTTATCATGTGATTGGCAAACAATGTCCCAAATTTCATGTTGACGTTCTGTATAAACCATAGTGCGTGTGTTATCAGAACAATAACCTTCAAAAAGTGCTCCCCAATCAATTAAAACAGGTTGGCTTAAAGTGTTATCCTGAGGCATTGCATGTGGAAGGCTTGAATTTGGGCCACTGGCTACGATTGTGTCAAATGATTCTTTACTAGCGCCATTTTCTATCATGTACCTTACAAGATCAAAAGCTATTTCTTTTTCAGTACTTTTGTTATTTGAAATATCCAATTGCAAGAATGACTTTTGAGCAATTTCAGTTGCTTTAGTGATTTTTTGAATTTCGCCAGGTGTTTTAATCATTCTTTGTTTGTCAATATATGTTTTAGAATCAATTGAAAAATCATCTCTAAATCTAATATAAGTACTGAATGGCAATGTCGGTTCAATAGCTAAGTTCTTAATGCCTTCTCTTTTTAAATCATCCACAATAGCTCCAAACGTTTCATATTCTTTAACTTCAATTGTTGAATCGCGATTTGCCAATTCCATATCCATTCCAGAAGCATATATTATCGGCTCTTCTTTAATTATGCAAAATGCAAAACTGGTTGGTTTGTAATTTGAAATATATTCCACATTTGTAAATTGGGTCAGCAAATAAGCTTGAAAATCATCTTTTTTTAAATCATTTAAAATATTGTTGATATGTAAGTCCATATTTAATATTAGAAAAAACTTTATATATAAAATTAGATATTTAAGAATCATGTTTAAATTTACAAGTAGTGAAGTGAGAGATTTAATAATTGCATTTATTGTTATTTCGCTTTGTTTCGGAATTGCTACAACAAGAAAAGATGTGCAAACAATCCTCTTCATTTTACCAATTGTAATGGTTGGTGTGGGGACAGGTTTTATTTTACACGAACTTGGGCACAAATTCGTTTCAATGAAATATGGTTACTGGGCGGAATTTAAATTATGGCCACAGGGACTATTGGTTGCACTGGTTACATCTTTTTTAGGATTTGTATTTGCAGCTCCCGGCGCAGTTTACACTTATGCAAATTACATGACCGATGAAATTAATGGAAAAATATCCATCGCAGGACCTATAGTCAATATTGTTCTTGCAATTATATTTATTCTTATTGCAGCACTAATTTATCCAATCGCATCATATTCTGAAAGCAATACATTAATATACCTTGTTTGTTGTGTTGGTTACTCAATTAACAGTTATTTAGCTGCATTCAATTTACTTCCGATTGCAACATTAGATGGAAGTAAAGTTTTAAAATGGAATGTCGGAATTTGGTTAATTGCCTTTGCAATAGCTGGAATGCTGACATTGATGTCAATGACATTAGGCGCTGAAAATATAGTCAAATTACTTTTAGGATATTAATAAAATGAATGATGAACTTACATACTTTAAAGGAACACACAGAGTGATTGCTCCTCAAAAAACAATTGAAATTAACAAAAATAAACTAAAAACTGCCGGAATAACACGCATTGCAGATATTACTGATTTAGATCGCATCGGTTTACCTGTTTTTACAGTCATTAGACCCACCGCTGAAGATGGTGCCATAAGTGTTTATGGAGGTAAAGGAATTAGTAAAATTCATGCAAAAGCTTCAGGCATGATGGAAGCATTTGAAAGATACTCAGCTGAAAAACAGGAAGCGGATGAAGTAATTATCGCAAATATTAATGAAATATTAAAAAAAGGAGAGTTTATTCCCCCTGAATCTTTAAACTTGCCAAAGGATTTTAAAAAAGAAAACCTAGAATCAATGAAATTAGAATGGAGCCTCACACATGATATAATAACTGATAAGGATTATTATATTCCATCTAATGCAATTTTTCATCCATATAACTACAAAGAGAGCTTATTTAAATCAAACACCAATGGACTTGCTTCTGGAAATATTTTAGAAGAGGCAATATTGCATGGAATATTTGAAGTGATTGAACGTGACGCCTGGAGTATTTTTGAGTTAACCCATAAAAACTATGCTCAAATTGATGTTGGAAGCATTGAAAGTGATATAATCTGTGAAACTATTGATAAATTCGAATCTGAAGGAATTAAAATTAAATTAATGGATTTGACTGCAGACATAAATATTCCAACAATAGCTGCTTCAGCTGATGACACCCTTACAAAAGATGCCGGACTTTTAACCTTAGGTATTGGAACACATCTAGATCCAGAAGTTGCAATACTTAGGGCACTAACAGAAGTGGCTCAAAGTAGAGCTACACAAATTAATGGTGCACGTGAAGATACAGTTAGAGCTGATTTTGCTCGTGAAGCCGGTTATGAACGAATGAAAAGAATTAATAAATACTACTTTAGACAAGAAGAAGAACAAATCAGTCTTTCCAGTATTGAAAACAAATCCACCACATCAATTACAGAAGATTTAGAAATTGTTAAAGAAGAACTAATATCCAATGATATTAAAAATATCCTGTATTATAATCTAACAAGAAGTGAACTTGATGTTAGTGTTGTTCGTGTCATTATTCCTGAAATGGAAATTTATGCGATTGATTCCTCAAGAGCAGGATATAGGTTTTTAAAAGTATGATAATATGGTCAAAATTATAATTTATACTGGATTATCAATTACTTTTGCAGAAGCAAAAGAGATTCTAGATTCAACTGATGAGGTAGAAGTAATATACAAAAGACCTATCAAAAGAGGAGATTTAGGTCAGGCCATTAAGGAACATCCGGATATTATCGCAATTATTGATGGAGTATTCCATCAAAATTCAGCAGTGGGCCACAGAGAAATATTGAATGTTATTAAAGATGGCATAAAGGTTTATGGCGCTTCAAGTATGGGCGCGCTAAGAGCATCCGAGCTTGATACTTTAGGAATGATTGGTATCGGTTACTGTTATAATCAATATGCAACAGGAAACATCACCTCGGATGATGATGTAGCCGTGATGCTTGATAGTGAAACACTTCAAGCTTTATCTGATCCATTAATCAGTATGGATTATGTTTTTAAAAATGCAGCATCTGAAAATATCATAAATATCACTGAAAAAGAAGAATTGATCAAAATTGCTAAGGGCACGTATTATCCTCAAAGAAATTATGCTCAAACATTAAGCAATTCCAGTTTAAGTAACGATAAAAAGGATAAGATTATCAGTTTTATTCGAGAATCTGCAGATATTAAAAAAGAAGATGCTAAAGAGCTACTTGAATACATAAAAAAAGAAATCGGATAACTTTAAAAGTTTCATATACAATACAACTTATTTTTTACAGATTATTTAGATTCAATTGATTTGAATAATAAAAGATTAACTTAAACCAATGACATGCCAAATAAACTCGATTTTAAAAATAGCTGAAATTAAAATAATCAATTTGAAATTGATGCTGTAAAATTAAAAAGAATAAAGATAAAAAAAATTATTTTTTATCTTCCATTTCCAAATATTTTTTCAAAACAATATATGGAGTTTCAATACACTTGTCAAAGCTGGTTGAATATTCACTATCTTCAAAATCACTTTCAACATTTCTGATTCCTTTAAGAGAAATTATGTTCCCATCAATTTTAAAACCAACATCATCAGCAGCAACGGAAACTAAATTGATTTCAATTTCGGAAGCTTTTTCTAATACCTCATTAGCCTTAACATCATATTTTAAATTTAAAGTTTTATGAGGCATTATTTCATTGATTGTCCTTTTGATGACAGAATCAAGAAGTTCTAAAAATTTTAAAGCTGGGGGCATATCATTAGCCCACCAATAAGTAAGAACAGAGTTAAGAACAATTTTATGTTCGGAAAAATCATCATACAATCTTGCGCGAACACCCACAGTACTTTCATCAACTTTAACTACTAATACTGGATTAACTGCCATATTATCCCAAAATTATTTAACTAATGCTTTAATTAAATCACTTGCTCTTACAAGACCTACTAAATCTCCTTCAACACCAATGACAGGAATTTGTTCGATGCTTAAGGCCTTCATTTTTTTAGCACAATCAGAAACTTTGGTTTTGGAGTTAGTTACTTCAACATTGCCAACGGCAACATCAGAGACTACTTTATCTGCAAATTTTAAACTGTTCTTTTCAATATATAATACGGAAGTACTATCCCAAGACCATTTGTCTCCTTCAGTTCCAACAGTAGAGCTGTGTTCACTTCTCTCAGAGATTATTTCAATTTCAGAAATAAAATCTGTTTCAGTTAAAATACCGGATAATTTTGCTTCATCATCTAGTGCTAAAATAGATTTTAATCCGAATTGATTCATGGATTCAAATGCAACATTTAATGGAGCTTTTTCCCAAGTTGTTGGAACAGCAGTAATCATATAATCTTCAACAGCATCATAAATTTCAATTTTTGTTAAGGCTTTTGATACCAAATCAAAAGAAGTTATAATTCCTACTAATTCGCCGTCATCATTTACAACAGGAACTCTTCTAACATTATTCTCCATCATTACGCGAGCAGCATCTACTACATCATCACTCGGATGAACAGTAATCAAATCTCTACTCATTAACATTGCTATTTGTTCTTCATCAGGATTATTAATTAAATCAGACCTTGTTACAAGTCCTACTAAAATATTAGTGTCTTCTTTTACAACAGGAAGTACTGCTTTTTTTTCTTTTCTCATTAAGTCTAAAACTTTTTCTCGGTTTCCAGGAACGGAAACACTAACTACATTTTTAGACATGGTTCTTTTAACTAACATAAAACACACCTTAATTAAATACAATAATAAAATGGTTAGATTAATGAACTACAAGTACTGCGCATTTTGCAGAGTTTACAACTTTGTCTGCAACACTACCCATAATAAATCTATCGAAACCAGATTTACCCGAACTACCCATAACAATTAAATCAATATTTTCTTCTTCAGCAACTTCTAGAATAACTTTAGCTGGGGAACCTTCTCTAATAACATGAGTGATCTTTAGGTCATCATTATTTAATTCATCAAATTCCTTAAGATTTTCTTCAGATCTTTCTTTTAAAATTTGATTTAACTGGTATACTTCATCATCTAATGGAAGTCCGTTAACAAAATTATTTTCTGTGACACTCACAGCAATTATTTCAGCCCCACTTACTTTTGATAAGAACAAAGCATGTTTTTGAGCTTTTTTTGCAAATTCTGACCCATCTGTAGGGACCAATATTTTTTTATACATCATTAACATCTCCCATAATATATAGATTTATATCCATGATATTATATGTTTATTCTTTTGTTAATGATAGATAATATATCTTTCGTTTCTAAACGATTGCATATATTAAGGTAGGGATTTTTAGAAAAAGATTTAACAATTATAAATTCGGCAAAATTATTCTCTAAAATGACTGCTTTTTTTACAATGCAATTAATATTGGATTCACAGATATTGGTTGTTGCCATTTTAACTAAATCAACAGGATTGATATATCTTTTATAACAAACTGCCATGATTTTTAGTGAAAATTCAAGTTCTCTCAACATATTTGGTGAGTTAAGCATTACATTATCACTTCCCAGTAATGGTTTAATGCCTAATTCAAGCATTTTATTTAAAGGTGCAACTCCAACATTTAAAGCTGCATTTGCTCTTGGACAAACTACAACATTTTGATTTGATGATGCAACTGAGGACAAATCTTTACCTTTAGGGTTTGTAAGATGAACTAACTGGTCAAATCCAGATTCCACTCCCATACCAATTTCACTAATGCCAAAATCATTTAATGATTCTATTTGATTTGATTCGGATTCAGCAACATGGATTGATGATATTTTTCCTTGTTTTTTGCATTCTTCAACAATTAACTTTGCAACTTCAGGAGTAATTTCGCCAAACCCGCTTGGAGCTATTCCATCAGCTATTTTTAAGAGTTTGCGAATAGCACTTTTAACCTTATTTAAATCAGGATTTTCACCATAAAAACTATCATCCCGACCCAAAATTATTGGTTTGATAGGCAAATCCTTTGAAGCTTTCATTAAAAGTTTGACCCCCTTAATTCCGCCTTCCCTATAATCTATAAAATGAGTAGTTCCGGAATTTATCATATCCACCATAGATTGTCTCATAGATTCAATCAGATCATCATCTGAAGCATTTGAAAGTGCCTTATGTTTAACGCCATCAGGCGGTTTAACCATTTCAGATAAGCTAAGAGAATAACCTTCATCTTTAATTATGGAATCCCCAACATGAATGTGACTATTAATAAAGGAAGGACATACTACAGCCCCACCTACATCAATTATTTTACCTTCCCATGCTTCTTTTCCAATTTCAATGATTTTACCTTCATCAACAACGATATTTTCACGAGCAGGAAGTAAATCTTGGCCTTTTAATATAATTCCATTTGATATAGTATACATTAAAGTAAAGTCTAGTTTTTTTGATTAAAGTATTTTTTCATTTGAATGAAAACAGCAAAAATTGAGATTTTAAACTAATACCCGTCCATAGCATTAGATAACCTCAATATAGAGGTTACTAGAAAAAGTTTAGGCAGATTAAATTAAAAAATGTTAAGATTCCCATCAATTATTTGTCTAAAATATTTAAAGAAATAATTTGCCAGATATCCTATTGAAAAGAATAATATAATAAAAAATACATAATAAGTATCTATAGATTTACAGCGATTAAAATCTAATTTTTTTAGGTGATTTTTATTAACTCTCAAGAAATAAGATACTTCTACAGAAACATTGTGAAAACTGGTGATGTATATAGAGCTAAATATAACAATAAAGACTATGGAGAGTTTAGAAAATTATCTGATGCATTATATGAAAGGGATGCATTATTCTTCTGTAATTTCGATTATGATTTACTTGTTGAATGTGACCTTGAAAACAAGTATGAGAATATGGACTTACCTCCATTTCCTGAAAAAAGACCTAAAGGAAGAATAAAAGGAACTAAAGTCAACAAAACCGAAAGGGAAGGAGAAATACTTTTCAATCATAAAATTCGTAAATTTTATATCAAAAAAGGTGACGAAATAATCGGAAATTATGACACAATGACCGAAGCATTTTATTATAAAAAACTCTTAATAAACAATGACTGGTGTAAAAGTGTCTTAAAAACAACCATTACACAGAAAATTGATGTTAATATCATCATTGATTCAACAAAAGAGTACAAAGTTCAACTAAATTATTGTCCCAAGTGTAAAAATAAGTTAAAATCAAATGACAAAGAATGTCCTTCATGCGGTATCAATATTGAAGAATATTTGTATAAAAATTAAAAAAAAGAGATAGAGAAAAATTATTCACCACCAGTATACTCGTTTAAAGATTTTACATTGATTTTATTATTCTGAATAGCCTGGATAACATTTAAAGCCGCTCTTGCTCCAGCTAATGTAGTAACATAAGGTATACCCAGTTCAATAGCCAAACGTCTAATGATATAACCATCTTTGGCAGACTGTTTGCCTTCTGAAGTGTTAATAATTAAATCAATTTCTTTATTTAAAATTGCATCTCTGATATTTGGAGATCCTTGAGAAACTTTTAAGATTTTTTCAACATTATCCAAACCAGTTGCATCTCCGGTACCTGCAGTAGCTACAATATCGAACCCTAAATTAGAAGCCTTCTCAGCAATAGGTCTGATTTTTTTCTTATCTGCTTCTTTAACACTCATAAAGATTTTGCCTTCCTTAGGCAATTCCATACCTGCTGAAAGTTGTGATTTGTAAAATGCCAATCCAAATGATTCATCGATACCAATACTTTCACCTGTAGATTTCATTTCAGGCCCAAGTACAGTGTCAGATTCTGGAAGTTTTAAGAATGGGAATACGGATTCCTTTACAGCTACATGGTCAATTTTAATTTCTTTGGTTAAATTAAAGTCTTTTAATTTAGCGCCATGCATAATCCAAGTTGCAACTTTAGCAAGAGGCACCCCAATAGCTTTACTTACAAATGGAACAGTTCTACTTGCACGAGGGTTAGCTTCAATAATGTAGACCATCTCTTCATCAAGTTTAACTGCATATTGAATATTCATTAATCCTTTAACATTCAATTCTAAAGCTAATTTTGTTGAATGCTCACGAATAGTATCCAAAATATGTTCGGGGATTGTTTGAGGAGGGATTACACATGCTGAATCTCCAGAGTGAACACCGGCTTCTTCAATGTGTTCCATGATTCCTGCAATAAACACGTCTTCACCATCGCATAAAATATCCACATCAAGTTCTATTGCATCTTCTAAGAATTTATCTACTAAAATCGGATGTTCTGGGGAAACTTTTACGGCTTCTCTCATATATTCTTCCAGTTCATTGTTATCATAAACGATTTCCATAGCTCTTCCACCAATAACATATGATGGACGTACTAAAACGGGGAATGTAATTTTTTCTGCAATTTCACGAGCTTCCTCAAATGAATTAGCTGTTCCATATGGTGCTTGATGAATATGTAACCTTTCTAAAAGTTCTGCAAATAATTCCCTGTCTTCTACCCGGTCAATACTTTCATAAGGAGTTCCAAGTATTTTTACACCAGCACTAGCCAGCGGAACTGCCAGGTTAATAGATGTTTGACCACCAAATTGTACAATGACCCCGTCTGGTTTTTCTTGTTCAATTACTCCCATAACATCTTCAAACGTCAATGGCTCGAAGAATAATTTATCTGAAATATCATAATCGGTACTTACAGTTTCTGGGTTGTTGTTAATTAGAATTGTTTCAATTCCTTCCTCTTTAAGTGCTAAGGATGAATGTACACAACAGTAGTCGAATTCAATACCTTGACCTATCCTAATAGGTCCCGCACCTAAGATTATTACTTTTTTCTTATTGGTTGAGACCAATTCATTGCCTTTATCGTAAGTGCTGTAGTAATATGGAGTTTTAGCTTCAAATTCAGCTGCACAGGTATCTACCATTTTATATGATTTTTTAATGTTATATCTGGAAAGTAAGTTTCTAATATATTCTTCGGTTTGATTAGATAATTCTGCTAAACGTTTGTTTGAACAACCAATTTGTTTTGCTTTTCTCAAGTAATCTTCATCATCTAATTTTTCAGCTGTAACATCATTTTCAAAGTTTACGATGTTTCTGATTTTGTATAGGAAGAAATTATCAATATGAGTCAATTCACGGATTTTATCAATATCCATTCCATCTTTAATAGCTGAATAGATTTGGAAATAAATTAAATCCGTTGGATGTGAAAGGTCTTCTTCGGTGTATTCAACATATTCAAATCCATCAAATCCCATGTCAAGTGATCTTAATGCCTTTTGGAAAGCTTCCTCGAAGGTTCTTCCAATAGCCATGACCTCCCCAGTTGCTTTCATTTGAACTCCAACTTCACGACTAACCCCTTTGAATTTATCAAACGGCCATTTTGGGATTTTAATGACTACATAATCAATAGCTGGTTCGAAAGAAGCAGGAGTTTCTTTGGTAATGTCGTTTTTAATTTCATCTAAAGTTAATCCCAATGCGATTTTTGATGAAATTTTGGCGATTGGATAACCTGTTGCTTTTGAAGCAAGTGCGCTGCTTCTAGATACCCTTGGATTTACTTCAATGACTTTATATTCGTCAGTTTCCGGGTTCAATGCAAATTGAATATTACATCCTCCACGGATTCCTAATGCTCTGATAATTTTAATTGATGCGTCGCGCATTTTTTGAATAGTTTCATCACATAAGTTTTGGATTGGAGCGACAACTACACTATCTCCTGTGTGGATGCCCATTGGATCTATGTTTTCCATTGTACATACAATAATGCATGTATCTTCTTTATCTCTCATTACTTCAAATTCAATTTCTTTCCATCCAAGAACGGATTCGTCAATGAGAACCTGATTAATGAAACTCATATCCAAACCGTGAGTTGCAATTTCAATTAATTCTTTTTCATTATAAGCAATTCCCCCACCAGTTCCACCTAATGTGAAAGCCGGTCTGACAATTACCGGATATCCAATGTCTTCAACTGCTTTTAATGCTTCATCTACACTTTCAACAGCATGGCATTTTGGAATTTCCTCACCGATTTCATCCATAAGGTTTGCGAATAAATCACGATCCTCCACATCTTTAATTGTCTGAACATCAGAACCTAAAACTTTGATTCCTTCAAGTAATCCTAAATCTCCAAGTCCAGTTGCAATATTTAATCCAGTTTGTCCGCCCATGGTTGGTAAAATAGCATCGATTTCTTCTTCTTTGATGATTTTTGAAACAATTTCTGGAGTTAATGGTTCAGTATAAACAGTATCAGCCATTCCCAAGTCAGTTTGAATTGTAGCGGGATTACTGTTAACGAGCACTGTTTCAATACCCTCTTCCCTTAATGATTTACATGCTTGTGAACCAGAATAATCAAATTCCGCCGCTTGTCCGATTTGAATAGGTCCAGAACCAATAATTAATACTTTTTTAATATCTTTATCTACCGGCATATGTACTCCTCTTTAAATTTAATAATCATCCATCATTTGATTAAATTCGTCAAAAATATGTCTTGTATCGTTTGGACCCGGACCTGCTTCAGGATGGTACTGAATACATTTAAGTGGCAATTCGCTATGTGAAATACCTTCTGGCGTTCCATCATTTAAGTTAATCTGAGTTAATTCCAAATCAGTTTCTTTTAGTGACTCCTTATCAATAGTAAAACCGTGATTTTGTGATGTGATAAATACTTTTCCAGTTGTCAGATCTTTAACAGGCTGATTTTCACCACGGTGCCCAAATTTCATTTTATATGATCTTGCACCAAATGATTTTGCGATTAACTGTTGACCCATGCAAATTCCAAATATTGGTAATCTGTTAGATAATTTTTTCATAGTTTCAATTGTCTCATATACCCTATCCGGGTTTCCAGGTCCAGAAGTTATCATTAAGCCAGAAGGAGAGTAATCAAGAACTGTTTTATAATCAGTATCATATGGAAATAAGATAACACCTATGTCTCTTTCTAAAAATGAGTTAATAATATTCTTTTTAACTCCGCAATCAATTAAAGCAACCTTTTTATCTGCATCCTCACCGAATACTTTAATTTCTGTTGTGGAAACTAACGGTACAACATCTTTATCTTCAATACTTGGTTGTGAACGTGCCATTTCTAAAAGCTTATCATCAGAAACATCTTCAGTAGTAATAGCTGCTTTAAGTGAACCTCTTTCTCTGATTTTTAATGTTAAATCCCGAGTATCAATTCCACTAATTCCAGGAATTTCAAATTCATATAAAAATTCATCCAAGGTTTTTTGAGGTCCAAAATTAGAAAGTTCACGACAAACTTCACGACAAACAAATCCTTCAACCTGAATATTGTCAGATTGATACCACTTTTCACTTACCCCATGATTTCCCTCTAAAGGATAAGTAGACATTAATATTTCCCCTCTAAAAGACGGATCAGTTAAAGATTCAGTATAACCCCCCATGCCTGTGGAAAAAACAAGTTCACCCAATTTGGTGGTTTTATAACCGAATGATTCACCTTTTAAAACAGTACCATCTTCCAAAGCTAATTTAGCTATTTTTACCATTAAATCACCATTTCAAATAAAATAAATCTCTATCTTTAATATATATTATTTTACTATATTATTAAAGTTTGTTTTTTAAGGAATTTAGAAAGTGACCCTTAAAGTTAACGGTAGAACATACAAGGCAACAACCAATTCTAAAGGTGTTGCGACATTTACCTTGAAATTAACTAAAAAGGGAACTTTCACCGCTACAACCAAGTTTGCAGGGGATTCCTACTACACTGCAAAAACAACAAGTTCCAAAATAATCGTGAAATAGCTTAAAATGTTATTTTACATTTTTCTTTTTTAAAAGTGTTTATTCCATTAAAAACAATATCCTCATTACAAAAAATGGAAATAAAATCATTAAATCATTTTAATTTTTCAATATCTTCTTCATAATTATAATAGCTAAATAATATAACCAAAATCACTCTTAACAGATTCACTTCAAAAAAAATAACACACTCAACCGTGAAGAATATATGTCATGAAATAAAAAAATGGAACTTCAACCTTGTAGAAATTCTCCTCTAAAAAAACTTGTATGGCTCTGTAAATGTTATATAATACATCTTTGAGTTTTGTTTCTTTATTCTGTAGTCTTGTACTTCTACTAAAATTAACGCCATTAAATCCTTCTTTTTATTACGGAAATCACGCTTTCAACATTCATTCTTCGTGCATAGACATCATGCCAGAAGATTGTAGCACTATTTAATCTATAATATCCTGTTGTCGCACCTTTTTTTAATGGTATTTGGTCGAATGCTCCTACTTCTTCATTTATGTATTTTCTTATTTCTTCAGAATCATATGCTTTGTCTGCTAGTATGTAATAGGGGGTTTGTATGGTATTAATTGTCTAATTGAAGGTAATGCGAATTGTGTATCATGTTTTGGACTTTTATTTGTTGTGTAATTTAGGATCATTCGTGTGTCAACATTTGATTGCAATATTGGTTTTTAATGTAAGCATTTTCTGCATTTTCCCCTTATTTTTGCGTAATAATTGTTAGCATAGTCGCTTGTGTGTCCTGTTTCCTCCAATGGCAACTAATTTTACATTCTGATGGATGCATAAAAATTAATTAAGTCATTTAAATCTTTTAATTATGGTGTCTGACATTCTTTACAAAGAATTTTTGAATAGTTGTGAAGTGTGGTAGCTTATTAAGACCTAGGAATTTTCTTATTTTATCCATAAGTTCCAAACATTCAATTATTTCGCGATAGGTTGTCTTTAGATAGTTATTTATCGCATTATTTGGATAATAGTAAATTATATTTCAAGTGTAAAAAAATTAAAGCAATAAAATCGCTTAAAATCAAAATCTAAGCATTTTTGGAAAAATTTTTTTGCTAAGTACATATTCAAGTGAAAAATAATAATAAATGAAAAACATGTTAAAATTAAAAATAAAGAATTTATATGACTTATTTAGACAAAACAACTAAATAAATTCGATATTACCATAAATTTTGATATGGTTTCTACAAGGTTGAAATTAGGAATTTTGGACTAAGTGAAATTGCATGGATATTAATTGATAAATATCAAATTTTTGAAAAAACATAAAGGTATTATCATGGGTTTTTTAAAAAATAGAAGAAAAATTTTTATAATTACAATTTTACTTCAATTTTTTACATATTTGATTAGCTTATTACTAACAATTATTTCAGGAAACATATTTTATTTTGGTTGTAGTTTTCTAATCTATTGTGTAATAGGTAGAGTAATGATTAATAAATTAAATAATTTATACTATAATCAAAGACATTCTGATTATACAGGAAATTATAATTTCAAATTGGATTTAATTTTTCCTTTTGATATTCTAATGATTTTAATAAACATATGTACTTTGAAAGTTTTAGGCATGATTTAATGATAAATCAATATTGTTACTCATAATGATGATTTAGTTGAATTCAATATACTAAATGTTCCCATTAAATCTGATATGTGTACTTCAATAATCTACTGGCACACAATATATTTAATAAAAACCTTGTAGAAAACATATCAAAATTTATGGTAATATCGAATTTATTTAGTTGTTTTGTCTAAATAAGTCATATAGATTCTTTATTTTTAATTTTAACATGTTTTTCATTCATTATTATTTTTCACTTGAACATGTACTTAGCAAAAAAATTTTTCCAAAAATGCTTAGATTTTGATTTTAAGCGATTTAATTGCTTTAATTTTTTTACACTTGAAATATAACTTACTATTATCCAAATAATAGGATAAATAACTATATATAGTAAAATGGAGAATATATATTAATATGTATAACAAAATAAAATATTTTCCATATTATTTATTTGAATTCAAGACAGTTAAACCTTGGATTTTGGACTTAAAATTAACAAATGAAACTCAAGAAGAAAAAACTATTTTTCCATTGCTAACCATGAAAATATATGCTGTTAAAATTTTGTTGAATTAACCTATAAACTATTTCCAGATGGATTTTTTCCAAAGTATTCATGTGATTACAGGCAATCTATTATGTACAATCAGCCACAATTATTCACTATTTTAGCAATGAAAACCTATTTAAAGACAACCTATCGCGAAATAATTGAATGTTTGGAACTCATGGACAAAATAAGAAAATTCCTAGGTCTTAATAAGCTACCACACTTCACAACTATTCAGAAATTCTTTGTAAAGAATGTCAGACACCAGATTAAAAGATTTAAATGACTTAATTAATTTTTATGCATCCATCAGAATGTAAATTAGTTGCCATTGGATGGAACAGGTCACACAAGCGACTATGCTGATAAAATTATTATGCACATAATAATAGGCAAATCACGAAAAAGCTTACATTAAAAACCAATATTGCAATCAAATGTTGACACACGAATGATCCTAAAATTATGCAGCAAATAAAAGTCCAAAACATGATACACAATTCGCATTACCTTCAATTAGACAATTAATACCATACAAACCCCTATTACATACTAGCAGATAAACATATGATTTCCGAAAATAAGAAAAATGCATAAATGAAGAAGTAGGATCATTCGACCAAATACCATTAAAAAAAGGTGCGACAACATGACATTACTGCACTGCCTAAAATTGTCATGATTTTTTGTAGCTTACTCTTAATGCCATGTATTATGTGGGTTACCAAACATTAGTAATCTGCATATCCATTAATCAGGACAACCAAAACCAAATTTTCAAGAGGATGTTCAGTTAAGAAAGTTGGTTAAACCAAGAGGTTTATCTCCAAATGCTATAAAAAATTATAATCTGTTTTAGAGAAATATGTGAATAAATAATGGATGAATTAAATTATTATTTCATCAACATTGTAACTTTTCAATTTAGAAGAGTGTCCGC
>NZ_CAUJAM010000017.1:0-7277 GCF_963082475.1 Methanobrevibacter sp. V14
ATAAATGACAATATAAAAAAATAAGGAAAAATATAAGAGAATCCATTAAAGAAAATTAATGGAATCATACCAAAGTTATGGCATTTGGTACTTTTCTCAAAACATTTTCTTTAACAGGAATCATTGTTGATGAGGCGATGGAAATATCGGCTTTGCCTGCAGCAGTTTTATCATCCATTTCACCAATGATGGTTGCATCCAAACAATCTTGCAAGTTTGCTACAGTATTGTCCAATACCCATTTATCAACATCTGAAATAATGATTTCATCAACTTGTTTATCAATTTTTTCTGCAATAACCCAAGAGATGAATCTTCCGCCATGCAAAGCAATGGTTTTACCATCAGCAAGTTTTACCAAATCATCTAAAGAGTGTTTTAGATTAATATTTTCATACATTCTTGAGTTTACAAGTGTTGCCCAGTGAGCATCCCCAATTGCATAATCTCCGATTTTGTGGGGATAAATGTTTTCAGGTTCGGCAAGTTTCACTGCAGTGGCGATTGCAAGCAAATCGTGTTTTTGAGCAGGCAATCCTCTATTCGGAAATTCCTCATTAATAATTTGAATTATTCTTGGAAGACCGAACTTGCCTCTTCTTGCGGTTCCAGGTTCATATCCACACATATATCCATGGTGGTTTTTAGGAAAACCGGTAATTACCATGTTCAATCCAGATCTAAGTCCTGCTCTTACTTCATGTTCATATGCCCCATTAGTAGCTACAACTTTTCCCGGAGCCAATATTCTTGCAGCTGCAATAGTTTTTGCAAATCCTTCAGTTGCATTTTCACATCTGTTAAATGGTCCGCCCTCCACTACAACAACGTCCGCACCGATTTCAATTGATTTTTCAAAACCAATAATTACTTCATCATATCCATCACCAACGAACATGATAGACTCTACACCTTTACCATATTTTTTACCTAGCTTTGCTATATCTTCTGCTTCCCTTAAAGGTGCAGCATGACCGCTTCCACTTTGTTCAGAGGTTACATTAACCGCAACAGATGATGCTAATTTAATCCAACCTTCCTTATCATCTTTTTGCTCTAACTCCTTGTCAATTAAACGTTCATGGATTCTTTCGCGAGGACATTCAGTGAATGCAGGTCCCTCATTGTAACATTCACCACCACATCCTGAGATATTTCTTGGAAGTCTCATTGCACCATTTTCACCAAAATGATCAAGGTCTAAAGGTACATCCACTATTTCATGAACCTTTTCCATTACTTCAAGACCAGTCATTCCAAATTTTTCACCAATATCTGCAAATGCATATGCACAAATGTGAATCGGTGCTCCAATGAAATCAGATAACCTACAATTTCCAAGTAAATCCATTAATTCTAAATCAGATGCACATGTCCCAGCTACCACTTCAGTTAAGTCACATCCTAACGGAAATCTTTTAAATTGCATTCCCAATTTCATTGTTTCTTCTAAGGACAATTCTGAAATAGCATCTACAACAGACCCTACATCTTTATCCATTTTTGATATGGCAATTGCTGCCTCATCATCATGAACCGCTTTTTTTATTAAATCATGCATGAAAAACTACCTCAATTAATATAATCAATATAAATAGTTCGTATAATCTTAAATAAATAATTTTCGTTTTTAGGCATGACTAAAATGGATTTGTAAATAAAATATAAAGCAAATAAAAATTATTACTATATTATTCAATCAATATAAATAGTATTACATAGTATTACGAATATTGGTTAAAAATATAAATTTTTAATACGAATAATAGCGGTAAAAAATGATATGTAAAAATTTATATATTGTAAGAATATAAAATACTATCATTACTACATGCCATTATAATAAGCATATACATTATTTAAAAAACGGTAAGAATTGTTCTTATTACTCCATTAATTTTAAAATTATGACACATTTTAAATAATCGGTGTGTAGTAAAAACTTTTTATAAATTCTATAAAATTTGTGGAAAGTATTTAAATATATATGTTTTAAGGAGAAAAAAAAATGAAAGTAGCAATTTTAGGTGCAGGATGTTACAGAACACATGCTGCCGCAGGCATTACCAACTTTGCAAGAGCTTGTGAAGTTGCAGAAGCAACAGGGAACGAAAAAATATCAATGACCCACTCCACTATTGAAATGGGTGCTGAATTATTGGAATTAGCTGGAGTGGATGAAGTAGTTGTTTCTGATCCAACTTTTGATGGCGAATTTACTATCTGTGATGATTTTGACTATGCAGAAGTAATGGCAGCTCACAAAGCAGGAACCCCTGAAGATATAATGCCAGCGATAAGAGCAAGAGTAGCTGAATTAGCTGAAACTGTCCCTAAACCATCAAAAGGAGCTATTCACTTTACCCACCCTGAAGATTTAGGAATGAAAGTGACAACAGATGATTGTGAAGCAGTAGCTGACGCTGACTGGGTAATGACTTGGTTGCCTGAAGGTGGAATGCAACCTGCAATTATTGAAAAATTCGCTGACAACATTAAAGAAGGCGCAATCGTAACTCACGCATGTACTATCCCAACTACAGGATTAAACAAAATCTTCGAAGATTTAGGAACAAATGTAAACGTAGCTTCCTACCACCCAGGCGCAGTACCTGAAATGAAAGGACAAGTTTACATTGCTGAAGGATATGCTGACCAAACTTCCATTGACACTTTATTAGACTTAGGTCAAAAAGCAAGAGGATCTGCATTTACCTTACCTGCAAACATGATTGGTCCTGTATGTGACATGTGTTCCGCAGTAACTGCTATTACCTACGCAGGTATTTTAGCTTACAGAGATACTGTTACCCAAATCTTAGGTGCACCTGCCGGATTCGCACAGATGATGGCAAATGAAGCTTTAACCCAAGTAACTGCATTAATGCAAGAAGAAGGCATCGACAAAATGGATGCTGCATTAGATCCTAAAGCTATGTTAGGAACTGCTGACTCAATGAACTTCGGATCATTAGCAGAAATCGTACCTACCGTACTCGATTACTTAGGTAAAGAAGAATAAACACAATAAGTTAAATTGTTGATTTTTATCAACAATTTATTTAACTTATTTTTTAATCGTTGAGACAATTAGCTATTAAAAAATGAGTTATCTATTTTTTTGACAATTAATGTGAGAGTTAGATGTTATATGATTGAAAAAATTTTAAATAAAGCAAAACAAGGGAAAAAATTAAGTAATGAAGAATTTTTAGAATTATTGGAGATAGATAATGATGAAGATTTAGAAAAATTATTTAAAGTTGCCTGTGAAATACGGGATAAACAATCAAAAGTAATAAAACTAACTTCCACAGTACACATAACTAACAAATGTCAAATTCAGCCAAGATGCACATATTGCGGATTTGCAGAAGAAACATCATCAAAAGGTTACTATAATGCTTTTTATAAAACAAATGAGGAAATTCTAGTTGCAGTTAAATCAATCCAAGAAGCCCATATTCCTCGCGTAAGTTGTTCTGGAGGATATGGTTATAACGGGAAACAAGCAGTGAATGCTTGTAAAATTATAAAAGAAAATAGTGATTTGGAAATCCTTGTAAACGTGGGCGGGGATTTAACTGAAAAATCCATAAATGATTTGGCGAAGTTAGGTGCAGATACAGTTTGCTGCAATCTAGAAACCATAAATGAAGATATTTTTTATCAAAGAAAACCTGGAGACTCACTAGATCAGAGAATTTTGACTTGTCAAAGAGTGAGTGATGCGGGAATTGGTCTGTCTTCAGGACTGCTTTTGGGACTTGGTGAAAGTAAAGAAGATAGAATAAAACATTTACGCTACCTATCTAACTTTAAGACTTTAGAAGAAATTCCAATAATGGGTTTTAATCCATACGAAGACACACCAATGTCTGAATACCCTCCATTCCCATTAAAAGAACAATTAAAAATGGTAGCTATTATACGTATAATGTATCCTGAAATTAGAATTACCATGCCAACTCCAACTGTTGGACCTGAAAACGTAGAATTCTCACTTAAAGCAGGAGCTAACAATTTAGCTACAGTTATTGCAGACAATTATCCTCACGAGGTCAAAGGCGTAGGTGCTCCGGAATATGGCAATTATTCTGAAGTAGTGACAGTTATTGAAAACTTAGGATTAATACCTCAAACTATTTAATTACTGTTTTTAAGATATGATAGTATGGCATTTGAAAAAATGATTAAAAAGGCGTTTGAAGAATCTAGAAATAATTGCAGATTTGGAGACACTCTTGAAGAAATAGGTGAAATTCAGAATTATATCAAAAATGCTGAAAAAATTTATATTCCCAATAAAAATGGTATTAAAGTAGAAGTTTTAAACCAAGTCTTAAATGAATATGGATTGCAAAATGCTCAAATTCTCCATATTAATACCAATACTGCAGACACTAGTAGAATACCTGCTCTTGCAAAAGCTTACATGGCACTAGATCAAAGTGATGCTGATTTAATTATTTCAAGAGGAAGACTCGGGATTCCAGGATCCGGTTCACTTTTAATTTTTATTGACAATAAAGGAAGGATACTTACTTGTGCAACTTCTCCTTCACATTTAATTCATGGCAAAACTCTTGAAGAGGCAGTTTATAGTGAGGCATGTGAAGCACTTGAAAAAATCGGATTTAAAAAGAAAGGCTAAACTATGAATGTTGATACCGGAATAACTTTTGAAATATTTACAATTAAATCTGAAACCAGATTAATCGATATTTTTAATGAGATTATTGATAAAAAATCCCAGGCTGTTTTTAATTACGTTGAAAGTTTAATGATTGAAAGCAATGCCAAAATAATTGTTATTGGAACTTATTTTACCGGCGTAGGTATTGTCAAGAAATTAAGCGAAAAATACACAAATATATTGCTAATTGACATCTATCCTCATTTAAAAGAATTATTGGATACTGCAATTGGAGGGGATGTTAAAAATAGTGTTGATTTTTCATCTGATTTGGATTTAATATATACCGGAGATGTTGTAATCGATACTACCGGTTTTGGCGGAATCAATGTTGAGATGTCATCCAAAATTGATGTTGACACCTTTATAATAGAAGATCCTACTGCAGAAGACAACGACAAGCTATTGAAAAATAAAAATAATATTCATGAAAGACTAGAAGTAGTGCATGCTAAAAATAAAAGGATTCTAAAAACAAAAGGAATAAATAGTAAAACCTCCGGAACAATGACACTAACAATCGGCATTTTGATAAATGTACTGAATAGTTGTCTTAAAAGAGATGGGGTGCTTTATAGTGCATGTGAAATGGGTTTTTTTGAAGAAGTAATCTTTAAAGAACATGATATTGAAAAATTTATCCAATTAGTGGATAAACCTGCTTTAAAAGTATCTACAATTGATTTATTTAGTTGTGATAAGTTTATATGTGAAGAGATTAATAAAATTAATTCTGATTTAAATGAAGCTTAAAGAAATTATTGATTTTTTAGATGAAAAAATACCTGAAGATTTGGCTCTGGATTTCGATAATATTGGATTTATGGGAGAATATGATTTGAATTCTGATATTGATTCAATTAAGATTTTAATGGATTTGTGGAGAGCAGATGATAATTTCAATACCTCCACATTAATCATCACACATCATCCGACATTATTTAAACCAAAAACGCCAACTTACACTATCCATTCAAATTGGGACATAATTGATGGCGGTTCTAATGAAGCACTAGCTGAATGTCTTAATTTAGAAGTTGTTGATTATTTTGATAAAAAAACACACCTCGGACGTGTTTGTAAAACTGATTATAACTTTAAGCAATTAAAAGAAGTTATTTTAGATAATTTTAAATATGCCGGAATTGTAAATAACTTAGATGATGAAAAATGTTTAAGTAAAATCGGAATAATCTCAGGTTTTGGTCTTAACAATCCGGATTACATTAAATTAGCCAAGGATGAAAAATTAGACATGCTGATTTCAGGAGACATTACTCAAGAAACGGCAATTATCGCAAAAGAATTAGGAATTACCTTAATAAATGTTGGCCATCATGAAAGTGAAGTCCCAGGATTATATAAATTAGCTAAATTATTAACTGAATTAAACATTAACATAGAAGTAATTGACAAAAACCCAATTGAGAAATTAAAGTGAAAAAATGGCAGATGAAATCCAAAAAATGGAAGATAAACAGGTTCCGATAGGAAGAATCGATCTTGTGGGATGTGGAAGATTAGGTTTAAGAATTGGAATAAACTTAATTCAGGTTCACAGAGGAGGGCCAAAAGTTATTGGTGCTTTTGATGGTCAAGAAATTGATGGCGGAGATGTAATTTTCACAATGCTGGGTGCTGAAAACGGACAGCAGAAACCTGATTTTTTAAAACAATTATGCACACATGATGAAAATTACAGGAAGGTTGAAAGTTACTGTGAATACATTGATGATGATAATTTAGATTTGCTTAAAGGAGATGTTGTAATTATTGTTATTGCCGGTGGAAATACAATACCTACAGCAGCTAAAATAATAAAACATGCCCATGAAAGAGGAGCAATGACAATTGGAACTGCAGGAATATTTGGTTTTGGTAATGAAACAATTGATATAAAAGATATTTCCGAATATGATGATTCAAATCCTGCTGTTGAAGAGCTGAAAGCTCAAGGAATTACTGAAAATCATCTGGTTTTAACAACAAATAAATTAATCAGAGACAATGAACCTGTAACTCCATATACATTAGATGAAGTTGCAAAAATGATTACAATGACTGCATTAAAAGAATTAAGAGATAAAAATGATTAAAATAGCTACTGCAGAATGTTTTACTCAGGGAAAAATTGGAAGAGAAATACATGCCCTCGCACAAGATTACAAAGGTAATTTTGGTCTTGATTATATTGAAAATCCAAAAGATTATGGCAATTTTGATTATAATGAACTGAGTGTTACATGCAGTTTATTTATCCCCACTCTTGAAGCCGTTGAAAAAATATTAAACATTCCAAATCCCCCCAAGCCTAATAATTTAATTAAAGGAATTAAGGTTTATGATGAAGAGGGAGATAAAAATGTTTCTAAAATTATGGCAAGAGCTATTAAAAAAATGAGTGAATGTGATATTGCTATTGGAACCACTGCAGGAGTTGGCCATGGCGGAATTACTATTTTAACAAATAACTATGAAATCACAACAACAAGCGATGTTTATGCTGATTTAAGCAAGTTAAATAGCGAAGAGTTATCTCAAAGGTCCGAATCCGGAATTAAGAAAACATTAAATATATTAT
>NZ_CAUJAM010000018.1:0-1766 GCF_963082475.1 Methanobrevibacter sp. V14
TCTCCAATTAAGTTAATACTGAATGTTTTCAGTTGAATTATTCAAAACAAATAAGGCAACTGATGGAAAAGACAAACATAAGCGAATATAAAATTAAAGAATGGCTTGAATACTATGAAATTCATGGAAGATTAAAAGCATTCCTAGAAACTTAAGATTTTTCATGTGAAATTTTTTATTAATTCTGTTTATTTGATAACGTTGTTATATTATTTTGGGATTAGGATTTGATTTTCGTAAGTTTTTTATATGATTTGTGAACAGAACTATTAAACAAGATGTGAAAACTCACTAATTTTTGGTGAAATTATTTGATTAGTGTGTTTTTTTCTTGTTTCCTGGATGTTTATTATAAACATCCGGGGTTTTTCGTTCTTTATTATTGTATTGATTTTCTTTATATTGTATTAGTTCTTTAGATGCTTCTTTTACTATAAAATCGATTATTTGCTCTCTTTTCGTTTGCGTTTCAAATATTAGGTCAAATAAGAATAAATAGATGTTTCCCGTTATTTTTGCGAAATTCGACTGATAAATTATTTTTTCATCTTTATTTCTGGGTATTCTTGTTATATTGTTTTCTGCATGATTTTTAATTGTCATTGCTAGGTTATAAACGAATATGTGGGCGTGAAAATCTTGTTCGATTATTGTTCTTCGAATTCCGCTGAAATCTTCGATTTCGATTAAATTTTTTAATCTGTCAAATCCAGTTTCAACTGCCCATCTTTTACCATATAATTCTTTTAAATCTTCTGTTGAGAATTCTTCAGATGTTAAATTTGTTGCAAGTATTTCAGGTTCGTTCTTACCAATATCTACTAATGCTATGCGAATTTCTAATCGCCCCATCTTTCTTGCTTTTTCTTTTAAATTTTCATCATCAAAATGACTTAATCTATTATTTGTTAAATTTATTTTTATAATTTCATCATTAGTCTTCATTTGTTTGATTAAATGTCTAAATACATTTTTTGGTAGTCTTATTAAAAATTTAGAGTTTAAATCAATGGTTTTTGCCATGAGTTCGATTGATGGATATCCTCGATCGTAAATGGTAATTAATTTTGTAATGTTTAATCTTTGTTTTAAGTTCTCTAAATGTTCAATTGCTAAATCTACTTCATTTATTGTTGTTTCAACAATTTTTGCTGTTAAAATATGTTTAGAATGAACGTCTAAAAGACATGAAACTCTTGCACGAATTCTTTTTTCTTTTAACAGGTTTTCATCACCAACAGGGAATTCTTCACGTGTTAAAGTAACATTGGGAAGATCAATAATACTTCCATCACAAGCACTAACAATATATCCTTTAAATTTTGAAAATCCAGAATATTTGCCATATAATTGGTCAATAAAAGATTCATTCATATCAATAAAAACTTTTGGGTCAATGAACATTCTTTGTTTTCCAATTCCTTGGCTAGAAATTGTTTTAAACTTCTTATTCAATCCTATTGTGAAAAATCTAATCGTTTCAATATAAGATGTACAGCTTCTTTGAGAAAGAATAAATGTTGTATACTCTTTTTGAGTCATTTTTCTATCTCTAATAAACTTATTATCTTCAGTTACATATTTTTCAGATATAAAAACATCAAATAAACTGAAAAAATCTTTGACAAATCTATCATAAGAATACATCAATCCAACCCCCAATCAAATAAATTCATGATTAAAAAACTTTAATTACTTATATAAATATATATAATTAATAATATTTAAAATAAACTATTAATAATTATTAAAATTAGATATAAATA
>NZ_CAUJAM010000019.1:0-6690 GCF_963082475.1 Methanobrevibacter sp. V14
AGATTGTATTTCATAGTATATAAAATTAAAGGAAAATTAGTCAATTAAAATTAGAAAAAATTGTGACTTCGTGTCACATCCTCTTAACTATTTCTATCTAATTATTATCTTTTAATAACTTTTATTTATTTAAAATTAAATTTTACGAATTCTAAACAAAATGGATAGTAAAAGATATATATATTACTCAACAAAAATAGATATACCATGGTGATTAATTATGGCAGAGATATCAGACGCAATCGCAATGATAAAAAAAGCTGAATCCGATGCTGAACAACTTATTATTGATTCAGAAGCTCAATCTAAAAATATGATTGCTGAATCAGAAGTTAAAGCTGATGAAATTATTTCAACAGCCAAATTACAAGCTGAAGACGATGCTAAAGATACTGTTTTTGATGCAGAAGATAAAGCTAAAAAAGAAGCACAAACAATTGCTGAGCAGTCTAAAGTTGAGGTTAAGGCCTTAAAAGACAAAGCTATGGTAAATGTTAAAGAAGCGGCTTCTATTATTGTCAAAAATATTATGTAGTGTGAGATTATATGTTCAAGACAGCTAGAATGCGCAAAATTAGAATTGTTACACTGGATAAGTATGTAGCGCCTACAGTGGATGCTCTCCACGAATCAGGACTTATACAAATCAGTGATATTTCTGACAGCATTCAGCAAGATCCTGAATTAGCGGAATTAGTAACTCCTGCTAAAGCTACTCCATACACTGGTAAATTATCTTCACTTCTCATGAAAACAAACGGTATATCTGAACTATTAGGAAATTCTTTATCAGAAGGCCATGGGTTAAAAGATACATTGATGTCTTTTATTAGTCCAGATTTACCTGTTCAAAAAGAAGTTGATAGGTTAGACACTGAAGCTTTTATTGAAAAAGCCGAAGACACTCTATCCCAGGTGGAAGCTAAAACAAATGTTATAGAAGGAAAACTTGCCGCACTCGACGCTGAAACAAGTGAACTCAAGTCTAATAAAAGTTTGGCTAAGCGTTTATATAATTTTGACATGGATTTAGCTGACTTAAAAGATTCAAAGTACACTTCTACTACTGTTGGAAGGATTAATGCTGAATCTGCTTCAGAAATCAAAAATGAATTAAGTAACTTGACAGATGAATTAGATATTTTTACTGTTCCTATGGATGATAAAGAAGGAGAAATTATCGTCGTAGTAACATTAAATGAATTTAGCGATGATGTTTATTCAATTCTTCGCAAATTCGACTTTGAGAGAATTGAAGTAGGTGATGTTGAAGGATATCCTCAACAAATTATTTCAAATGCTGATGCAAGGTTATTAACCATTGAATCTGAACGCAGCTCTATTAAAACTGAGTTAAGAGCAGTTGCAGAACAATGGGATGATGACATATTAGCACTCAAAGAACAATTAGAAAATGAAAAAGAAAAAAATGAAATACTTTCCTCATTTGTTCAAACTAAAGATGCTTACGTCCTTGAAGCATGGGTACCTATAAAAGATACTGTAAAAGTTGAACAATTAGTTGAAATAAGTTCCGATGGACATTGTGCCTTTGAAACAGTAGAGGTTGAAGGTACGGATGATGAAAGTGTCCCAGTTTTACAACAAAATGGATGGTATGCAAAACCTTTCGAATTCCTTGTAGATATGTACTCTCCAGTACGTTACAATGCAATGGATCCAACTATATTTGTTGCAATAACATTTCCATTTTTCTTCGGTTTCTGTTTAACCGATGCAGTTTATGGTTTAGTTGTATCTGCTCTTGGTGTAGTATTAATTAGGGGAATGGGTAAAGTTAAGGAATCTATGAACGCATTTGGTTGGATTTTAATCTGGTCTGGTCTGTGGGCCTGTGTACTGGGTTTGATAACTAATGGTTTCATTGGAGATTTTCCAGAAAGAATAGTTGGGTTCCGTTTACCAACAGTTTATGGTTCAGTTGAATCATTTGTACATCCAGATACTATTTTATTAATAGCTATTGCAGTTGGTCTGTTATACACCAACATCGGATTTATCTTAGGTGCTATTAACAACTTAAGATACGGAAATGTTAAAGAGGCAATAGGTTCTCAAATTTGTTGGTTTGTTTTCGAAGCTGGTATTATCTTACTTGCTTTAGGATTTATGATGCCTGGAATCGGTATGATATGCATGATTTTAGGTGGAATCTTAATACTTGCAACTATTGGAATGTTAGTATGGGCTAATGGTGCCTATGGTGTTATGGATATATTCGGTTATATGGGAGATATTTTATCCTACGCACGTCTTTTAGCATTATGTTTAGCTACTGGTGGTATTGCTATGACTGTAAACATCTTATCAGTTATGGTTAATAATATGGTTCCGTTTGCAGGAATTGTACTGGCAATAATCGTATTCATTGGTGGTCATATTGCAAACTTCGCTTTCCAGGTATTGGGTGCATTTATTAATGCTTTACGTCTTAACTATGTTGAGTTCTTTTCACAATTCTTTATGGAAGGTAAAGGTAAATTTGAAGCTTTCAAAGCAAATAGGACATTTACAAAACTTAAAAATTAAAAATTTTTCATTTATATCTTAAATTAAATTTAAAAATCAATATTATTTCAAAGGTGAATTAAATATGGTAGAAATTGCTTTAGGTACTGCTTTAGCAGCTATTGGTGCTGGAGTAGCAATTGGATTTGCTGGATTAGGTTCCGGTTTAGGGCAAGGTATGGCAGCTGCTGGTTCTGTAGGGGCAGTTGCAGAAGACAATGACATGTTTGCAAGAGGTATTATTTTCTCTGCATTACCAGAAACTCAGGCTATTTATGGGTTCTTGGTTGCAATCTTATTATTAGTATTTTCAGGATTATTAGGTCAAGGACAAGGATTAACAACCGAAGCAGGTATTGTAGCAATCGGTGTAGGTGCATCAATTGGTTTTGCTGGTTTAGGTTCAGGTATGGGTCAAGGTATAGCAGCAGCATCCTCTGTTGGCGCTATTGTAGAAGACAATGATATGTTTGCTCGTGGTATTATTTTCTCTGCATTACCAGAGACACAAGCTATTTATGGTTTCTTGATTGCTATTTTACTTATGGTATTCGGTGGAATCTTAGGCGCAGCTTAGGAGGCAATTTATATGAGCTCAGGCACAAGTAAAATTGTTGAAAGTATTATGTCTGAAGCCCAGGAGAAAGCTGATTTAATCATTCAAGATGCAAATGCTGAAGTTTCAGCTATTCAAGCAAAAGCAGAAAAAAGTGCTGAAGCTGAAAAAACTAAAATTTTAGAAAACGGTAAAAAACAATCTGACATGAGATATCAGCAAATTATCTCTGAAGCTAAGATGAATGCTCGTAGGGCAGAATTAGGCGCTAAAGAAGAAGTAATTGAAGCCGCATTCAATCAAGCTATTGGTGAGCTAAAAAGTAAAGCTTCTTCTGGTGATGATGAATACGAAGATTCATTAAGTAAAATGATTAAAGAAGCTGCTGAGGAAATCGGTAGTGATGATTTAATTATTCAATTAAATGAAGCGGATACAAATAAATTTAAAAAAGACTTATCTTCACAAGGTTCAGACTCTTTTGAATTAGAAGGTATCAAGTTTACATTAGGTGAACCTATTGATGCCATGGGTGGTGCTGTTTTAAAAACCATTAATGGAGATATAGAAGTAAATAACACAATTGAAGCAAGATTAGATAGATTTAAAAGTATCTTACGTAGTGAAGTTGCTGAAGTATTATTTAAATAATTAGGAGGATAAATTATGGCAGATGGAATTGCGACCTTAATAAGTTCTGTTGGACTTACACAAGAAACATTTCTTGTATTCTGTATTTTAGCAGTCCTTGTTGTTGGTGCAGTAGTTGTAATCATTACATCCAGACCAATTTTGGACATTTATCCTTATCTTAATCCAAGTGCAAGAGTAAGAGCTAGAAAAGGAAGATTATTTGATGAGAAACAGATTTCTGAACTCGTTGAAACCAACGACGTTGAAGAAGTTGAAAATTATCTCAAAGGCGTTTCTGAATATGCTGACGTTTTAGATGAATATCCACTTGACAAGGCATTAGACGTAGAACGTGCTAACACTTATGATTTTGTTGCAAAATTGGCTCCTAAAGATATTAAGGATCCTTTTGTTGTAATGTCTAAAAAAGCTGACATCGACAATATTAAAAGTCTTTTAACTTCTAAGGAAGTTGGTCTTACATCTGATGAGACAAGAGAATTGTTAATTCCTTGTGGATCATTATATGACGACTTAGAATCATTAGCTGATGCTGAAAGTGTAACTGACATTATATCCAGTTTAGATAATACTGAATATGCAGCAGTTTTAGAAGATGCTCTTCCACAATACGAAGATACTAATATGATTCTCCCATTAGAATCTGCTTTAGATAAATATTATTTAGGCAAATTATTACATTCTTCTGATGTTCCTTCAGACGAAAATAAACAGATTTTATATGCATATGTTGGAACTCAAGTTGATGTAACTAATCTTAAACTGATTATAAGGGCAAAACAAGATGACCTTGATTATGATGCGATTTCCCCTTATATATTAGAAGAAGGATACCAATTACGTGAATGGAAACTTAAAGATTTAATGGAATCTCCAGATGTTACAAATGTAGTTTCTGGTTTGGAAGGAACAAAATATGCAGAAGTATTATCTGATGTAATCCCAGTATATAACGAAACTGGTTCAGTTGCTGTATTTGAAAAAGCATTAGATGTTTACGCTTCTGAATACTCAAAATCTTTAGCTGTTAAAAAACCATTGGGTATTGGTCCAATTATTGGTTATTTAAATCAAAAAGAAAACGAAATTAAGAATTTAAAAATTATTGCAAGAGCAAAAAGAGAAGCGGACTTCCCAAATTCTAAAATAATGGAGATGTTAATATGAGTTCAGTCGCAGTTATGGGTGATATTGACACTGTTTCAGGATTTAGATTAAGTGGTGTCAAAAAAGCTGAAGTTGTTACTACTTCAGAAGAAGCTATTGTAGCTTTTGATAAATTTTTAGATGATGAAATTTCAATTATTATCATTACTCAATTAATGGCTAATGAAATAAGAGATCATATTAATAGAAAAATTGGTTCAAGTGTTTTACCAATGATAATTGAAATACCTGATAAAGATGGGTCCTCAGAAGGATCATCTGATCAAATTAACGACCTTATTAAAAGAGTTATCGGGGTAGAGATGGTTAAATGATTATTGAAGGAAATATTATTAAGATTGCTGGGCCTGTTATTGTCGCAGATGGTATGAGAGGGGCTCAGATGCTTGAGATGGTAATGGTAGGTAACGAAAAGCTTATCGGAGAAATCATCGAGCTTGAAGGTGACACCGCAACTATCCAAGTATATGAAGAAACAGCCGGTATTCAGCCGGGTGAAGTAGTTGAATGTACTGGTGGTCCATTATCAGTAGAACTCGCTCCAGGTGTAATGAGTTCTATTTTTGACGGAATTCAAAGGCCTTTAAGAATCATCAGAGAAGAATCTGGTGATTTCATTGCAAGAGGTATTGATGTAGATTCAGTAAACAAGGAGAAAAAATGGACATTCAAACCAGTAGCAAAAGTCGGAGACAAAGTAAAAGGCGGGGATGTTCTTGGTGAAGTACAAGAAACAACTGCTGTTTTACACAAAATTATGGTTCCGCCTTCATTAGATGGTGAAGTAACTGAAATTGCAGCTGAAGGCGAATATACTATTCTTGAAGACATCGCTGAAGTAGCTGGTCAAAAAGTTCAGATGCTCCAAAAATGGCCTGTTAAAAAAAGCCGTCCATATATTGAAAAATTAGATCCGGACGTACCATTAGTAACTGGTCAAAGAGCACAAGATACTTTCTTCTCAGTAGCTAAAGGAGGAGCAGCAGCTATTCCGGGTCCTTTCGGATCAGGTAAAACTGTTACCCAACAGCAATTAGCTAAATGGGCAGATGCAGATATCGTTGTATATATTGGATGTGGAGAACGTGGTAACGAAATGACTGAAGTACTTACTGAATTCCCATTCCTCGACGACCCTAAAACTGGTAATCCATTAATGGATAGAACAGTTCTTATTGCAAATACTTCAAACATGCCAGTAGCGGCTAGGGAAGCATGTGTATATACTGGAATTACTATTGCAGAATACTACCGTGACCAAGGTTACGATGTGGCACTTATGGCAGACTCAACTTCAAGATGGGCTGAAGCTATGAGGGAGATTTCTGGAAGATTAGAAGAAATGCCTGGGGAAGAAGGTTACCCAGCATACTTAGCATCCAGATTAGCTCAATTCTACGAAAGAGCTGGAAGAGTAAAGACTATCGGTACTGAACCACATGTAGCTTCTATTTCTGTAGTTGGTGCAGTATCACCTCCTGGTGGGGACCTATCCGAACCCGTTACTCAAAACACATTACGTATTTGTAAAGTGTTCTGGGCGTTAGACGCATCCCTTGCAGATAAACGTCACTTCCCTTCAATTGACTGGTTACAAAGTTACTCATTATATGTGGACAGTATTGAAGGATGGTGGGCTGAAAACATTGCAGCAGATTGGAGAGCAACTCGTGACCAAGCTATGGGATTATTACAAAAGGAATCTGAGTTACAAGAAATTGTACAATTAGTTGGTCCTGATGCATTACCTGAAACTGACCAAGCTACCTTAGAAACTACCCGTA